>JAEURV010000074.1 GCA_016788465.1 Nitrospira sp. | reverse complement strand
CGCTTGGCTGGTGGTCAGATCGCAACCGATGGTGAGGAGCGCCTCAACACCGGCCTCTCGTGCCCGGACGATCATGGCCTCTCGATCGTCGTTATAGCGTGCGTCGTCGAGATGG
This sequence comes from Nitrospira sp., assembly GCA_016788465.1. Taxonomy (GTDB): domain Bacteria; phylum Nitrospirota; class Nitrospiria; order Nitrospirales; family Nitrospiraceae; genus Nitrospira_D. Next base: position 2,242 of record JAEURV010000074.1, on the reverse strand, counting down.
GTATGGGTGTCGATCAACATCGGCAGCATCGTAGCATGAGTCGATAAACGAGAGAAAGTCGATAGAGATGACCGATGGATGCGACATGGGACAATGAGACATCAGCGATGTCGGCGTGGAGGGGGGTGAATGGGCAGTATTGGCAGAATGCTTTTATGGATAGCTCATGGGGATTGACAGCAGCGTTCTCTGTCATGTAATGAGAGTAGTTATCAAAATCAAATACCGAGATGGCAATTTAGAGAATCTCAGATAGAGGCCAGAGGTCGGCACGACCAGAGCCCACAGTGTTTGATGCACCGTGGGCTTTTTTTATTTTCTGACGAACTGGAGGAGTAATGGCGAAAACGAGCGTCGTTGCAGGTGAGGAGGAATAAATATGCACAGAATCTGCATGAAATGCGGAGGACTGTTAATTGGGGAATGGTCGATGGATTTCTATCAGGCGAAACATTGGAAGTGCGTGAACTGTGGATGGTCTCGTGAGGAGACGCATGCGTGCCTCAACCAAGCGATCAGCCCGGGACGGTACCGAATCTCTAGATAGTAAGGAAACAACTCTTGAGTTCTAACTCCAAGTGCAACACTGCAGGCCCTGAAGGGCTAAGGTGTTGCCATGACAAAAAGATGCTACACACACTTGAGTGCTGAAGACCGTGAGACCGTGAGTCTGGGCCTGACCCAAGGAAAGTCGCTGCGCGCGCTGGCGCGGGTCTTGGGCCGAGCGCCCAGCACCCTGAGCCGCGAATATGCCCGCAACACGACGCGGGGCCGTCCCTATCGGGCCTGCACCGCACAGACACAGGCGGCTGCCCGAGCCCATCAGCCGCGGCGGTCGCGCAAACTCTTGGACCCGTGGTTGTGGCAGTATGTCCAGACCCAGCTGACGCAGGGCTGCTCGCCCGAGCAGATTGCCGGGCGGCTCCGACGCACGTATCCTGACGACATGCGGAAACACCTCTCGGCTGAGACCATCTATGTAGGCCTGTATGTGCTGCCACGCGGAGCGCTGCGGCGCGAGCTGTTGGCGGCGTTGCGTCAGGCGCGCACGGCACGCCGGCCTCGGGCACGAGGCGCAGACCGCCGCGGCCAGATTCCCAACATGACGCCCATCGCCGAGCGTCCCGCCGACGTGGCCACGCGCACCGTGCCGGGTCACTGGGAAGGCGACCTCATCAAGGGGGCGCGCAATAGGTCGGCGGTCGGGACCTTGGTGGAGCGGACGACCCGCCTGGTCATCCTGGCCCGGATGGAGGGGACGGATGCCACGAGTGCTCGTCAGGGCTTCACGAAGAAACTTCGGCATGTCCCCGCTCCGCTGCGGAAAACCCTGACGTATGATCGGGGCAAAGAGATGGCCGAGCATGAGCAGTTGGCTCAGCGGCTCGCGATCCAGATCTTCTTTGCCGAGCCGTACAGCCCCTGGCAACGTGGCACCAACGAAAACACCAATGGCCTGCTGCGCCAGTACCTGCCCAAAGGGACGGACTTGTCCGGTTACACCCAGCGTGAGTTGAATGCCATCGCCCATCGGCTGAACACGCGCCCGAGAAAATGTCTCGACTTTGCCACGCCCTTGGAAGCCTACGCGCAGTGGCGCCTTCATTCACCCGTTGCACTTGGAACTTGAAACCGCCACTCAAATAAAGAAGGAAGGAACGGAACATGGAAAAACTATTAGGATCAGATCAGCCGATGAAACTGGTGTTGTGCGATTGCGGTGGGCTTCGCCTATCAAGCGGTCCCATGACGATTCACTTTTCCCGTGAGGAATTTGAGGTATTTGCTGCAGCGGTTGGCCGTCTCGCATCGATAGTGGCGAAACCCACGCTCGGCGAGGGGGCGAGGGCCGCTCGGTCCAATATTAGCGAAGTCTGTCACTAGGGTCTGGGGTTGAGCTGAATGAGGTGCTAGCGGTCTTGCGTCCCTGTTCAGGATTGAGAGATATCGTTTCTCACCGCGATAAGGTCAGGGCACGCAATCGGTCGGCGTTAGTTCGTCTTGCAAGTGCCAATTCAACACAGGCTGGACTCATGATGACTGTGGTCAAGAGACCGGCTTGGGGGTGATCACAGCGGCAAGCTCGTGCAGCAACCTTTCGGTCTCGGCCCATCCGAGGCAGGCATCGGTAATGGAGACACCATGCTGAAGGGCGACCCCTTCTTTCCAGGCTTGCTTGCCGGGGTTGAGATTGCTTTCGAGCATCAACCCCATGATTGTGTTGCGGCCTTCGCGGAATTGC
>JAEURV010000055.1 GCA_016788465.1 Nitrospira sp. | reverse complement strand
TTTCCCCTATCAGGTTTTGCTCAATTTGTGGATAGAGGTGAATATGTGGAGGTATTGAAAGGTGTGAAGTTGTGTTCGAATGCCACCATGGATGTCTCGAACGGGATGTTTGATCCAGAAAACCGGTTCTGGCGCGTCATGAGCAAACCGCGGTTGAATGGCACGCAAACTGTGGAGGCATTCGTCCTCGAAAGTGTATATGATCGCAAGAGTGGAGAGACCACGATCGAAGCCCACCCATACGATGAGGGTTATGCGACTCGATTTAAGAGGTCTACAGAACACAAGGGGATGCTCTTGATGGTCAGTCCAAGGGATGGTCAAGTTGAAGCGACCGTCGAGATTTGTAGAAAAATGCACTAAGTGCGGGTTCTCGGATGCAGCGTCAACCTCAAGATCCTCAAAGTTTTCTGTCATTATTCATGAGGATGTACTAGGAGCGATCCATCTCGGGCGTCATCATCGGATCTCATTTGATCGGAGTCAGCCGTGAAGTGTCCGGCGGATCAGCGTCAACTCAGGATCGGATCGAAGCATAGGGTGCGCTGTATACGCATAAACTACTTAATTGCTCACAAGTCAGTAAGTATTAAAAAGCCTTTCCGTGCGCAGCACCATCAAGGCCTTTTCGCATCACTGTGTTGGTTCAAGTTACTGTCTTCTGAGTAAAGTACTGCACCTTTTAAGGCGATGTCTGCGATCGAGGCTTGCTCGCTTGTCCATTTCCACAAATCCATGACTGGCCGACTCTTCAGGATGTTTAAGTCTCAGGACATGGACATGTGACACGGTCTCATAGGCCCACAAGAGGTTGCGGAGTTGATCGTCGGAAGTAGTCTGGGGAGACCCGTCGACATACAAAACATGCTTACTCATAGGCATTTTGGGGGTGGGGAGTATTGGACAGATGGGTACTATGTGGCGCTGGTGGGAGAACGTGCGAACTGGCAAACGGTAGAACGGTACGTCCAGCGACAAGGCCAACCGCGCGAGGAGCTCCAACAGCTCCGCATGTTTTAGTTCTGTGATACCCCCAGCTTGCTGGGCGGACCGTCATTCAGACAGGCAAGCATTAGAGATGAATGTTGCAGACTATCGTGCAGAACCGCGTCAATAGAGGAACCGGTTGACGTGGTGAGCGGCATGCTGTATTGTAACATCACATTTATCTCGTGCTAGTCCGGCGAGAGGATGCTTCAACCATAACGGACTTCGCGATCGCATCGCGACCAGGTCCAGTTTGGAGCAGCACCCCCCGGTTGTTTCTCCCCTCGGTTCTCTGATCCCGTCATAATGCGATCAAACTGAAAGGATAGTTTAGTGGATACGTCTGCTTCACGCAGTTTTCACACCCTCGGTTTATCCGAGGCCATTTTACGCGACTTGGCTGATGCCAAGTTTGTGTCACCAACTCCGATTCAAGAACAAGCCATCCCTCCCGCTCTGGCGGGACGAGATGTGATCGGATGCGCCCAGACCGGTACGGGAAAAACGGCAGCCTTTGTCATTCCGATGATTGAACGGCTGGCCACCTTACCGAAAGGGCAGCCGAAAGCGTTGATTCTCGCACCGACGCGTGAGCTGGCCTTACAGACCCTGACCACGATTGAGAAACTTGGACGGAGTCGTCGCATCTCTGCGACCGTCATCGTGGGAGGGGCGGACATGCAAGCCCAAGTCCGAGGCTTGCGACAACGCCCGGACATTCTGGTGGCGACGCCGGGTCGACTCCTGGATCATATGTGGAACGGAACGATTTTGTTGTCGTCCATCACGATGTTGGTGTTGGATGAGGCAGACCGCATGTTGGATATGGGCTTTGCGCCTCAGATCAATCAGATCCTTGATGCTTTGCCGGAGGAGCGGCAGACCCTGCTGTTTTCGGCCACGCTCCCGGCGGATCTCGCACGGTTGGTTCAAGCCAGCGTCAATAACCCTGTCCGCGTCATGGTGGCACCATCAGCGACGACCGCTGACGGAGTGAGTCAGGCGGTGCATCATACATCGCATGCCGACAAGTCGGATCTGCTTCTGTCTCTCTTGGGGGCCGATAAAGATACGGCGCTCGTCTTTACCAGAACGAAGCACCGTGCCGATCGGGTCGGACGTATGCTGGATCGTGCGGGCCATCGAGTGGCGGTGTTGCATGGCGACCGGAGTTTGTCCCAGAGGCGTGCTGCCCTGGAAGGGTTTCGACGGGGAGCTTTCCGGGTGTTGGTGGCGACGGATATTGCAGCTCGTGGGATTGATGTGGCCAATATCGGTCATGTGATCAATTTTGACTTGCCGAATGTGCCTGAAGACTACGTGCACAGGATCGGTCGTACGGCTCGCATGAAAACGACCGGCCGTGCCACCAGTTTTGTCACCAGCGAGGATGCGCAACAACTTCGGGCGATCGAACGTCTGTTGGGACAAACCGTTCCGGTTGCCCCAGGGAGCGGGGCGCCGGTGCATGCGAGTCCGCGTGAACACCAAGCCATTCATCGGAATGGCCGCTCGTTAGCAGGTCAGGCGAGACCTGATCAACCGCGTCCCTTCCGCAGACGTAGAGAGTCCCACTCCAAACCCTCGGTGCAGGGGACGACGACAGCCGTACGCCCATAAAGTTGAAAAATAGTTCGCAGAATCCGCCTCGTGAGATAGAGTATTTCTCACGAGGTGGATGATGCAAACGATCCAACAGCCGGGTGTGACCCCAAACAAGCTTCGAAGAAACCCTCGGGTTCGAATTCTTACCCCCTTCAGCTGTTCCCTTACGTCACTGAACGCAGGTTGGTGGTTTCGAAAGTCTCTGCATGATGTCGGCCTGGTCCACGATCTGTCGACCGGTGGAGTGTGTGTGAGCACGGATGCGCTGATGAAGCCAGGTGATCAGGTCTCCCTTACGCTCAGATTGACCAAGAGTGATCCTCCGGCGGAAGTGGCAGTCGCCACCGTGTGTTGGAGGAATCATCAATTCCATGGGATTGCATTTGGGAGGATGTCCGAATCGGTGTCACGGCAGTTGGCTGAGTACATGAATGCCACAGAGAAGGAGTGAATGATCATGGATGATTCAGACTTCAATGCAAACGCTGGTCGCAGTGTTCCGCAGTTGCGCCGATATCCGCGTGTCCGCGTGTCCGCTCCCTTTCCTTGTTCGTTTGCACGTGTGGGGCATTTGAGAAAAGGAGTGGTGGAACAGGGCTTGGGGATTGTCTATGATGTATCGGAAAAAGGTGTTCGGGTCATGACCGAGGCAGTGATTACCCCCGGTGATCGCATTGCCATGCAGTTGCGATTACCGAATCAGTCAGCATCCATGGTCATTGAAACGGCAACTGTTCGATGGGGCAAAGAACAAATTTATGGGGTAGAGTTTGAGGGGGTGTCCCCCCGTGATAATCAATACCTTCAGGCCTTCATGACTCACCAGTCGAAGGCCGGAGCCAGACTGACCGCCTGATTCTCCTCGATGGAAGGCACTACGTACGGTGACCGTTGTCGGAGAGGTCAACGCCCTGGAGCGTCTGCCGGCGATATAAACTGCTTGCGGAAGCCCACGACTTTCACCAGATAATCCCTTGTTTCTTGATACGGGAGATTGGTGCGCAACCGATCATAGACGGCCGGTGGCTCAAGGCTGTTGATCTGGTTGATGGCGGAGGTGGAGTTGGTCGCAAATGCCTTAAAGACATTTCCCGCTCCGGTGTTATATGCGGAGATTACACAATATTCCCGTGAGACCTCGTTGTCGACCTGCTCAAGCTGGTTATACGACAGGACGTTCAGATAGGCGCTGCCGAGCTCGATATTGTTCTCCGGGTCGAATAGGTACTCACGCGATGGAATCGTGTCTTTCCCCTTGGCTTTCCGGTACGCATCTCGACCTCCGCTGGTGGGAACCAGCTGCATCAGACCGAAGGCCGGGGCGGAACTCACGGCAAACGGGTTGAAGTTACTCTCGGTCCGAATCACGGCAAAAATCAGGCTTGGGCTGACTTTGAATTGCTCGGCAAATCTGGTGACGGTTGCCCGATATTTGTCCGCTTGTTTGTTCGAAAAATTCGCCACCATCTTGATCTCGGTAATCAGCGCTTGTTTTGTGACGCCGTTCTGATCCACCGGCCTACCCTTGGCGCTCTCAAGACTGGATGCCGCGAACGCTTCTGCCTGAGCTGGGGTGCGGATCGGCTGTCCCTCCTGATCCAGTACCAGCCCCAGCAAATAGGGAGAATGGTCACTGGTCAGAGTCACTGGTTTATCGGAAAACAGATCGACGGAGCGCGGATCGTCCGGTGTGAGCAAGGTCGTCACGATCGCATTTTTCAGACTCTCTTTGGGCGACTTATCGTCCAGGGTTTCCACCACGATTGTGCCATTGTCGAAGTCAACGATGGTTCGGCTCATATAGTTCTGGGTATACTTGACGTACTTCTTTTGTTCAGGAACCTTTACTTCTTTCTCGCCCCAGGTCTGTCGGACCTTGCCCGTCAGGGCAGTCATGATCGTGTTGAAATCACGTTGAATCGTCCGCAGATCTCTGAGGACGGCCTCGGGATCGCGCTGGTAGACATCGACGCGCTCTTTGAGTATTTGCTTGGGGTCTTTACCCGTGGCAATGTCGAGAACGGTCCGTCCTGTACGACTGCCCAGCACGCGTTCTGTATTGGTCAACACTCGATCCGCGGACTCGCATCCGCTGAGCAAGATCAGCGGGACAAGCAGGAAGATAGATGCTCGCATGGTAGGGGCACCTCCGTAAGAATGGCACTATTCTAGCTGGTTGTGAGCAGGAACTGAAGAGCTTGGATCTGCAACGCAGCCGCCGGCCGATTGAACAGCTATTTGATGGCGACGGCTTTCACTTCCTTGTATGTGGTGTGGCCTTGCAAGACTTTTTGGATGCCGTCTTGGACAAGTGTTGTCATGCCATCCTCAAGCGCGGCTTTCAACATGTCCTCAGTGCGAGACTTTTGTTGCACCATGCGTTTCATTCGGTCTGTCCCGAGGAGCAGTTCGTGTAAAGCCACGCGTCCTTTGAAGCCGGATCGATTGCACGTTTCACAGCCCTTCCCGCGAGTCAGCCTGAACGTATTATCTTGCTTGATACCGAGCTGATCCCAAAAGTCAGGCCCGTATCCCTGTCGGAGTTCTTCGTATTCTTCTTTGGTTCCCACATACTGTTCTTTGCAGTCCTTACAAATCCGGCGAGCCAACCGTTGTGCCAACACGCCCAACATCGCGTCGGCAAAGCTGAAAGGATCACAACCCATATCGAGCAACCGGGTGACGGTTTCGACCGCACTATTGGTATGCAAAGTGCTTAAGACGAGATGGCCAGTGAGAGACGCTTCGATACCGGTGTCGGCCGTCTCCTTATCCCGCATTTCTCCCACCATGATGACGTCGGGGTCGGCACGAAGGAATGCCCGCATGGCGCTTGCGAAAGTGAATCCGATCTTCGGCTGGACCTGTACCTGGCGCAACCCATATTGGGTAATTTCTACCGGATCTTCCGCTGTCCATATCTTGATGTCCGGGGTGTTGATGTTACCCAGAACCGAGTGCAATGTGGTGGTTTTTCCTGAGCCGGTCGGACCGACACATAAAATGATGCCGTAGGGTTTCTCTGAAATTTCTTTAAGGACTCGGAGATTGCGATCCGAGAACCCCATTTTGTCGAGCGGCAGAGGCTCACTCGCCGCGAGGATACGCATCACCACATCTTCGTTATATCCGGCAGTGGGGAGTGTGGCGACGCGGAGTTCGATTTCTTTCGTTTCAGACAACTTGAATTTAATCTTGCCATCTTGAGGTTTGCGGCGCTCAGCGATATCCAGACTGGCCATAATTTTGAGTCGGGAGACGATGGCACGGCGGTAACTCTGCGGAATCTTCATGTATTCAAAACATTCTCCGTCGACCCGGAACCTGACCAGAGTCTCTCGTTTTTCTCCATATGGTTCGATGTGAATATCCGAAGCATTTTGGCGATACGCATCGGCGATGATCTGGTTGGCCAGTCGGACGATGGCGCTATCGTTTTCGTCAAGTCCTCCGGCGGCGGAAGATTCCTCCAGGGCCTCCGCCTGAGCCTCGGTGACCAGTTCGCCGAGAATATCAGACACATTTTCATCAAGTTTCCGCCCTCCACCGTCGCTCTGCCCGGTGGCCGATGTCAGAAACTGAGCGATGTCCCGGCGAAGGCTGACGGCGAACCGAATATTAAGGCCCGGGAAAGTGCGCTTGATATCTTGGACGCGGTCCAAATCTCCTGGATCATCGGTCAGGATCTCGATGGCGGTGCGGTCCCGCTTCAGCGGCATCCAGTGGTTCTTCTTAAGATAGTCGACATTGAGGTTCTTCAACAGTTCGGCATCAACAATGGTTCGTTCGCTGTACTCAATGTAGGGACACTTATAAAACTGGGCGAGGGATTTACCGAGATCGAGTTTGGGAACCTTATACCTTTCGAGCAGAATGGTTTCTAGATCGTTCGTGCCCTTACGAGATTCGACGAGAGCCTGCTCGAGGTCATTTTGTGTGATCCGGTTGCTGCCGACCAAGAGGTCGAACTTCGTCGGATTCTTTTTTGACGTTTTCTTGAGATTGAAAAAAGCGATGCCCAAGGCTTTGGCGATTTCGTCGACAGCTTCCTCGTCCTTTCGCGTAAAGCGACTCCCACTCTTCTTGTTGAGTAGTTGGAGCACACCCATGAGGTATTTATTGTCGGCCACGACCGGGTAGGTCAAGACTTGCTT
>JAEURV010000050.1 GCA_016788465.1 Nitrospira sp. | reverse complement strand
TCCACCGTCCTCTCCGCCATCGCTACGCTTGGGGTTCTTGTCCCTGCGTCGCCGGTATCGGCGCATGGTGCACCGGAGTATCCGATCAGCCGTCAATATAACTGCTACAAACATCAGGGACAGGCGCTTTCCGAATGCGTGGCGGCCATCGCCTTCGGCGGAGCACAGGCGATTTACGATTGGAACGGTGTGAATCAGGCTGGCGCCGGCGGCAACCATCGTGCTGTGGTGCCGGACCGAAAACTCTGTGCCGGTGGTCAAGAGAAGTTCAAAGGGTTCGACTTGGCCAGGAGCGACTGGGACGCCACGCCGTGGTCTCCCAATGCGAGCGGGCGCTACGAGTTTCGTTATCACGTCACCGCGCCGCATCGAACGTTGTCTTGGCAGTTCTACTTGACGCGAAACGGCTGGAATCCTGCGACGGCCCCACTGAAATGGTCGGACTTGGACCTCGTCGCCGAAGTGCTTGGCGCACAAGTCGTTACCACGCCGGATAGCCGCTACGTCATGCAGCTAAATCTACCGGTGCGTCAAGGGCGCCACCTGCTGTATGCGGTGTGGCAGCGTTCCGATAGCACGGAGGCGTTCTACAGTTGTTCGGATGTGACATTCGGAGGAGGGGGAGGAACACCGCCAACCCCGACTGGGTTTCAGCAACTCGGGCAGATCGCCGCGAGTGATTTGCCGATCGGGACGAGCGTGAAGTTTCGCGTATTCGATCGCAACGGTGCCGACGTAGAGACGCACAACTTGACGGTCCAGAACGGAGACCAGCCTGCCAGCGAGTGGCTGAAGGATTTGGCCACTGTGGTCAATCAAGCCTCTCGATCTGTGCGCATCGGACAACTACAAAGTGGAACGGTGGTGGTGCCTGCCGGAAAAACCATCCTTCAAGTGTATGCCTTCACGGCTGATTCTGGACTTCGGTATGTATTGGATACGACCTTCCCGCCAAATCCGAATCCACCTCCCACAAACGGGACAACCTGGACTGAGGGCAAAGCCTACAAGGTCGGTGAGGTGGTTGTTTATCAAGGACGACGCTATGCCTGTCTCCAAGCCCATACGGCATGGGCCGGGGCCGGATGGTATCCCAATGCCGTCGGTGTGGTGAACGTGCTGTGGCGTCCTCTGTAAAGGGTTTACTTCTGCAACCGCTAGCACAGTAAGAAGTATGGT
>JAEURV010000033.1 GCA_016788465.1 Nitrospira sp. | reverse complement strand
CAGGGTATCATTGAAATTCGTCCCGATGAGGTTTTCGATGCTCACAAGCGTATCAATCCCGGCGCCCCCGGTGTTCTGCGAACCGGTCAGTGCAAGGTTGACCTTGATGCCTGCAGTCGCGCCGATGTACGTCGTGCCGCTGATCGTCAGATTGCTGTAGTCGGCGGTGTCGGTTCCGGTGCCGCCGTTGAGCCGGTCGTTTCCTCCCGATCCGTTCACCGTGTCGTTGCCCGCCCGGCCAATGATCGTGTCCGCACTGGTGGTGCCGTTAAGCGTGTTATTGCTGTTGGTCCCAATGATCGTTGCCATGATGTGATCTCCTTCATCGCTGTTGTCCTCCGGGCCGGATCATCTCGGCCTGGGTTGTTCGTTTTGGTTGAGGGGACGGCTTTCGTGCTGACCTCCCCTGGTGATTTCGTACCTGTTCCCTCTGCGCCGCCATGCGGCTTACAACAGAATGTCAGTACCGGTTCCGCCGACAGAGAGTGCAGGGCTGCCGACTAACTGAATCTGGAACTCCGGTGTTGCATCCCCATCGACGTTGCCGTAGAGCACGCCGTCGCTGTACCAGAGCGTGCCCGCGCTGCCGGGCGTGGCGCCTTTCCAGGTAAAGGCCTGGTTGCCCGAGAGCAACGTATTGGCGTCAATATCCCGTAGATCGATCTGATCGCCCAGCGCTGTTCCAGCTCCGGCAAACCCCGTGATGACATCGCGGCCTGTGCTGGTCGGACTCTCGCTCACCGCGTTGTAATCAAAACGATCGTTGCCCGCACCCCCGTTCAGCAGATCACGTCTGCTGCCGCCCGTGAGGACATCGTTGCCGTTGCCGCCGAGCAACGTATCGTTCCCCGCCCCGCCGGTGAGCACGTCGTTGCCATCATTGCCTGACAGGGTATCGTTCCCTGCCAGACCGGATAGCACGTTGTTGCCGAAGTCGCCGGTTAAGGAGTCGTTGAAATTGCTGCCGATGAGATTCTCAATCCCTACCAGCGTATCGAGCCCGGCACCTCCGGTGTTCTGTGCCTCCGGTAGAGGGAGGTAGACTGTGACTCCTGCCGTGGCCGTGCTGTAGTCGGCGGTATCGATTCCGATTCCGCCGACGAGCAAGTCGTTGCCGCTACCCCCGATGAGCAAGTCGTTTCCATCGCCGCCGAGGAGCGTGTCGTTTCCCGCATTCCCAAACAAGGAATCGTTCCCAAACTGCCCAAAGAGCTCGTTATCGACACTGTTACCAATGAGGGTGTCATTGAATTTCGAGCCAGTAATGTTCTCAATGCTCACGAGCGTGTCGATTCCAGCTCCTCCGGTGTTCTGTGCGCCCGTCAGATTGAGGTTGACCGTGACTCCGGCTGTCGCACCGGGGAAGCCTGCAGTAAGGATCTCAAGGCCGCTGTACATGGCTGTATCAATTCCACCCCCTCCGTTCAGTAGATCAGTGCCCAAACCGCCGGTGAGACCATCATTGCCGTTGCCGCCAAAGAGCTGGTCGTTCCCATCCATGCCGATGAGGAAGTCGTCCCCATCCAGCCCCGAAAGCACGTTATTGGCGTTGTTGCCGGTGAGCTCATTGTCCAGGGCGTTGCCGGTCCCGTTGATGGCTGAGGAACTGGTCAACGTGAGATGTTCGATCGCGCGGTTCAGGGTATGGGTCACCGAGGCTTGAACGGTATCCACCCCATCTTCTGCAAAGAACTCCACCGTCTTATCGCCCACATGATCCACGATATAGATATCGTTACCGGCGTCACCGTTCATGATGTCGGCGCCGGTCCCACCGTTCAGTACGTCGTTACCGAGACCGCCGAAAAGCTGGTCGGTGCCACCCCCGCCGTTGAGGGTGTCGTTCCCTGCCAGACCCCAGAGCACGTTGGTGGCACTGTTGCCGGTGAGGATATTGTTCAGCCCGTTGCCGAAGCCATCGATGGCGGCCGTTCCCGTGAGCGTCAGGCGATCAATGAAGGTCCTGTCGATCGAATACGTGACGCTGCTCTCGACCGTATCGCTCCCTTCCAAAAATGGGTCAACGACGACATCAAAAGGATTGTCGACGATGTAGGTGTCATCGCCGGCGCCCCCATTCATGGTATCTATCCCAGCTCCGCCATTCAGCACGTCATTGCCCACATCCCCGCTGAGCGCGTCTTGGCCATTGCCGCCGAGGAGTTGGTCGTTGCCAAGGCCCCCGATGAGCACGTCATCGCCATCGAGGCCGGCGAGCACATCGTTCCCCGCAAACCCATTGATCGTATCGTTTCCCGCTGTTCCGTTCAGGTTGTCATTAAATGGTGTTCCATTGATGATCGCCATGGTTGTCTCCTTTGTGTGTATTCGTGACCAGGATTATCCTGGTCATGGTTGTTCGTTTTGCTTGAGGAGGATCGGCTCCCCCCTGGTTCAGTCCAGCCTTCTCTGTTTCACCTGCGTCCTGCTCCTCCGGACCAACATCATCTAGGGTTGAGTGACTGCAGAAGCCGCTTCGGTTTAGGTCATCTTTAGCAGCCAGATACCGACCGATATGGCAACATCGGTGCCGCAATGGGGCTGGCTGTCTGCCGAGGGAGAAATCATCCATCACTTCAATAGGATATGAGCATACGCGTCTGTGATCTCTCGCCAATTCCCGCCTGGCGGCTCGCGCCAGACCTATCCAAAAAGATAAGTGAGTTATCGAAAAAGATACAGGGGAAG
>JAEURV010000213.1 GCA_016788465.1 Nitrospira sp. | reverse complement strand
GTCAGTTCATGGGCGGGTTTGCCGAAATGATGCTGGGCTGCGGCTTCCGCACCATAGATTCCATGTCCCCACTCTGCCACATTGAGGTACAGTTCAAGGATACGTTTTTTAGGGAGATGTTGTTCGAGTTTCCAGGCAATCAGTGCTTCTTTGCCTTTCCGAAAGAGGGACCGCTCGGATGACAAGTAGAGATTCTTGGCCAGTTGCTGCGTAATCGTGCTCCCGCCACGCTTGATTTCACCGGCTTCCAGGTTGTACATGGCGGCGTCTTTGATACCTTCCCAGTCGAACCCTTCGTGAGTGAAAAACAACGCATCTTCTGCGGCCACCACCGCATGGCGAAGATGCGGAGAGATACGAGAAAGCGAGACCCACGTCCATTGGCGTTTGATGGAACGTCCCTGCTCCTTGGCCTGAGTCTGCCGGGTTTCCATCAGGGCGGTAGATGTCGGGTTCGTTCGTCTGAGTTGCTCCACATCGGGGACGGTCACGAACCAACTCAGTGCCAGAATGCTCAGTGGAAGTCCGATAAAGAGGATAGCCCAGAGAAAGACGCGCCGGATTCTCCTGCGGCCGGTTGACTTGAGCGGAGGAGGGTCGTATGTGTAAGGGCGGAAAAAGATTGGACTCTGACTCGTCTTCTGCTCTTCATCCATCGGATAGCCTGACAATATGAAAATCTTCGCAGCCGAGTTTATCAAAAGTTGTGTCGCTCCAGAACAGTTTCCTTCCGGTGACATCCTGGAGGTGGCCTTCGTCGGGCGCTCCAATGTGGGCAAATCGTCCTTGATCAACTCGTTGCTGAATCGCCGGGATCTGGCCAAGGTCAGTCGGACTCCTGGGAAAACGCAAGCCGTGAATGTGTTTCTTATCTCAACCTCCGATCCTCATATCTCACGATTCCATCTCATGGATTTGCCCGGCTATGGATTTGCCAACGTGCCGAAAACCGTTCGTATGCAATGGGGGCCCTTGCTGGAGAGCTATCTCCTCGGTCGTGCGGCGCTGCTCCGGGTGGTGTTGTTAGTAGACAGTCGCGTCCTGACTGAGCAAGATCGCCAGACCATGGCCTGGCTCCGTTCGATCGGACACGACCCACTCGTCGTTGCGACGAAGATCGATAAACTGAAGTCCCAAGAGCGGGTAAGAACCCTGCGCCTGATCCATCAGAGTTTCGGACTTGCCGGGGAAGACGCCGTGATTCCCTATTCATCCATGACAGGGGAGGGACGAGACCGGCTGTGGGGAGCGCTCCGTGACGCGGCAAGCCGACGGCGCGATATGGTGTAATTATTATCTCTTGCTGGAGAGCAAGGAAGGAGAAGGGAATATCTAGAATTTGATCTCGATGTAGGATTTATTCTTCAGTTCGGTGAGCCATGATTGGTACATGTCCTCGCTTTTCTGCCGATACACCAGTTCTTGGAGTTCTCGCTGAACTTCCTCGTACTTTCGAAACCGTTTCGGTTTCCGATCGTCCATCCGAATGATGTGGAGCCCCTCAGGACTCTCGATGATATCGGAGATCCCGCCGGGTACCAGGCGGGCGATGGCCTGATCGATGGTGGGAATGAGCTCGCCTTGTCGAACGAGGCCGAGCCGTCCGCCTTGCAAGGCATTGTCGCCGTCGGAGTATTCCCTGGCGACATCCTCGAACTTTTCGCCTTGCTTGAGATCGTTCATGGCTCGGCGAGCCTTGGTCAGCGCATCGGCCAGCCCGTCTGAGGAGCGAGGACGGATCAGGATTTGACTCAATTCATACTCTTCAGACAGGGCAAATCGCTCGCGATGGTCTTGATAGTACCGCTTCAGCTCAGAGTCGCCGACCATGATATTGCTGCGGATCTGCAGATCGGCCACTCGCATGAGTAGGAGTTGATCGCGCACCGCCTGGAGGTCGCTGGGGCTCGTGGGATCGAGAGACGTGCCTTGCCGTTTCATTTGTTCAAGGGCCTGTTTGACTTCGACGTCCGCTACCTCCACTTTCTTGGCCTTGGCCTCCTGGAGCTGCAATTTTCGCTCGATCAACTTCGTCAGGGCCATGTATTCCGCGGTCTTGAGCCGTTGCGCCAGATCAGTTCCACGATGCGTGCGGGAGAGACGCTCTTGCTCCGCTGCAAACTCACGCTGGACATCGGACAGCATGATCAGCTCGGAATTCACGATCGCGACGATGCGATCCTGCAGATGAGCCGAAGCCGGATGCGGGGACCAGTTCGCGAATAGAAAAAAGGTGAGAGCCGACAAGAGCAGGAGTTCCCGAGGGGATTTGTGAGAAGCGGTGGTCATGATTCCTGCACTCAGGGGCGGAAAGCGCTCATCACTCGTTCGATGATTCTACACGAAGCGGCGGGTTCGTGGAAATCAACAAAGACTATCGCTTGCCGGTGTCCTCGTTGATATAGCGAGCGGCCTCAGCGAAACGTACTGCAGCGTTGGTCCGAATATCGGCGATCACCTCGTCGAATCGTTTGCGCCGTTTATCGGCCAGAAGTTCCTGTCGAAGACGTTCCTTTGTCGCCAAATCGGTTTGGATGATGGCTTCATCAAGAGAGGACAGCATGACGAGATAGTATCCATGCTCGGTCTTGATGGGGCCGCTGACCATCCCGGGCCGGAGAGTATGAATCGCTGCATCCAGTTCGGGGGGCAGCAGCCCTTTCTTGTAGGGACCCAGATCGCCGCCTTTGGATTTCGTCTTCTCATCGATCGAGTACCGCTGGGCGAACTTGGCAAAGTTCCCACCTCGATTCACCTGGGCTTCAAGGTCCTTCGCGGCATAGATATTAGGCAACAGCATCACCGAAATATTGGCTTTCAACGGGTCCAACAGTTCGGCGGCGTGCTTTTCGTAGTAGGCATCGAGCTCGGCTTGTGTCAGTTCGACCTTGGATTGGAGCTTGTCTTTCAGCAGTTCGTCGAGGATGAGCTGTTCTTTATACCGTTGTGTTTTGTCCCGGATGACGTCACTGTGATCTAAGCCTCGCCGGCGCCCCTCCTGCATCAGGAGTTCTCGGGTGATAAGTTCGTCCAGGAATTTCCGTTTGCCGCCGTCCTTCTCATAGCGGGAGCGTGTGGCGGGTGAGAGCTCTCCCCATCGAAGGTCGAATTCGGTCTGGGTAATAGCCCGGCCGTTGACTAAGGCGACGATCGGTTCCTCCTGCCGCTCACCGCAGCCGGAGACCGCGAGCCCAAGACCAGCCATCACGCCGGCAAGCAGCCCAGGCATGAGATATGTCCGGCAGAAGGTCGAGAACCGGAAGGGCATCATAAGTAGTGATACATGGGATCTCGGTCAGGAACCTGTCACATCCGTCCTGATCGTCTTGGTATCACAGAGATCAAGGCTTTGCAAGATTGCATTGAGTTCTGAAAACTGCGACGGCCAGTCGTCCTGCCGCATGGAGATTTCGAAAGAGACGGGACTGAGGAACTTCAGCCGTTTCTTGAGCTGGTCCATCAAGCGATGAACGGCCGGTTCGGGGATGGTCGCCTTCGGCTGGAATACGATCGTGACCAACTGACCATGCACCTCGAGAGAAGCCAATCGCAGGCGTTTCGCATGGGTTCGGAGCTGCATGACTTCGAGCAACCGTTCGACCGGTTCCGGAGGAGGGCCGTACCGGTCCTGGATTTCTCCGTGCATGAGGGCCAGCTCGCCGACTTGGCTACAGGCCGTCAGCCGTTTGTAGAGGGAGAGCCGATGGTGGGCATCCGTGACATACTGCTCGGGGATAAAGGCTGAGACGGGGAGTTGCAGCGTCGGGTCCGGTTCGTCCTCGATCACATGGCCTTTCAACCGTTGAACCGCCTGTTCGACCATTTGCATGTAGAGATCCAGTCCGATGGCGGCAATATGTCCGGACTGTTGTTTTCCTAACAGATTACCGGCGCCTCGGATCTCCATATCAGCCGCTGCGATGCGGAAACCGGATCCTAGCTCGGTAAACTGCTGAATGGCGATCAATCGTTTCTGCGCATCGCCTGTCAGTGTACCTTCATCGGGAATGAGGAAATAGGCATAGGCCTGGTCGCCTCCTCGTCCGACCCGTCCCCGTAACTGGTACAGTTGCGCAAGCCCAAAGAGGTCCGCTCGATTGACGATGATCGTATTGGCCGTCGGGACGTCGAGTCCGGACTGAATGATGGCCGAGGCGATCAGAATATCGGCCTCACGCTTCACGAATTTCAGCATGACGGCTTCCAACGGCTTGGCGTCCATCTGGCCGTGAGCCATGACCATTCTGGCTTCAGGAATTAGCTGACGCAGCCAGGCTCCGATCCGCTCCATGGTTTCGACGCGGTTATGGACGAAATAGACCTGCCCTCCTCGTCCTAGCTCACGCAGGACCGCATCCCGTACGGCTTTGTCGCTGAACCGAACGACCTCTGTCTTGATGGCCAACCGACCAGCCGGAGGGGTATCGATGATCGACAGATCCCGCACGCTCGACATGGCCATTTGAAGGGTCCGAGGAATGGGCGTGGCGGTCAATGTCAAGACGTCCACTTGTGTCCGAAGTTGCTTGAGACGCTCCTTGTGCTTGACGCCGAACCACTGTTCTTCGTCGATGATGACCAGTCCGAGATGGCGGAACGTCACGTCTTTCTGCAGCAGCCGATGAGTGCCGATCACGACGTCGACGGTTCCGGCCGCGACATCCTTGAGAATGGCTTTCGTTTCCCTGGGCGATTGAAACCGCGAGAGCAGCGCGACCCGCATGGGAAAGGGGGCAAAACGTTCCGCGAAGTTTTCATAATGCTGGTGGGCTAAGAGCGTCGTCGGAACCAGGACCGCAACCTGGCGATCGTGCTCCACCGCCTTGAAGGCGGCGCGCATAGCGACCTCGGTCTTTCCATACCCCACATCCCCGCACACCAGCCGGTCCATGGGTTTCGGTGATTCGAGGTCTCGACTGATGTCCGCGATGGCTTTGAGCTGGTCCGCGGTCTCCTCGTATTCGAACGCGGCCTCGAATTCGTGGTAGAGGGTCGTCGCCGTGCCATAGGCATTCCGCTTCACCAGCTCGCGGTTGGCGTAGAGGTCGATGAGTTCTTGGGCCATCTCTTCGATGTCTTTTTTGACCCGCGCGGTCGTTTTGGCCCAACTGGTGCCGCCCAATCGATCGAGTCGAGGGACATGGCTCTCGGCTCCGCTGTATCGTTGCACTTGATTCAGACGGTCGAGCGGAACGTACAGGGTATCGCCACCGGCAAACTCAAGGATCAAGTAATCGCTTTCGAAATCTTGGATGGAAAGGCGTTTCAGGCCTCGATACTTCGCAATACCGTGTTGCACATGCACGACATAATCGCCGACGTTCAGATCTTCCAATGAGGATAGGAACGTGGCGGTTCGACTCTTGGGTTGTGGTTTGTGTCGCGCGCCTTTTGCGAAGAGTTCCTCTTCGGTGAGGAGAGCGAGCCGGAGCTCTCCGGACAGAAATCCGACCGAGAGATCCCCGTGCAGGACATAAAACGGTAACCTGCCGGCCCGCTCGCTTGACCACAGCGAGGGATTCCAGGATTCAGCCGGTAAATCATGCTCTCGGAGGAGGGCGAGCAAGCGATCGACCTGCCCCCGACTTCGGGCGACCAGGATCACTCGATGCTCATTGCGAAGACCATCCAGGAGGCTCAGTGTCTGGGTGAAGGCGGTGCCCCTGATTCCGAGGCCGATGCTGCCCGGAAGCTGGGTGGAAAATGAAAAGGTCGGCTCCCAGGATGAGTCCGGGGCCGCCAGGGGTTCCAGCGCCATCATCGGGCAGGTAGTAATTTGTTGTTGGATGCCGTCCCACGTGAGAAAGAGACGCTCAGGCGAAGGATAGGGACGAGCGATGTCGCGGTCGACATGACGGAGGTACCCGTCATCGATTTTGCTCCAGGCAGCCTCACAGGCCTTTTTCAGACTCTCCGGTTGATCCAGGACGAGGGAAGGCTCCGAACCGAGATAGTCGAACAACGTGTCCATAGCCTCGTAGAGGTCGGGACTTCGCCATTCTGCATCGGGAGGAATTGGTGCGGTCGCGTCCGGGGTATGTGCCGGCCGAATGAATTCCCGCGCCGGTAAGACCCACCCCTCCTTCAATTTCTCAATCGACGTTTGGGTTGCGGGATCGAACAGCCGCATTGATTCGACTTGATCTCCCAGAAACTCCACACGGACCGGGTTGGAATAAGCCGTCGAGAAAATATCGACGATCCCGCCACGGATACTGAATTCTCCCGGAATTTCCACCACCGAGACCCTCCGGTATCCGATCCGAAGCAGGCTCGTGATCAAGGACTCCCGTTCGAAGGTTGCGCCTGTCTTGAAACCAATCACCGCCTCCTCAAAAATCGAACGAGGGATCACTCGATGCATGGCTGCTGCGACGGAGGTCACGAGAATCGTGGGTGGCTTGACCAGCAGGCGATGAAGCGTCGTCATCCGGTGTGCAATCAGCCCGACATGCGGCGCCGTTGCCTCGTAGGGGAGGGTCTCCCATTCCGGGAACCAGGCGAGACCCTCGACAGGGTGACCCATGAGCGCATGGAAGAAGTGCAAATCATTGAAAGTTCGCTCAGCAGACTCGTCACTTGCGGTGATCACGACCCATGGGCCGGCGAAGTTGTGGGTATGACGCCGGAGCCGGTCCAGCAGTGTGACGGCACAAGCCGAAGTCGGGCCATGTGTCCCGAGCAGGCACACACGCGCCTGTTTGTGATCGAGGGCCGATCGAAGTGGGGGGAGCCAGGAGGGTATGTAAGAGGTCGTATCAGACACGAATTATGTCGCGGTTGAGCGGATACGTTGAAGGAGTCCTGTAGTCGACAGACCTGGAACCAGCGGGATCGTTGTGACGATGCCGCCACGAGCTTCGACCACCTTGCGGCCGACGATTTGGTCGATGGGCCAGTCTCCACCTTTGACCAGGATATCCGGTTGGACAGCTGTAATGAGTTCAAGGGGATCAGGCTCATCGAAGATCCCGACATAATCGACACATCCCAAAGATGCCAGCACTTCGGCCCGCTGCTCCTCTGGAACGATCGGCCGGTCAGGCGCTTTCTCCAAGCGACGAACCGAATCATCACTGTTCACCCCGACGACAAGAACGTCGCCTAACGCCTTTGCCGCTTGGAGGTATCGGGTATGTCCGATGTGCATCAGGTCGAAGCACCCGTTGGTAAACACGATTCGCTTCCCCTTCGTCCGATCCATGGCCAGAACGTGGAGGAGTTGCTCTCGCGGCAAGACCTTGGAGCTCATGGCCCCATCATACCTGGCTGCCGGTGCGAGTGAAAGAGCCATTCCTTTCGTCTGGGACGATATTGTCCTTGGAGAATTCCTCGCCCACATTGCTCCTGAACGCTTCTGCGGCAACCACCGACACGCCGCGGATTGTCTGCGGCCAGGCTGGTTCGACCGGCGCCTCGTTGGTTTTATCCCTTTTCCCTTCGACATTGCTCCGGGGCGAGCCTGGGCAGGGTCGAAGGTTCGACTGTGTTCGGGCCTCTTAGTTTGTCGAATGGGTCACGAACCGTCATGAACAATGTGGGGTAGATGGTCGGGAACCAGATCACATGTTCATCATTGGCTCAAGTTCTCACCCAACGAGCCGATACGGCATATAACGGAGTCGAGGAGCTGCGGCCAACCTGGCCCGAGGGATGGGTGTGCCTGGAGTTTCGCCTATGAGCGATGGTGATGTGAACCTGGTCTGGGTTATCGGCCTCGTCAATCTGCTGCTGGTCGTCCCGCTGCTGGTCTTTCTTATTCAGGTGTCACGACGGGATTGGGCCCTTCGGCTTCGGGCAGAAAGCGAACGGGGTCGTTTCCAAGAAAGTGAGCGAAGGCTCCGGAGCATCTTAGAAGCTGAGCCGCAGGGGATTCTGGTGTCGGCGCTCGACCATCGGGTGCTTCAGATCAACCCGGCAGGCTGTTTTCTTTTTGACGCCGGGTTTTCGGAAGAAGTCATCGGTCGAGATCTCCGAGACTTTGTTCACACGGGTGATCAACAGCAGCTTGACGACATGCGCAAGGCTGCTCGGGAAGGACGTGAAACCCGTGGACGCTGCAGACTGATTGGATTGTCTGGGCAGATTCGGTGGGTGGAAATCACGGACGTTCCTCTTCCGGATGAACATGGGTCGGTCGGATCTATCCTGACCGTGCTCCAAGATGTGACGGAGCAAAAACGTGCCGATCGTCGTCAAGCGCTCCAGCATGCGGTGGCGAAGGTGTTGGCCGCGTCCTCTACGGTCGAGCAAGCCATCCCGGACCTGTTGCAGGCAATCGTGGTCAGTCTGGATTGGCAGGTCGGGCTATTCTGGAGGGTGCAGGATGACCGGCGGTCTCTCACCTGTACGCACCAGTGGTCCGTTGATTCAGTTTCAGTCCAGGAGTTCCTACGCAATAGTCGACATCAAGACCACGGCTTTGGCTCCGATCTTCCGGGGTGTTGCTGGGCACGAGGTGAGTCTTTGTGGATTGAGGATATCGTAGGAACGCCTCTCTTTACGCGTGAGTCCGTTGAGACACCGGGGATGCTGCACGGAGCCTGTGCCTTTCCAATTTGGCTGAGGGCCAACGTCTATGGTGTGATGGAGTTTCTCAGCCGAGAGCCTCAGGCGGAGGATCGGGATCTGTTAAAGACGCTGGGCACGACCGGAAGCCAGATTGGCCTCTTCGTCGAACGGGCTGAAGTGGAAGCAGCGCTGCATCAGAACGAAGCCCGCACCAGCTTGATCATCGACACGGCCCTCGACGCGGTCATGACCATGGATGAGACCGGCCATATTACGGAGTGGAATGCCCAGGCGGAACAGGTCTTTGGGTGGTCTATGCGCGAGGTCATCGGGCAGGATGCGGCCGACACGATTTGTCCGCGATCCCATCGTCCTGGCTATCAGGAGTATGTGCAACGTCTTCTCGAGCCTACCGAGGCCTCCAGCTCTCATCGATTGGTGGAGATGATCGGAATTCGACGAGATGGCCGGGAATTTCCCATGGAAATTGCCATGACCCCGTTGAGCATCGAGGGGACGACCATTTTCAGCGCGTTCATTCGAGATATCACCGGGCGAAAAGAGGCGGAGCAGGCGCTGAAGAACTATGCGCAACAACTGGAGCAGATCAATCGCCAATTAGACAGCGCGTTGAGAGATGCCAAAGCGGCGACGGAGGCCAAGTCGTTGTTTCTTGCCAGCATGAGTCACGAAATCCGGACCCCGATGAACGGGGTGATCGGAATGACCGGCCTCTTGTTGGATACCACGTTGACGGAGGAGCAACGTGAATATGCTGAAACGGTGCGGACATGCGGCGATCATCTGCTGACGATCATCAACGATGTCCTCGACTTCTCAAAGATCGAGGCCGGGAAATTGGATTTAGAAACGATTGCATTCGACCTTCGCCTCGCGATCGACGAATCGCTGGATCTTGTGGCGGAACGAGCATCGTCCAAGGGGCTCAACCTCGCCTGTCTGTTCCATGCCGATGTGCCGAGGCACCTGCTGGGTGACCCGGGTCGCCTCCGTCAGATCGTCATGAACTTGACTGCAAACGCCATTAAGTTCACGGACCAGGGAGATGTGGTGGTCGAGGTGACCGTTGAAGCCGAGTCGGAAGAGGAGACTACGATTCGTGTGGCGGTCACGGATACAGGGATCGGCATTTCCGAGGAGGCTCGCGACCGACTGTTCCAATCGTTCAGCCAGGCCGATGGATCCACGACGAGAAAGTACGGCGGGACCGGTCTTGGCCTTGCGATTTGCAAACGTCTGATCGAGTTGATGGGAGGGACGATCGGAGTGACGAGCCAGGTGGGAGTCGGAAGCTGCTTCTGGTTTACGGTGAATTTGCGGAAACAGGTCGGTGGTTCTCGGGTGGTCGATACGGCCTCCGTCCTCTTAACCGGTCTCCACATTCTCATCGTGGATGGCAAGGCCATCAACCGGAAGATCCTGGAGCTGATGACAAAAAAATGGGGGATGCAGCCGACGCTTGTCACGAGTGGACCCGAAGCGCTCTTGGCCCTAAGTCATGCGCCAAGGCAACCAGCCTTTGATCTTGTGCTGTTGGACGTGGATATGGGGCCAATGGACGGCATCGAATTGGCGCGCACGATACGGGCCGGAACGGGAGGGGGCGAGATTGAATTGGTATTGTTGACTTCGTTTGGTCGACGGGGAGATGCAAAAACCGCCAAGGCGGCGGGAATCTCCGCGTATCTAACGAAGCCAATTCGCGAGCGGCAATTACACGATTGTCTTGTCGCCGTCATGACTCAACGCGCGGCGACGGGAGGTGTCGCGTCTCCGAATCACCCGGTTCCCCTCATTACACGTCATACGCTTGCCGAGACGAAGGCCAACGTGGACCTTCGCATCCTTCTGGCGGAAGACAACATCATCAATCAGAAAGTGGCGGTCCGCCTCTTTCAGCGATTGGGGTATCGCATTGACGTGGTAGCCAACGGGCGGGAGGTGGTCGAAGCACTGTCTCGGATACGCTATGATGTCATCTTTATGGACTGTCAAATGCCTGAGATGGATGGCCTTGAAGCGACACGGGTGATTCGGGAACGTGAGAAATCCAAAACAGTTTCAGGTTCCATGTTTCAGGTTTCAAGGGTAGAACCGGAGCTTTCCGGTCTCCAACCTGAACCTCGAAACTTGAAACCTGAGACTCCCCATCCCGTGCCGATCATCGCCTTGACCGCGAACGCCATGCAGGGAGACCGTGAGCAATGTCTGGCTGCGGGGATGGACGATTATCTTTCCAAGCCCATTTCACTCGAGGCCCTGGCGACCGTTCTTGAGCGCATGAAGAACGTACGGGAGGGGCATCGGTCAGGGGAGACCCGAGAAGCTGCCTGACTGGGTGCATCTGGATACCTCGTTCCTGTCACAGTAGCTCAAGCATCAACTGCTCTTGCGGGCTTGTGGGCTTCTGTAAGGGGATTATTGGTGGGTGTCCAACGGAAGCCGGATCACCGAATGGGCTGCGATCAGACTTGTGCCGTTCAGGTTCGGAGATGAGTTCCAATAGGGTTCCTCGACAGGCTCCGCAGTGATGTCGTTGAGGTTGGATCGTTTTTCGTTGCCGCCGATAGAGACGCCCGCAGTTGGTGCATTGCCAAGCGAATCTCGACAAGGCGCTGACTTCCTTCTCCAGCGAGTGGTATGTCGTAACCGCGACTTCTCCTGAACGATTGATCTGCGTCATTTTTTTTAGAAATGCCAGTCCATGATCAGGTCGCCGTTTCAGAATATCAAACTGCCATTGGTGGATCATTTCATGCGCCAGCGTGTTCATGAGCTCCTGTTCCACCTGAGGCATTCGTGCTGCAAGTTGTTCAAAGAGTGGACGTGAGAGGCGAATCTCGCGGCGACTCGTCCTCGTGAGATTGGGATAGGACGTTCTTGGCCCACCGCGACAGGTGAACAGCCCGACGGAGGAGGTGAGACGCTCACTCCAGCGAATCGGAATCGGGGGGAGAGCATTGCCGAAGTAGCGTGCGTTCAGCTGTTGCCAGCGAGCTTCGAGCATTTTAGGCGAATGAACTGCCGAGATCTGTGTGGGTGGTTTCACCCCAGCTCCTCCAGTACCGCGGCTGCAAGGAGCGGCAGCATGAGTTCATGGTGACCGGTCAAGGAATAGCCGTGCCCCCCTTTCTGCGTGGGACGCCGCACGACGTTGGTCTGAGGGCGGTAATGGACGAGGAAATCCATGTTGGCGGTAGTGATGTTCGAGATCGGATGGCCGAGGTTGCGCCCGAGCGACAACGTTTTCAAAAAGACTTCGGGAAGAATCACGGCGGACCCGATATTGATGTACACACCGCCCTCCATCTTGGCAACTACGGCAGTCAGCCGCCGAAAGTCGAGCAGCGATGTCGCGCCGATGGCGGCCCCATCCGCCGAGGGGTGCATGTGAATAATGTCGGTGCCGACCGCGACATGGACGGTGACCGGTATGCCGAGTTGGACACCGGTGGCGAGAATGCTGGTGTTGCGATTCGGGAACTGCGGTGCCGCCTGATTCATGTAGCTCCCGATGGCTTCCCCCAATCCCTGGCCCGCCGCTGCACCACGGACAATGGCGTCATTGAGAATCCGTCCTGTTTCCTCCGCCATGCCGAATCGACCTTCATCGATTTCGGCATCGACTTCCTCTGACGTATGGCCCATGAGGGCCAGTTCGAAGTCGTGAATAATTCCGGCTCCGTTCATGGCAACCGCCGTCACGATCCCTCGTTCCATCAAATCCGTGATGATCGGGGCGAGCCCTACTTTGATGACATGGGCGCCGATTCCAACAATGACGGGACGGCGCTTCCGATGGGCCTTGACGATGGCGCGGGTCACGGCCCGCAACGACTTGACCGCAAGGATATCGGGCAAGCCATCGCAGAACGTCTTGAACGACCCCCCGCGTTTCCACGGCGCAGCAAAGTCAGAGACTCGAACTTTGCTATACCGTTTCTTCAATGGATAAGTTTTGAGATCCGAGACATTGATCGGAGCAATCAAGGCAGGACGGGCGGTTGGAGATGTCCGATCAGGACGCGTTGCCAAGGAGATAATCCTCTATCAGCTCACAGAGCACATGGCCCAGCGTAATATGACTTTCCTGGATTCGAGACGTCAGCGTGGACGGTACGATAAACGGGTACTCCACTAGTCCGGCGAGCGTGCCTCCCGATCCGCCGGTCCAGGCTACGGTGATGAGCCCGCATTCACGCGCCGCCGTGACGCCTTTCAGGACATTGGGAGAGTTCCCGCTCGTACTGATGCCGATGGCAATATCGCCCTTTCGACCATGAGCTCGAACTTGGCGGGCGAAGAGCTCTTCATACCCATAGTCATTCGCAATGCAGGTAATGGCGGCGATATCCGTCGCGAGGGCAATCGCGGGGAGCGGGACTCGGTCTCGCCGATAGCGTCCCACAAATTCAGCGGCGATGTGTGCGGCATCCGTGGAGCTCCCACCGTTGCCGAAGAGCAGAACTTTGTTGCCGCTGTTGAATGCATTCGCGATCAGCTGTGCGACCTGCACGATACGATCAGCATGATCCCGGGCGAATTGCTGTTTGACGGAGGCGCTCTCAGCAAAGGCATTCAGCACGACTGCTTGCATGGTCGCGATTCTAGGGAAGGGGGCTTAGGGTGTCAAGGTTTGGAGGCATTCGTCAGTGCTCCACATGAAATTGAACCGGGAGAAGGCCAGTGGTATAGTCGTCGCGCCATGGCGCAAGATCAACCCATCAAAGCACTTGTGGTCGCCTTAGTCGATGATGCGGCGGCGGCTGTCTATTCGATCAACCGGCTGAAGCCTGAAGCCTTATGTTTTGTCCTGCCGGAAGACAGCAAGGCGTTGGTTGAGTCGGCGGTCCAGCCGAATATCGATCAGATGCCGAAGCGGTGGGATTGGATTGTGCTGGACGATGTGACGGAGTTTTCGTCGACCTTCAAGACGCTCGCTTCCTCACTTCCTGAACTGTTTCGGACCTGGGGCATCCAACCAGGGGAACTGGTTGTGGATCTGAGCGGAGCGAAGCCCGCGATGGCGGGTGCGCTCACATTGGTGGCTGTGCCCTGGACTTCTCGCGTGGTGGCCTTGAGCCCAGCGCAAGAGAGGCAAGAGGATGACGTCGTTGAAGTGAGCGGGAAGTCTTTTGTCTGGCAGCAGAGCAATCCATGGGATGAACAGGCGGCGGTGGTGCGTCGTGAAGGGTGTGAGTTGTTCAATCGAGGACTGTTTCATGGCGCGGCGAAACTCTTCCACGATGTGG
>JAEURV010000371.1 GCA_016788465.1 Nitrospira sp. | reverse complement strand
CCAATTGCTCTGCGAGCAGCAGCAGCTCCGGACGGCGTTCACCGACAACCTCGAGCTGCACATGCGCGACCCCTTCACGCTCCATTCCGAGAAGGACGGCTGCTCCATGAGAAAGGTCGAGAATCCGTCCCTTTTCGTAAGGGCCCCGGTCGGTCACCCGCACATGGAGATGTTTGCCGTTCGACAGATTGACGACACGGATCACACTCCCGAGCGGGATTGTCCGATGGGCAGCCGTCAGCCCTTCCATGTCGAATATTTCGCCGTTCGCGGCCTGCCTTCCGTGAAACTGTTCGCCGTACCAGGAAGCAACCCCGCGATCTTTGATCCCGACATCCAGCTGTACCTCGCCTTTAGGGACCCACGAGCAGGCCCCCAACGACAGACACAGCACCAGAGCAAAAGAACTCTTCGAGAAGAGCCGATTGTGGGGAACATCCGTGTGCATACTGGATTTACCTCCCTCTGAATGCTCACGTACTCTGACATTCGATCGACTCAGAGTATGAAAGGTTCGGCACTTCGACAACACCGACGGGAGTACCCCTCTCCCCCCACCTCCGTATGGCTAATCTCCGTTCAAAAAAGTACCTACATCAACCAGCGAACGGAGCTTCTATATAACCGAGGTACGCTATAAGTTCAACACCTGATAGTATTTGAGGCAACTGCAAGATTAGGAGACTGTGGGCTCTGTCCACTTACGGAGCTCGTCATTTATACATCCCGTGAAATAACCATCCGTGCCTAAGCCTCTTACTTTTCAAACTACTAAAGAAGCTTCGGCCGTCTGAATCCTGGCGCCGTATTGACTGCATCGGACGGAGTGAGTAAGATCCACCCGACATTGGCTGTTGATGCCGAGAGCAGTACTGCGCCATAGTCTCCACAGCTGTTCGCACCGATTTCACTTTCGTGATTGACGTTCACAACATTACAAAACGGTACGGCCATCATACGGCCATTGATCGCGTCACCTTTTCCGTCGCCAAGGGAGAGGTGCTGGCCTTTCTTGGCCCCAACGGGGCCGGCAAGACCACCACAATGCGGATTCTGACCTGTTTTATGCCGGCGACGGAAGGTACGGCACGCGTAGCGGGTTTCGACTGTACGGATCAACCGTTGGAGGTGAAGCGACAAATCGGCTATCTACCGGAAACACCACCGGTCTATCAGGAACTGACCGTCACGGAATATTTGACCTTCGTCGGACAACTCCGTGGCATAACAGGTCCCAAGCTCACCTCGGCGCTCGATCAATCTATCGATCGGCTTGAGCTAGGCGCGGTGCGGCACCGGCTGATTGGGAACCTCTCCCGTGGCTATCGGCAGCGCGTGGGATTGGCACAAGCATTGTTACATGACCCTCCGGTCCTGATTCTCGACGAGCCGACCGTGGGACTCGACCCGAAACAGATCATTGAAATCCGGGAACTCATCAAAAGCCTCGCCGGCTCACATTCTGTGATCCTGAGCACCCACATCCTGCCCGAGGCGACGGCCGTCTGCCAGCGCGTAGTCATCATTAATAAGGGCCGGATCGTCGCAGAAGATACCCCCGAGCAATTGTCAGCCCGTTTACGTCAATCGGAAAAGGTCTCGCTGACGCTGAAATCCCGCCCGGCGGACTGTGAGTCAAAACTACAAGCAATCCCAGGCGTGCTCCAGGTGCTTCCCGGACAGGGAGGAGGCACCTTCCTCATCGAATGCGAGTTAGGTCGTGACCTACGCGACGAACTGGCACGCGTGGCCGTGATGAACCACTGGGGGCTGCTCGAACTCCGGACCGTATCCATGACTTTGGAAGATGTCTTCCTCCAGCTGACGCGTCACGAAGATCACTCCACCGAGACAACAGAGGCCACGGTGAGCCTGGATTCCACCGGAAACATGGACAGGTAGGAGCAGCATGACCCCGGTACAGGCCGTCATTGGCAAAGAACTGCGTGTCTATTTCGTCTCGCCGATTGTCTATGTCGTCGGCGCGGTCTTTCTGTTGATTTTTGGGCTGCTGTCCTACCTCTACGTCGGGTTCGCCGGCGCGCAGGCCATCCAACTGATGCAAATGCAAGGCGGCCCGGCCCAGATTAACCTGAATGATTTGGTTTTTCGGAATCTCTTTGCGAGCATGCGTATCGTCCTCCTGATTATCTTGCCGATATTGACCATGCGATTGTTCGCAGAAGAACGAAAGTTGCGGACCTTCGAGTTTTTGCTGACCTCGCCGCTGCGGGTCACTGATATCGTCGTCGGCAAATTTATCAGCGTGTTTATGATCTATCTGGGTCTGGTCGGACT
>JAEURV010000192.1 GCA_016788465.1 Nitrospira sp. | reverse complement strand
GGCCGCACCGAAAAAACCTTGGCGTCGCATGCCGATGGCTTTGTCGGAGACCGTGTCACGGACTCGGTTCCAGAAGGGATGTGCGAACGCATCCACCGGCTCGGTGAACCGTCCGTCATGCATGGCGAACGCGGCACAGGTAATCACCGGCGGACCATCGAAGTAGCTGATGCCCGACTGTAGCGTGACCGGCATCAACGGCATCTGATGGGAACCCCGCATGCCACCAGCCACATATGAGCCGATCGCATAAGGCGCGAGGATCTCGCCGGTCGCCGGAAAATCCTTCTGCACCCGGACCAGCATCACAGGATCGTCCTTGCCGGTGTATTTCCCGGCAATGTTATGCAACCGTGAGGTCGATGCCACCACCGCTTGTTCGCCGCTGGAGACGGACCACACCGATTCAACGACGTACCGTTCGGTGTCACGCAGCAGCGCGGCGATCTCGCACAGTTCCTTCGGGGCACTGAGCTCGATGATCCGATCCCCTTCAGTATGATTCACATCCATGATGATGAAACGAAATCCTTGAGCCATGCTGGGCGCCAACATCAAACCCGGAGTGTTCATCGGGTCGGCGAAGGCCAGGTACAGAGGGAGATTGAACGCACCGGGGTCAGTCTTGTCAGCAGCGAAGAACAGAAAAGGTTCATTGGGCCGCTCGTTGAATTCCATCTCCGCCACGGCCGGACCCATCCCGTGCACATTTCCGGAAAAGGCGTCTTTCAACAGATCCTGACCGGCTCCGTACAGCCCTTGCTGTTTCGCCACTTGTGTTCCCGCAAGGAACGCGTCCCACGCCAGTTTGTGGATAGCTTCGTGTCCAACGCCATGTCGGTGGCTCATCAAAATGGCGATATCGTCACCGGTGCTGCTGACATAGTGGTCAATCAACATCGAGCTATGCTGGGCCACATAGCGCTGAACGGTTTCCAACAGTTGCCGCGAAGGACAGATATGCCCCCCGATCGAACCAATGTCGGCTTTGATGATGCTCAGAGTGACTTTCATGACGAGACTCCCCTTTTGAGAACGATGAGCGCAGTTCCTACCTCGATCTAAGATGGAGCAATCTCGATGCCACAGCACTCATGGGCGGATCTTTCTTAGATTCACATGATTCCGTCCTTGGAGACCGAATCCATGACGATGGATCAGACGATCGATTGGGGTGGGCAGCTACAGAGAGATCCTTCTCGAGGAGGCAAGATGCCACAGAAGATGAGCCCTCCCCCAGGCCACACACCCGATGTACACATACCGCTGACAAGCACACAACTCACGGAATTGGATCGACGCTCACGACCCATTGTTTATTACACGGCAGACGGCGTCTACAGCATCCAACCGACCACACCATTTTGCCCTTCCTCTTCTTGTCCTCATCCGCTCAAGGCTGAGGCACTTCGCTTGCACTTCAGACGGACGGTCACGGGGCTGTTGAAGAAACGGACGAGCGAACGGATGCATTCACATGACCAATGGGGTATTTCCGCAGAGGGAGGATTTCTGTGCTGATGTATGTTTTGTGCCGACGACTGTTGATTCTCTTGCTGCTTCAGCTCCAACTGTTGGCAGGACCATCGTTGTTTCTGGGGTTCCCCCCAATGTCAGAAGCGTCAGAGACTACGGAAGAACGGTCGCGTTTTTGCGTGGGCTTTCTCTATTGCAGGGAAACCAAGGGGGACACGGCATCGACCCAAGCGTTTCTCTATCTTTATTCGACGGAAGAGCGCGGAAACTTTTCCCGACTCACGCTCATCCCCTTCTATTCCCGTGAAATGAATCCGGCGGAAGACTATCTTCGGCAGAGTGTGCTGTGGCCTCTCGGCATTTCTGAGCGCAAGGGCGATGCCTCGTACTTCCAGATCCTTCCGCTGTATTGGCATGCGGAGGATCCATCGCGACGCTACACCGTCTTCCTCCCTGCCTATTTCGAGTACGCCGCAGAAGGTCGGAGCTATACCTACCTGGTTCCGTTCTATGGGCATCATCAGCAGGGCGATTATTACGATCGGTATTACGTGCTCGGTCCGCTGGCAATCGCCACCTATGACAGACGAACCGATCTCAAGGAGTGGGACATTCTCTTTCCACTGTTCCACTATGGCTCAGACCGGAACGGGTATGAGACCAGGATCTTGCCGCTCTACTTCTCAGGCCAGAACCACAAAGAGGGAACCGGGTATCGTTATCTGTTTCCGTTCTATGGTCGGTCCGTCACACCCCAGACGAGTCTGAGCTATATCTTCCCGCTCTACGGCTCGCTGACCGATACCTTGACTCAAGAAACGCGCCTTTCAGTGCTCGGACTGCCGCCGTTTCCGCAAACGACCGAACCGGCAGTGGCCATCTATGAGCATGTTTCGGCACCAACATACTACTCAGACCGACTGTTTCCGCTCTATCGCTACTCGTATTCAACGACAGATGATCTCAGTCAGTTGGACCTCATTGCACTCTTTCACATGCGAACAAGTCCCACCCTCACCGCCCAACGCCTGTTCCCGGTGTATTCCTATGAACATGACCGCCAGGAGAACCGCCTTGGTTGGTCTCTGCTGGGTATCGATCGATTTTCTCTGGCGGGATACGCTCATGACTCCAAAACAATGTGGCATCAAGTGCTGCCGCTGTATCGAGTAACCGAGGATCTCACGACGCAGACGCACAGCACCGACGTCCTCGGCTTCGGCCCGCTCTCGTTCTTCCGGTATTGGAAGAGCCCGGAAGGCCTCGGCCATCGATTGTTCCCGCTCTACCAGTATGACCATCCCGAGGCCGATGAGTGGCATTGGTCCGCGTTGTTGTCCGGCCCGCTCTCGCTCTACAGCCATGATGCCAAGGGCGCCTCCATCCACGACCGCTTTATTCCACTGTACGATTGGAAACGTAATGAGGACTGGCGGGAATGGTCGGTCATCGGGGTGTCGGACTTCGCGATGTTCTATCAAGAAAGTGGCCCCACGCTATTCGCCAACCGCCTCTTTCCTTTGTATCGCTACCGCCACGATCTTGCCGCAGACGACGTGACAATGGAGACGCTCTTTGTGCACCGGCACCACTCCACTCCGAAACAAGGCGAGGATCGCTTCCTGCTGCTCTGGGAAGCAGCATGGCAGCGACAACAGCCGGGGTGGGAATTGGATCTGCTGGGGATCAAGCCGATCACATGGTTCCACCATGAGTCGAGTCCGGCCGGTACCGCCGACCGTCTCTTCCCGCTCTATGGTTATCAGAGTACTCCTGCAGACGGGTGGAGGCTGTCCTTAGCAGGATTCCCACCTCGCGAGCGGGCCTTCGCCTGGTCGCTCTATGAACAGGGCGGCTCACCGACATACTTCTTGACCCGCCTGTTCCCGTTGTATCGATTTGAGCAGAACGACGCAACGAACGAAGTGAATTGGTCCGCCTTGCTTCTATACCGGCACATGAAAAAGGGATCGTATCTGCTCGATACACTCCCCCCTCTGCATGAATACGAACGTGATGACGAAACGGGCACAATGGAGCTGAACTTAGCGGGGCTCAAGCCGATCACCCTGTTCAACTATGGCCGTGGCACGGATACGAGCCACTCCTATCTCTTTCCGCTATATGACTATAACCGGGCCGGAGCAACGAATAGATTCTCGATGATCGGCTGGCCGAAGTTCGGCACCCTCCCGACGCTGTCGCTCTTCGAACGGGTGGAAACGCCCTCCTTGACGGCGCACCGGTTGTTTCCCATCTACCGGTATCGGCGAGACGATGTGGCCAACACGCGTGACTGGGATGCCCTCCTTCTCTGGTGGCATCGGGAAACAGAACAATGGAAGCGGGATGTCTTTCTCCCGATCGTGGATATCGAGCATGACCGGCAACGGGATGAGCGCGACGTCGGTATACTGGGCATCCGCCCGCTGACGTTGTTCCAGTATCAGTCCTCACCAACCGGGTACTCGCATTATGTCGCCCTACTCTACAAGTACAGCATGGAGGCAGAACATCAACGGCTCTCCGTCCTCGGTCTGCCACACGTCGGTCACGGTCCGGCCCTCTCGCTGTTTGCTCTGGATCAGACCCCATCCGCGATCACGCATCGCTTCTTTCCGCTCTATTACTATGCCAGTGACGAGCAAGCTAAAACACTGGATTGGCAGGCCCTCTTTCTCTGGTGGCATTGGCAGACGGAGTCACAGGCACGGACCATTATCCTGCCGCTGGCCGATATGGAACGGGACAGTCAAGTGGATTCAAGCCGTGTGTCGTTGATCGGATTTCCCCGGATCGGCGAGATGCCCGCGCTTACCCTGTTCAACTGGGAACATACACCGC
>JAEURV010000291.1 GCA_016788465.1 Nitrospira sp. | reverse complement strand
TTTTGAGATTCCCTCGCGCCTTTGCGTCTATGCCGGGGCCTCTGAAGTTTTGAGAGCTTCCTGCACTTTGTCATGTATCAACCCAGCGATGATTGTGTTAGCCGTTTCGGCGTGTCTGCGTCATGCTCCGGACGATCGGCGCATAAGACGATTGAACGGGGGGCTCATTCAGAGTACCCAGTAACAAGCGCCCCAGGAACATCGTCGTGGCGATCGAAAGACTGCTCTGCAGCCAGCCTGCAAAGGACTGCACGCCCAGGAGTACGGCTGTCCCACTGAGGAGCCAGATTCCTACACCCATGGCAATGAGGCAGACAGGTCTGGTGATGTCTGTCCGACGGAGTGCCACCGCAACACTGATCGCCCCCACCAGCAAGGCCAGCAGCGGGTACAACCCAGGATCAATCTTGGGCGTAATCCCAAGAGCAGCGAGCAGGATGCCCGCCAGAAAGGTCAAACCAGAGACAATCATGACCCCGCGTATAATGGCCCACCATGGAAGGGACTCGTGCTGAGACGTCATGCAGGGCAGAATACGGACTACCCTGTAGACTGCGCCATCCCACAAAAGCCGGGGGATTAGAGGAATTGCCAAGGAGTAACTTAGGAGTCCTGGAGAAAGCTATCAGGCTAACAGAGGACAACGCCCAACCGGCTGTGAGAAAGCGCCATCAACCTGCAGTTTGCAAAATTCAGATAGCCCTATCCCAGACAACGTAACCCCCACAAGAAACCACAGCTCAAGAACTAGGCGAGACGGTCCCAGATGGTGGTAGTTTGCCCTGTCCTGGTAGCAGCGTGGCAGGAAACACCTCATCTTGGTCGGCCTAGTTCAGCACGTTTGGCACCAAGTTAGCACCATTTGACCTCGCCCGCGAGGGCTATGGCATTGCCACAACCCACGCAGGCGAAGCACGAGTCACATGGCCGATGGACGGCTATGCTGCCACTTTTGACGCCATACGATCACATGATTCAGCACATCTTCGACACATCTCAATGCACTGCTTTATTGTCTGATCGTTCCCCGCCACCTGTTCGCAATTCTTTCCACACTGCTTACACAGATCAGAACATAGGCGGCATACCCTGTCATGGAATGCGGACTCCCGAAGCATGTAATCGACATTGGTTGAGCACATCTGCGCACAGTCCTGGAATAGGCGAATGTGTTCCGGTGTGGCATGGTGCCCCCCCAACTTTAGACAATACGCGATTGTTTGAGTGCACATCGCATGGCAATCTCGGCAGAGCTGAATACACTTTTGCATTTCCTCATCCGTGTGATGCCCTCCTTGGGCCAACATCGGATGACTGTCTGATTTGCCGCCAGACGAGGCATAAGCATTGGGCAGAATCATGAAAGATACACCTGCGGCGATTAGAGATGCGCCGGACGATAGAAATGCTCTTCTGTCTATAGTGTTGCTATCAGACATAAGCCCCCCTTTCGTGGCTTACTGTTCGCGTCCACTTTGCGGTTGGCGTACAGAAACCCGAAGAAGGGTATCAAATCCTCAGAACGGTGGTTGGGATTGAGAGATGAATTGGAAAGACGGCATCGCGAGGTGATGGTGTCGACGTGAAAAGAGAATGGAAGGTATTAGGCAAGAGACTTGGTGCTGGGTATTCAAACGTGAACGAGCTAACGGCAGGATTTATAGAAAGCTGTGACTGCGGACCTATCTCAAGAAAAGCATCGCATGTCTGACGTGCTTGCTCCTCAGTGTCAGAGGAACAATCCATCTGGGTTACGGTTTGTAAAGGTAGAATACAGGCGTACGCGTTGAAGGTGAGAATGAGCAGCAAGAACACCAGAAAGGCAGCCATCCTGGGCATAACAGAATGCTATCAATGCGTACTGTGCGAGTCAATCGGTTTGGTGGATTCTCTTAGACATCGAAGGACATGGGACGGCAACCCGGTGATTGCCTATCGGCGGGGAGTCTTCCCGATCTGCAATTTCTTAGTTTGCTGCCTGCGTTCCCTCGTCAACTAGAAGTAGACTGGATCATAGAAAAACACTTCACCGCCTACGGTCTTGCTTTGACTTCCCGCTGAATCGCCCCTCGTTCCCCGTACTACTTGATTGAGAACTTCTTCATTCTCGCCTTCGCACCCTCGATCGGCCATTGTGCAAGCCAGTACCGCCGGTGACGGATCTTCCCTCGGTGACTTTCCTTCGCGTCAATTCACATGACGCCTGATATGCCAGACCGCTTGTTCTTCTTGATCCGGCAGTATTCAGACCGGGGCAACGGCTATCAGGGTGTCCCGGTACGCCTTCGCTGCCTCCCGTGCCTTCCGCTTGCCGCCGTAGACGGAATCGGTACAGTGCCGATGGTAGACTCGGCCACGCCGTTGAACGGTCACACACCACGAGTGGGTCCGAGACTTCGCCTGGTCAATGCGGGAGATGTGTGGTATGGCCACGGCTTCATGCCAGAGTCCACATCAATTCCACTGACAGAACGTTATGAAAGATTTCTCTCCTCGACGGTGACGTCCCAATGCTTGGAAATCTGAATGCGCTTGCCGGGGTTCTGGAGAATCTTCTTGATTACTTTAGCGGCCATGAATCGCCGCAACTCCTCAAGGGACATCTGATCGGCTAAGAACTCCTCATGCATGATCAGGAGCCAGGACA
This sequence comes from Nitrospira sp., assembly GCA_016788465.1. Classification (GTDB taxonomy): domain Bacteria; phylum Nitrospirota; class Nitrospiria; order Nitrospirales; family Nitrospiraceae; genus Nitrospira_D. The sequence continues at coordinate 7,747 of JAEURV010000291.1, read as the reverse complement.
ACTTGCAATCACCCTGATGAAAGGTAAAGGTCGGTCTGATCTTCTGATTGAACGTCACGTCTCTGAATTGTGTTTCGAGACAGGCCTGTATCGTCTGAAGCTTCAAAGGATCCATTCCACAGTGACTATGGTTCATAGTGTCTCCATCTTCGGTTTGCGACCCTAGCGAGTGCGGTGGTTCCTCTCGGTCGAGATCTCCCTCATTGAGTCGCATCGCACGGTTACGCGGCGAGCGGTTCAATGTCCTCGTGTTCCCATAACACCCCAAAGGCCTCTTGAGTCGACACGGTCTGGGGGATCAGCTCTCCTGGTTGGGCATGCAACTGACGATGATGTTGCAAGACGGCGTCATCTCTATGCCCGCAATTACAACAGCGCCAACTAAAGCTCCACATCTCCCCATAGCCCCCTTCCATATCAATCAGGTGCTCTTCGAGCATCAACCCTTGGCATCGTGTACAGGTCATGGTCGCCCTCCTGTTTGCTGTGTTCCTCGTGTCTGAGATAACCGTATCAGGCCCGCCGATTCCCACCAGAGCTGAACGAGGTACGTCGAAAGAGGGGGGAGTTATGGACCGGCGATCAGAGGGACATTGGGCGTGTCCGTGTGAGGCGCTGCTGTGTACCGTCTACGAGCAAGTGACTCATCCAGCACCTGCTGGAGTCGTACCTTCTCCCGCTCTTCCAGGTGGTCAAAGGCGATGCCACACTCCAGGCCCTTGGTCCATTTCACGGATGCCTGTGTAATGACCAGAGGCTCATGGGAATTCGGCAAAGCGACCCGTAGGCTCAGGGTTCTTCCCACCGTCACTGGAGCGTTACCGAGGGCCTGACACCCCATCAAGGATAGTTCCCTGACAATGCCTTGGCCGCTGACAGCCTGCCCGAGATACATCATCGAGCAGTGGACAGGGAACCGTGAATAGCTCCGGTACACAAAGCGCGTATTCAGCATGTCCATGGTGCGACTCCCTCACTGGTTAAGGATGATCAGTAGCGGTCTGTGTCAAGACTAGCGGCGCAGGAGCCTCACCGAATTCCCCGGTAGCTCTACCTCCAAAGAGGGAACAAGCTGCTATCAGACGAGAGTCAATGTCCGTGAAAGCGATCTGGACGACTTTGAACGGATCGCAGTGGAGCAAGTCCAGGAGCTATTGAAGGACTCTCGATCACCCCGCACGCCGAGCCCTCCGGTTATCAGGATCTTTTAGATTCAAAACGTCCAAGCCATCTTCGACTGTTTGAAGAGTGGCAAAGCGTCCTGTTGCTAGGCGTCCGTTCCGGTCAGTGCCAATCCGGCGAGTGATGGCTGGCACCTGGAAGCCCTCGGACAATCGTTTTCTGCTCAATCACGTATAGAGGAGGCGGAGGTAGACGAAGAATCGATGAAACCACATCGGACAGGATAGTTCTGTCCACGGGTTAGCTACATCGGTAGCCAGTGATGTTGGACAAACACTTCTGGTTCTGTCAGGGAATTCCCCTCGTTATTGGATAAACATTCTCGTATTCTATGAGAAGGTCAAAACCACATGAATTTGGCAGTCTTTGGTGCATCAGGGGGCGTAGGGGCAGCAGTACTCCCCCTTGCACAATCGCGAGGCTGGAGCGTGCGGGGACTGATTCGACCATCGTCTCAATGCAAGGAGGAAGCGAGGGTTGAAATTATTCGCGGTTCCCTGGATTCGCCAACCGATGTACTGAGGACTCTTCATGGTGCCCATGCCGTACTCTGTCTCTATGGACCGCGTTCTGCCCAGAGTACCCCTTTTTGCGCTCACGCGACTCTTCAGATTACCGCCGGCATGCAGATGATTGACCTGCGACTTCTTAGTTCGCTTCCGAGTTTCAGCTTCAAGTCTGACTTTCTGCTATTTCCTATTCGATGCGGAAAAAGCGCGGAACCGATACACCGTCCTTCTCGACACGTTCCACAAACATGGCAAGGGGTCTTATCCAGAGGCCTCGCTCACCATACAACGCCCGGTAGACGACAAACTCCTCCTCCGTTTCTGAATGTTTTGCGACCCCCAACACTTCATACCGCGAACCTTTATAGTGACGGTAGATCCCTGGTGACACCATAACTGATTGCTCCTCCGATGGTGGATCATTGCTCGTTCAGTTGCCTCTATTAACCACAAGCGTGGTGGCGGTTGGTAGGAGAACAGAACAGGAGGAGCCTAAACGGTCCTAGAGGCAATTATGCAGTTCGGCGATTGAGGAACCCGTATACAGCCTGAACAAATTCGTTCCATTCCCGTAACCGTTCATTCCCTGATCGGAACAGCGGATCCAAGAGATACTCGATCATACGACGAGGACCGGACTTGATCTCCACCGTCACCGACATCCCCGGAGCGAGCTTGATCTCTGTACTCCCAACGTTAGCCGTTGAACGGTCAAGACCGACCCGGAGGGGAGCGACAACCTCTCCGCTTTTACTTGAGATCATGCCGTCAGGGACCGTCAGGATATGACCGGGAATCGCCTCGTGCGACCGCCCCTGAAATAGTTCAACCTTGATCTCAACCGGCTGCCCTTTATGGGCAAGACCAAGGTCCTTCTGCTCGACCTGCGCCTCGACTTCGAGTGAGTGGTCGAGAGACACCACTACAAGCAGCGGCTGCGCCGGCGTCACCACCGCGCCAACGGTCTGAGCCGCGAGTTGCTGTACCACCCCATCAATCGGCGAGCGCATCTGCTGCAGGCCGACATTCCGTTCACCAGCTGTCGTCTCTTGTGCGAGCGACGCGGCTTTGGTTTCGAGTGCGGAGAGCTCCGCCTGTTTGGCCTGCTGAAATTCCCAGGCGAGGGTGTGAGCTGCTTGCTCAGCTTCCACCAGAGCCGCTTGAGCTTGTTCTAGTTGTGTCTGTTGGCGACGCACCTCCTCGAGCTGCTCGAGACGTCGATGATCGGCTTGGAGAAAGTCCGCCTTCGCTCCAACCCCTTGCTCCATCAGTTTCCTAAACCGTTCCGTACGTTCGGTCTCTATTGCCGCCGCCGCCTTAACCCGAAGAAGCATCTCCTTGGCCTGTGTGATCGCCGCTCGGCGCTCTTCCATCAGATGCTGGGCTGCCGTGAGCTTAGCCTGATGTTCAGCCAACTGATCTTGTAACAGCTGCTGCTGGAAATGCATCTCATCGGTATCGGCATCCGCCTCAGCCGGCGCCTCGAGCCTCGGCTGCTGCTTGAGGAGCGCGCGCAACCGGGCCACTTCCATCTGTATCGTTCGATATGCTTTGCTGCTATGACCTCGTCCAGCGATGTTCCTGGTCGAATCCAGTTCGATCAAGACATCCCCCTGCTTCACCGCTTGTCCATCACGGACATGAACCGCCTTGAGCACACCTGCTTCCACCGGGTACAGACGCTTGACGTCTCCGCTCGAAACCACCCTGCCATGAGCCCTCGTGATCGAATCGACCCTCAGAAACATGGCCCAGCATGCCACGGCCACCGCTGCGATGAGAACCGTCCATAGCACCGTTCGTCCGATGGGAGAGGGCGGTGTTCGCTGAATATCCAAGGCTTCGGGAAGAAACTCTACGGCAGGCCCTTGGGACACAGGGGCATGAAGATGCTGACCTGACTCAGCCTCCCACGCTGTTTTCCAAACGATCCACTGTCTCCCCAATGCACCAAAGGCCATCGACCCCCCGTGATCAACTCCCGGTCTGAGACCCGCTGAGTTGCGAAATACCCCCCTCACGCTCGAGCAGCTCCTCATAGGGACCTTGCTCGATGATCTCCCCTTTATCCAAAACGTAGGTGCGATGGGCCTGACGCAAGTCGCCTACCCGATGAGCCAGGATGAGCAGGGTACGTCCCTGAGCAATCTGAGTCAGGTTTTGTTGTAACAGCGCGTCAGATTCGTCGTCCAGCGCGCTCAGGCCTCCGTCGAATATCAGGATTCGGGGATTCGCGGCCAGCATACGGGCGATTGCAATACGCTGACGCTGCCCACTCGAGAGTCTACAGCCATGTTCGCCGATCGGCGTCTCATAGCCATGCTCCAACTCCACGATCCACTCGTGCGCTCCGGCCCATGTTGCCGCCTGCATAACCTGCTCCATCGCCATCTCCGGATCGGCCAGTGCAATATTGCTCCGCACCGAACCGTTGAACAGGAAGTTTTCTTGTAACACCACCCCCACATGTCTTCGGAGCCAAGCCGGATCGACCTCCGCCAGATCGACCCCGTCCACCAGGATGCGACCCTGTTCAGGCTGATACAGACACTGAAGTAGTTTGGCGATCGTGCTTTTACCGGATCCTGAACGTCCGATCATTCCGACAATCTGGCCAAGCCCAGCTGAGAACGACAGGTTGCGAATGACCGCCGGTCCATCCGGCCGGTATCGGAAGGTGACGCCGTCGAACTGGACCTGTCCCTGGACTTGTGCAATCGTGGTTCGATTGGGGTTGTACGAAGGTTCTGGTTGAGTGTTCAGCACGTCTCCCAGCCGCTGGACCGCAATACCGGCCCGCTGAAACTCCTCCCAGAGCGGAATCCATCGCAGAACTGGGCCCGTCACTTGAATCGCCAACATACTGAAGGCAATCAACTGTCCGATAGTCAATCGGCCTTCAAGCACGAACGAGGTCCCAACCCAGAGGACCACCACGAGGGTGATCTGGTGCACGGCCGTCCCGATGGGCCTAACGATCGTCATCAGGCTCCTCGCACGAAAACTCGCCCGCACGGAGCCGGCCAATTGTGTTTCCCACTTCCGCCGGAATGACGGCTCTGCCGCCATCGCCTTTACCGTGTGGATACCACTCACAGTCTCGACCATCATGCTCTGACTGTCTGCCTCTTGAGTGACTGCGTCGTGCAAACGAGCTCGCATCGACGGCGTCATCAAGTAGAACAGCAGGGCGTAGATCGGCAGCGAGATCAGAACCATCAGTGTAAGCATTGGGCTGAAGAGCCACATCACGGCCAGAGCGATACCAGCGAAGGGAACTTCCAGCAGCGCGGTCAGAGAATGGCTTGTGACGAATCGGCGGAGCTCTTCCCACTCACGAACGCGGGCGAGGGTATCACCGAGACGTCTGGAGTCAAAATAGGCGAGAGGGAGGGCCAGCAAGTGGCGGAAGAATTTGGCCCCAAGGCTGACGCTCATCCGATTGGTCGTATGGGCAACGAGATAGGTTCGGAGCCCGCCGAAGACCCCGTCAAACACAACCAAGGCGATCATGCTGCCGGCCAGCAGCGCGAGTGTGGTGAACTCTTGGTGCACCAGCACCTGATCGATCATCATTTGCAACAGGAGCGGCGTGAGGAGGCCAAGGCATTGCAGAAAAGCGGATGCGATCAGGACCTCGCCGAAGAATGTACGATACTTGACGATCCCCGGAATCACCCAGGTCATATCAAACGCGAGGTCCTGAAGACGGATCTTCGGCCGCTTCGTCACGAGCACGAGCTCTCCTGTCCAGATCATTTCGAACCGGTCACGAGGGAGGACCAGGGAATAGCCCTCGGTGGGATTCTGAACCAACACTTTTTCGTCTTCGACTTTTACGATCACCAGGTAGCCCCCATCCACGAGCTTGGCCATGGCGGGGAAGGCCGTTTCGTACAGTTTGTTCCAGTCACTTGTGATGAAACCGGCCTCGAGTCCAAGCTCCTTCGCGGCACGGAGCAGCTCCGCGTCGGATAGCCTGTCCCTGGATTGGGCAAACTGATGCCGGAGCTGCGAGCCGTTGGCAGGAAGATCATAGTACTGCGCGATGATGAGCAGACTCAGCAATCCCGCATCGGATTCATCCGATACGGGCACTGGTGGGATCGAATCGGATCGATCGGGAGGCGTGGTCTCCGCAGCAGCTGACATCTCGCCATCTTAGGGGACAGGTGGACGATGGCCAAATATTTTCGTGGAATGGGACAGGGGTCTGCGCTCGCATTGGCAGTGTCGGCCAGATAGGCGGGCTAAGTCACCATAATTGAACTAGAGTTTGTGATCTCCGTATGGAGGCACCCTGTCATAATTAGTGATACGGCTTCCTTCTCGTATGTAGGCTCTGTACAGTATTAGGCAATGCGTGATGACTATCCAAGATACCGCCCATAGAGGAATGCCACAAACTGCTTGGCCCCCCGGAGTCGGCTCTTGATATTGTCATCGCTTACCCCGGACTGTCGCAATTGTTGTTCAAACCTGACTAAGGCATCCCGTAACTCTTTCCGCAATTCTCTCTCAATCACCTTGTCCAGTACGCTTGGCATGATCTTCCTCCTCCATCAATTGTCTACGCGTTCACCTCAGCCCCGCCCGGCACGAACGAGTGCGGGACAGACCGTCTGAATTCTACAAGACTCGTCCCGGACAAGCCAGCGCTTCCCGCGAAGTGGTCAGCCGCTCCAGCAACTCCGACAACGCTGTTCCGAGGTATTTATAACCGCTTGAGATGGAACAATGTGAGCCCTGTTTTGATTCTGGCTTTGGGCAAGATCGTCTTGTGCATGGCAAACGTCGGTAGTGCTGCCACGGATTCGCTCCAACAGACCTGCCACGGTTCCGATGCTAACACCGCCTGTAGCTCAACGGGGCCGACCACAAACGCATCGGCTCCCCGCCTCAGCACTCGGCCTACCCTTGCGAGGGTCGCCCTCATTGTCGGTAGGGAACCAAATGTGTCGTAGGAAATCCAGAGATATAGAAGGTCAAACAAAGCATGACGGACACTCGACTCCTCCTGCACCACATCGTCGGCGCCCATGCGAATTCGCCGGAGCCAGTCCCATCGATTGATTTCTGCACACTGAGTCCACAACTGCTGCGCCTGACGCTGTGCAAAGGCCATATGGCGAACACTCACTACATAGTCCCGGGGTCGGTCAAACAGCACGCAGGTGGAAATGACGGCATCTCCGTTTACGATGAGCACTCGTTCCGCCAACGATCGTAGCCGCCCAATCTCACGGTCCTGCTCCCCCAGATCGTCCAAATAGTCGGCGACAAATGGTTGCGCCGCCAGCTCGCTGATCTCCTCCTGATCTTCCGGGTACAACAGCACTGCGCCGAATGCTTCAGAAGGACGAACGCTCGGAGGCCCCGGCACAAACACGCTACGCCAGTCGACAGGACTCATCGGTTTCTCAATCAATGGCAATGATCGAACCTGAAGACCGGTCGGCAAAGGGACGATCCTTTCCTGCTCACGATCCGTAAGGATCAGCTGCCGGCCGTCGATCCGAAGGCTGCGATCAAGCGGAAGCACGCGACGGCCAAGTGAATTGACGTAGGCCAACCCTGCCGTATCATTCGACAGAATCGCCTTTTGCACAACTCCATCTTTTACTGTGACACACACGCCCTGCTCTTCGTCAACGTAGCGGACTGGCGGATGATCGGCAGGCAACCAGGTCACGACCTGCGATTTTGAGGGATTCATGAAGTCGACAAACGGATCCCCGCTCCCTGCTGATTGAGGGGTGAAAAATGCACTGAACAACCGAAACGCTGCCTCCGATGGATAGGGCGGAATCCCCCGATAGCGTAACGGCCTCGGCGCCGAACGCCCTCGTTGCTGATCATCATAAAGACCACGAATGAGTTCCAACACCGCAGATCCCGTTCCGGGCAACAGCGATTTGAACAGCTCCACGACCGGAAGGAAATCAATCTCCTCCCAGTGCATTGCGCCCATGCAGGACATGAAGCGTGCGGTTTCAAACCCGCCATCGTCCAACACCGACAAGGCATCCTTGCGCTGGCGGATCGTCGCCATCCCG
>JAEURV010000269.1 GCA_016788465.1 Nitrospira sp. | reverse complement strand
CCACTCTCAATGCTTTGGTGAGTGGTGATGATGGTGTGGTCCTGCATCATCGGTATGGGACGGGGCTTTCTCACCCTGTTCACCCTTCGGTTTCAACGGCATGAACCGAGCGGCGTAGCCGTCTTGATTCGGCAGTTTCATGAATACGATGACCACGGTGCTCGGTGTCAGTGAGAAGGTGCCGGTTCCCTTGAGGATGTTACCTCCGACCGGATGGAGGTGCACCTGGGTCCTGTTCGAGCCCGTTTCCACCGTCGCTTTCGCCAACCCGCCATCGACGCCGATGACATTGTCCGCGTGGTCTGTGACATAGACTGTCAGTTCCCCATCCTTGGCCAGCAGTTCCATATGATACGGCCCGGTCATCCGTAACTGCCCACCGTGCGGGGCCTGCACGGATTCGAAATACTCGTCGGTATGGGCCTCAGCCGACAGCGTAAGGGCCAGGATCACGACGGACAGCACACCGAGCATTAAGGTCTTCATACGTTGCTCGCCTCCTCACGGGTCAGCCACGGGGCTACTTGAGTAAGTAGTCGGAAATGAGTGCGGCGAGTTCGGCCGGCTCGACGACTCCTTCGCGCGTCAGCAATAATTTACCATGCGCAAAGAGATGGGTGGTGGGATAGGTTTCGAAGGTGTGGGTTTTTTTGATCTCTCGACAGCGCCCTGGGACGTGCATCTTGGCCTTGCCGACCTTAATGGTCGGGAACTTGGCCGCGGTCTCTTCCAGAATGGGATCGTATGCTTTGCAGGGCTCGCAGGTGGCGAGGCCGTAGGCCACCACCGCACCGGGGCTATCGGTAAATTCTTTATAGTTCGCGTCGCTGACGTCGAGAATTGTACCAGTCATAAAGTCCTACAGTCATAAGTCTGAAAGTTGGAGAGCTCAAACTTGCAACTTTCCAACCTTCAGACTTTCCGACTTGGATTAGTTCAGTTTCGCCAGCGCGTCCAGAATTTCCTTATCTTCACGCGCGGTCTTGATTTCCTGCACCTTGGCATAGGCGACCTTGCCGTTCTTATCCACGATCACGGTCGCGCGCTTGGAGCAGTTGAGTGGCTCGAAGTAGAGGCCATAGGCCTTGGCCGTTGTCCGGTGCACGTCGGACAAGAGGCGGTGTTTCAGGTCCAACGAATCCGCCCAGGCCTTATGCGAGAAGAAGCTGTCGCAGCTGACGCCGAACAATTCGGCGTTGGCGGACTGGAACTTCGGGAAGTCGTCGGTCAGGCACTTGTTTTCACCCTGACAAACCGGGCTCCAATCCAGCGGGTAGAAGCACAACACGACGTTCTTCTTGCCCTTGTAGTCGCTCAGCTTCACGTCCTTCTGGTCTTGATCCTTCAGGTTGAAATCCGGTGCTGTATCGCCCACTTTGATTTCCGGTGCCACGTCGCTCATCGCAAACCTCCTTATTAGAACATCTGTATGGATGATAGCTGTACTGAGGTCTCGGATAGGTAGGACCCCACTCGGACCATAAACTTTGTAACCTGTGTTTTGAAGGGATGTCAACGGTCTGATAGGCCTATGGCGCGTCATGTTGAAACAGGTGTCACGTCTCGTGTGAAGCGTGAAGCATAGGATAAAACGGCGGGAGAGACTCTCAGGAAGCCGTGGCTTTACCCGCGGAACGGCGCGTCTTGGACTTCTGCATCCTCCCCTCGACAGGCCAGGGGTCTGGGTTTGTCGAAGGCAGTCGAACAGCGCGACGAGGTCGGGCGGGTGCGGAAAGCCAGACGTCAACCAAGTACTCGATACCGTGTCGAGGGATGGACGGATTTATGAGGTGTGCAGTTCTCGGAATCCCAGCATCCGCCCGGCCGGTGCGGCGGTCCGGTAGTTTCGCACGCGAACCGTACGACCAAGCAGAGGAAGGTCAAGCGTGGTCCCTACCTTCATCGGCTGACCCAGTCGCAACAGTTCGTTGCCGGACGCAGACAAAATGTCCTTGGTGGAACTCTCGGGGAGTCCCTTCGCCGAAAACATTTCAATCTCGTCTATTCCGAACTTACTGAGTCCCAGTGAATACGACCAGACTCGATCCGGGTCAGCGTTGTCGTCATGGACGATGGAGACATGGTCATCCAGCTGAAAGGTCGAGAGCAGGCGTTGCTGCCAATCCGAGGGATTCACATAGGCCTGAGTAATGACATCGTAGGCCGTGCCTTGTGACAGGAGGGTCAAGCAGCGAGCCAGTCGCGTTGCCAGGAGGACGGTGTCCGGCATGTCGCGGGGAGAAGTGATGGAGGGGGCGATCGCTCCCATGAGGTCGTGCTCCCACGACAGTTGTTTCATGATGGCCGCCACCTGATCCGTCGGAAGCGGCATGACGACATGGGCCGACCATGGGCCATTGGTGGCCTGCCAGGACTCGGGTGATCCTGCCTCATGCTGGATCGCCAGCGGTCCACCGTACTCTCGGTCGTACAATGCCTTGACCTCCTCCGTACCAGGAGCGGTGCCTCGATATCCGATAAAGTAGAGGGGCGGCCGTTTAGCCGAAGGCTTGGGCGATTTCTTTCGAATTCTCATTTGCCGGCTTTCTTAGCCTTGCGCCGATCTTCTGGGTGCAACAGTCGCTTCCGCAGGCGCAGGTTTTGTGGAGTGATCTCCACCAGTTCATCGGCTCCGATATATTCCAAGGCGAACTCCAGGGTCATCTCACGTGGAGGGGTGAGCACCAAGGCTTCGTCGGACCCGGAGGCGCGCATATTGGTGAGATGCTTCTCCTTGCACACATTGACATCCAGATCCTCGTCTCGGCTGTTCTGGCCGACGACCATTCCGCGGTAGACGTCGATGCCGGGCCCGATGAACATGGCACCCCGTTCCTGGGTCATGAAGATGGCGTAGCCTGTGCTGACCCCATCCTCAAATGCCACCAGTGATCCATGAGGAGCCACGATCAGATCCCGCTCTTCGGCCCGCTCGTAGGCTGAGAACACATGGTGCATGATGACCGTGCCGCGGGTCTTCGCCAGCAGCACGTTCTTGAGTCCCATGATCCCGCGGGTCGGAATGTGATATTCCAAATGCATCTCGCTGGTGCCGACATCGGAGTGAATCAGCCGCATGTGCCGCATTTCGCCTCGGCGTTTGCCGATCTCCTCGATGACGGTGCCTTGATAGGTCTCCGGTACTTGGATGGTCAGATCCTCGTAGGGCTCCATGACGGTATCGCCTTCACGATGGAGAATGACTTCCGGTTGGGAGACTTGCAGCTCATATCCTTCCCGTCGCATCTGTTCGATCAACACGGAGAGATGCAGTTCACCGCGTCCCGCCACAAGAAAACGATCGGCGCTGTCGGTCTCATTGACGCGGAGCGATACGTTGGTTTCCAATTCTTTGAAGAGTCGCTCGCGCAAATGGCGTGACGTCAGAAACTTGCCTTCCCGTCCGGCGAACGGACTGTTATTGACGGAGAAGGTCATTTGGACCGTCGGTTCATCAATTGTCACGCGTGGGAGTGCGACGGGATGCTCCGCATCCGCGATGGTATCGCCGATGCTCACCTCGTCGAGCCCCGCGACTGCAACGATTTCTCCGGCTGCTGCCTGTTCCATATCGGCCCGTTCGAGGCCTGAATAGACGGCGAGGTCTGACACCTTTCCCGGAATGTGTGCTCCGTCCTTGCCGAGGACCAAGACGTTCTGGCGTCTGGCAATCGAACCGGACTGGATCTTGCCGATCCCCATCTTGCCTTTGTAGGGATCTTGCACCAAGGCGAGGACGAGAATTTGGAGCGGGGCATCAACGGTAATCGCCGGAGCAGGGATTTTCTCCAGCACCGTATCGAGCAATGGCGCGATATCGGTTCCCGGCTTGTTCACGTCCAGTGTGGCGATGCCTTTAATGGCTGATGTATAGACGATCGGAAAATCGAGCTGTTCATCTGTGGCGCCGAGATGAACGAACAGGTCGAAGGTGCGGTTGACGACGTCGTCGATCACCGCGTCCGGCCGGTCGATCTTATTGATGACGACGATGGCTTTGTGGCCCAAGGCCAAGGCTTTCCGCAACACGAAGGTCGTTTGCGGCATGGGGCCCTCTTTGGCATCGACCAAAATCAACACACCGTCGACCATCCGCAAGGTCCGTTCGACTTCTCCGCCGAAGTCGGCGTGGCCTGGTGTGTCGACGATATTGATCTTCACTCCGTTGTAGGTAACGCTGGCGTTTTTGGCTCGGATCGTGATCCCACGTTCCCGTTCCTGGTCCATCGAATCCATGATGCGTTCGCCCATATCGTCGATCTTGCGATGGACGTGAGTTTGGCGGAGCACCGCATCGACTAAAGTCGTTTTACCGTGATCGACGTGAGCGATGATCGCGATATTGCGGATATCGCTTCGACGGTCGTGAGGGGCGCGTACTGTGGACATGGTGACGGTGCTTCCTTCAATGAAAAAATGACGCCCCGATAGTGAGGCGCAAACTCTGCAGTATACTCGAAGACGATCATTTGACACAAGCAACAGGTCGAAAGACTGGTTTCAGAGACGCCGTGTCTGGTCTAGCCAGGGCGAGACTGTCTCGCTCAGCGCGCAGCGATGTGGAACTGGCGTAGGTCCGATGTGTGGTCAGGAATTCTGTGTCCTTGATAGGGGGTGGGGTGAGGCTATTCTTCGTTTGTGGAAGGGGGGGGAGTCTGTGGGGGAGGGAGAAAGGACTCAATCGTCTGCAGGAGGCGTTCTGGCGAAAATGGTTTGCGTAAGTATTCTGTCGCTCCAAGGTTGTTTGCCTCGGTCATCGATTCTGGGAGGGCATTCGCTGTGAGCATGAGGACAGGAATCTCTCGCCATCCCGGTGTCGAGCGAATGGTACGCAGAATCTCAAGGCCAGACAGATTTGGGAGTGAGATATCGAGGAGCACCAAATCGGGAGCGGGACTCGTTTCCGTGAGGCGTTTCGCATTGTTTCCGTCAGGCGCATGTCGAACCGTGTACCCCTGTCGTTCTAACATGAAGCGGACCAAGCATGCGGTGTCGTCATGATCCTCGACCATCAGTACTGTCGGTGCTGACGCAGCCGTTACTTTCCGCATAGATACTCCCTCTTTGCTTGGCGCTGATCGGGTGACGCAGAGATGGGATCTGCTTCGAGATGGTGTGCATCCCCCTTCAAGGGTTTGTCTAGTTCCTGACCGTCCATCAAGTCTCAGCCCGTGCTCCTCGGAGTCCACATCGTAGGGAGGGGACAGTTGCCAGGCTTCTAGTCAGGCCGTTTTTTTCTCGGTCTGCCTCCAAGCTGACGACCTGCTGATGCGCGTCGTTTACGGGTCGTAGCAGCGGCGCTTTTCGCTACAGCGCGTCGCGTTGCCGGCCCAGGAGAGAGCGTCTGTTTTACGGCCTCAAGGAGGCCCAATGATCCCTTCTGCTTTGTCACGTACGCGGTTGCGCCTTCACTGAGCGCTCGCCGAATATCCGGCTCGTAAGAATCGGCGCTGAGAACAATGATGGGAACCTGTTTCCAGTCAGGATCTTCGCGGATCATCCGGAGAACTTCCGGGCCGCTTACGTAGGGAATGACGAGGTCAAGCAAGACGAGTGACGGAGGGCGGACGGTCCCAACGAGGGCGGTAGCTTGGCGTCCATCCTTGACTTGAAGGACAGAAAAACCTTCCCGCTCCAAGATGCGTGTGAGCAGGTCTGCTGTATCCTGTTCATCTTCGACAACCAAAACTTTCTGTTTCATGACACGCCTCCTCCGAAGGTCGCACTTCGGTCGTACGCAACCCTGTTCCCATCTTCTATCGGAGTTTTTCCACACAGCTTGAGGGGAGCCCAGTGCACAGGCCGGTACTGGGTCTGAATGAGCCGAGGAGGTCAATGGAAGGGTAAGGCTGAGAACAAAGCAGGTTGGTGCTCAGGCCGCTTTGTCTCGTAGGGCCCCAAGACATTGGGTGATGGTCGACAGGAGCACTTTCTTCTTGATCGGTTTGCTGAGATGCGCCGTGCATCCCGCATTCAGACTCTTCGTAGCCTCTTCAGAGAACGCATTGGCGGTAAAGGCGATGATCGGTGTCGCCAGACGCTGCTGATCATGTTCCCATCGACGAATGTTCGCCGTTGCTTCGAGCCCGTCCATGACCGGCATCTGCATATCCATGAGAACTAAATCGTATGTGCCGTTTTTGAACTTCTCCAGACCCACGGCTCCGTTCTCGGCCATCTCTAGCTGATGGGGGCTCTCTTTCAGAAAGAGGCTGATGATGTCGCGATTGTCTTCCAAGTCTTCCACCAGCAGAATCCGGCCGGACAACGGCGCGGAGGTGTGTGACGCGTCATTCGGGTCTTGCGGGGCCTGCATCGGTTCCAGAAGATCCAACGCAGTCGCCAACGATTCCATCAGGCGTCGTCGACTGAGTGGTTTCGCCAGATGACTCGCGATCGCAAGGGATTTGACACGCGTGGCATCGTGCCGCGAAAGATCCGAGGAGTGTAGGACAATGGGTAGCGACTCACTGGTCGGGCGGGCGCGGATCGCCTCGATGAGGCTCAGACCATCCATGCCCGGCATGTGATAATCCACGATGACAAGGTCAAACGGCTCATTGCAATTCGTGGCCGCGTCCAAAATGGCTAACGCAGCTGCTCCACTCTGGGCTTCTGTCAGATGCATGCCGGTACGTGTGAGGTGTTCACGCACAATCATCAGATTTGTCTCATTGTCGTCGACGATGAGCAGTCGCCGCCCATGAAGATCCAGATATTGCGGTTGGCATTCGACTTCCAGTAGCGGTGCTTCGGGCATTTCAAGCGTAAATGAGAAGGTGGTGCCGGCACCGAGACTGCTGTTGACTTCGATGTGGCCTCCCATGAGCTCGACAAGCTGTTTCGAGATATGTAAGCCGAGTCCTGACCCGCCGTATTTGCGGGTTGTCGTTGAATCGACCTGTGTGAAGACCTCAAAAATGGTCTGAAGCTTCTCGGGCGGAATCCCGATGCCGGTATCCGACACTAAGAAGCGCAAGGCGTGAAGAGACCTCCGATTGGGTGCCGGTTCCACCTTAACCATGACATGCCCTGACTCCGTGAACTTCACTGCATTGCCGACGAGATTGATGAGCACCTGTTGCACACGGGTCGGATCACCGATGACGCCTCGTGGGACGTCCGGGTGGACGAGGACCAAAAGTTCAAGTTTCTTGGCCTGGGCCTTGCCTGTCATGATGTCCGATATGGTGTCGATGAGCTGAGGCAAGTCGAAAGGCACTGCTTCAAGATTCAGGTACCCAGCTTCGATTTTTGAGAGATCCAAAATCGCATTGAGCAGATCCATCAATGAGCCTGCCGCGCGTGTAAAACGTCCGACATAGTTGGCTTGTTCCGGTGTGAGCGGCGTCTCTTGCAGCAACTCCGCCATGCCGATGATCGCATTCATCGGAGTGCGGATTTCATGGCTCATGGTGGCAAGAAAATCGCTCTTCGCCTTGGCAGCCTGGAGAGCCTGTTCATGAGCCTGGGCCATCTGTAGCGCGGAGGATTTCCGTTCACTGATATCCCGTAGGAGACCAGTGTAAAAGCGACGCTCGCCGAGCTTCGTCTCACTGACCGCAAGGTCGAGGTCAAAGACCGAACCGTCTTTACGGCGACCGACTACCTCGCGTCCCGCCCCAATAACCTTGGCGTGTCCTGTGCGATGATAGTTGGCTATGTAGCCGTCATGCTCGCTGTGATAGGGTTCCGGCATCAGGATATTCACGTTCTGCCCGATCATTTCGGACGCGCGATACCCGAACAGTAGCTCCGCGGCCCGATTGAAGCTCTCGATCATCCCGTGTTCATTGATCGTAATAATCCCGTCAGCCGCATGATCGACGATGGCCTCCAGACGAGACCGTTGTTCTTGAAGCGAATATTCCACTCGTTTCCGTTCAGAAATGTTCTGATGTGAAATGACGAAATGCGGTGGTCCACTCCAGCAAAGTGGCATGATACGCATCATGAACCATCGAGACTCCGACGGACTGTGACAGGGATACTCGAGATAGCCTGAATTCTTCTTGCCGGAGAGAACTTCGTTGATCAGCTCGTATGCTGCGAGGCCCAGCCCATCTTCACGTTGCCCAGCCGCTTTACAGATCCCCAGATAATTGACATCTAACCAACTCACCGGACTGATGGTACAGTCATTGGCAACGCCGAAGTTGATCCAGCTCTGATTGACATAACGAATGACGCCAGAACCATCGATGATTGCCAGATGCTCCGGGATTGAGCCGACAAGCGAATCCAGAAATTCTACGCGGTTATCCATTTGCAACGGCTTGCCTATGATTTTTAGTGGTCCTAACGCCTCGGCGGTGCTGACGTGACACGAGAGCAACGTGGACGCTATCCCAACGTTCGATAGTATTTCGGAAGCTCAACAGCCAAACTTGAGGAGGATCCCAAGTCGGTCCTCGCTTCCTGTTGTTAGAAACTCGTACACCTGTTAATGAGGGTATGGACTAGGCAGAGTCTCCAGGCAGTTATGGATGAAGCGAAGACCTCAGCATAGTCTGCTGCGTATCGTTCTTCGAAGAACGGCATGGGTTCTGACGATCTCTCTTGGTTGTAGGGGCGGGTTGCTCGGTAATCTTGGGTTCATCATGAATTTCGATGCAAGAGGCTTAAGCGAGGTGTCTAGGGAGACGATCTCCGAGGGGGTGTCATCCGATGTCCTGTAGCTGGTGGTGGTTTCATCGACGTATCGAATATGAAGGCCGTAGTGTGCGTACCAACCTCTCTGATAGCTATGTCAGGTATCGGCCAGTCCGTTCTCCCTGCAGAAGCGCCGGTGCAGGGAGCCGCTATCATTATGGGCGTGCCAGCGGTATCAGGGCCCGCTCAA
>JAEURV010000176.1 GCA_016788465.1 Nitrospira sp. | reverse complement strand
CTCAAAGATCCCCACCTTAAAGACCAGCACGCCGCACAAAATGGCGAGGATCATCGCATAGGGACCGTGGTGGGTCACATGTACAAGTCCCTCGATCATCTTCCAACCGGAGAAGATCATGATGATCGCCAAGGCAAACTTTGGGAGATATTCGAGCGCATAGGTGTTGAAAGTAAAGAAGGTCACCACACACCCGATGATGAGGACGGAAAATTTCGTATAGGCGCCGGCCAAGCGATTCGTGGTGCTCTTGGCCAACCCGTCCAGATTGGTCATGCCGCCGAAGAAGCTCGATCCCATGTTGGCGATCCAGATCGCCAACAGGCTATTGTTGCTGTTGCACTTGCGTTTAAGAGGGTCAATTTTCTCGATCGCCGCATTGCTCATCACCTGTTCGATGACGTCAATCATGGCCAGCATCACTGCGAACCCGAACATATAGACAGCGGTCAGGGGGCTATTAAAGTGCGGGATCGGTAGGGCGAGCTTGAGTTCCGTATCTTCCATGGACAACATGGGAACCGAGACGAATTGGGCCAGGATGGTTCCCGCTGCGATGATGACAAAATACGGAACAGCAGGTTGCGTATTCTTAAACTTCAGAAAGAGGTAGACAAAGAGGCCATATCCCACCATGGAAATGACGATCATCTGAATGCGCTCGAAATTCAGGAACGAGTCGGCGGCTTCCATGCCAGGGGGGAGCTCATAGGTGAACGCCAAGAACTTCAGAGCGATCTTCAGACCGACGCCTGCCAACAGTCCTTCCACCAAATACACAGGTACGGCCACCAAAATATAGCGTTGCCAGTTGAATCGCCAGATGATGGCCTGGATAGTCGCGGTCAGGAAAATCGCGAAGGCCATGTTCTCCAGGCCGAAGGTGGCGACTCCCACAGCCAACACCGGGGCCAGGCCTGCTGCGATTCCCGGACAGCCGATGTAGTTGCCGGGCCTGAACCAGGCATTGATCCAGCCGATCAAACAGGCAAATGCGACGGTCGCCAGTCCAACTTTAATGGGGTACTCGGACATCATGGCAATGCCGACCGTCAATGGGATCGCCATCGACCCCGCGATCAGACCGGCGGCCATATCACGTCCTGCATATTGTGCCTGGAATGCAGCTGATCCAGGTGAAGTACTCGGCTCTGTTACGGCAGGCTGATCACTCTCCGTCGTATTCAGTCCCGGATCTTGTGACTCTATCTCGCGCTCTGCTTCATACGTTGTCATCGGTATTCTCTCAATTCGGTCTGAGCGTGTGTGGTATCGGTGCTCGGTTCCCCTACTATCCTTGTACGAGACTCACTTATCTTGTCTCTGCGCACAGCAAGAAAAGGGCCGTACATCTTACACAGGGTTCTGGCAGTCAATACATTAAGTTTAAAGAGAAAATAGCAAGAGGCGTAGGGTGGGCCCACCTCAGGATGGGTAGATCGTGAAGAGATTGTGTGCCCATGCACATGACCGTGCGTCTGCGCACTAATAGGGGATGTTCTGCCTCACGATGGGGATTGCGACGGTGCAGCGTTGAATAATCACTAATCTCTTGAGAAACCGCTTGGCCACCGATCAAGAGATTGACTCACATATGTCCAACTTGCGCAATATCTTCATGACTCAGCCTTTACCCTGCGCTCGGTCTCTTCGCGATTATTGTCGGAGAAGTTTGAAAACGATCTGAGAGATCATGAAGTGCATGAATAGCCAGTGTCTTCCCCAGGAGTCACTGTGATAAGAGGTAAGAAAGCCTGCAACATATACACATTGGAGTGAATGAACTACAGGTCCGGCACCCTTGAGTTTGTAGAGCGCACAGCACTACACGTTCTGTACGGGATACCATGCGTGCGTTCGTCGAGCTGTTGTTCCTTTCCGAGACAAGTCAAAGTGAAGATGGTTCCAGATTCGTGATCATTGGCTGGTGTTTGCATCGGGTCGATTGTTCATCCAGTAGCTGGTATCGGGAAGTCCCGTGGATTCAATCGTAAACGGTCCAGCTTCCACGGTCAGCCATTGCTTCGGGGTACAACAGGTCCCATCCGGAAGAACATCCCATGAGCCGCGCCTGACCATGAGCGGTCCGGTGGACAGGTTGTCAAAAAACTCACCCCGCTTACCGATTCCATAGAGGTTACGACGGGGAACTTTCACTACGATCTCCGTATCATTCCAGGATTCGACGACTGCGGCTGCTCCGTTGAACAGCACCTCCGTCCGCGAGACGTTTGAGAGGACCGTTCCTTCCGCTTGTGGGTCGTTGATTTCCACATCTTCACGGCGTTTGTAGGCCTTTTGATTGATTCCAAGATGAGCATGCTCAGCTGTCTTGAGAAACGTACCAAACCCGGTTCCCTTGATCGTCACCGATGCATCCAAACCGGCGGTCTTTGGATCATACGACTCGATCATGGGTGTCACCAGAGTGAATTCGCCTGCCTCAATTCCTACGACATCGCGTGTAGCGCAGCAGGAGCCGTCCGGATGCGGTTGTGTCGCCGTACGGTAGATGATCACTTTGCCGCTCTTCGCACTGAAGGGGACCCACACGTCGATGCGATCGTTATTCCAGCGGTAGACAACAGCCCGGATTCCACCAATCTCGACACGGTTCTCTCCAGTATTGAAATCCATGAAGTTATAGGGTGTCGACCCGCTCTCGGAATAGAATCCGAAGTGTTCGCCGCGGATCGTCAGCAAGGTGCCGATGGGCGCGCTGGACGGAGTGACCCCCGTCGGTTTCGGTGTGTGAACCGTGAAAGTTGCCACGGTCCGTTGGCGTCCGTGACTCTTGAGCACCATTGGGCCTGATTCTGCTCCCAGCGGCACATGAGCCACTATCATATTGTCTTCCCATCGAGCGATCGTTGCTGGTTGTCCACTGATCAGCACGGCGTCACTGCCCCCGTTACTTGCACCAAACCCTTGACCAAAGAGCACGACCTTTGTGCCGACCGGACCTGCCAGAGGGTCGACTCGTATTGATGGGAACAGTGACAACGGAACGCTATTGCTCACCAGATATTGAACCGGGGTGCAACAGGAGCCGTCCGGGAGAGGATCGAAGGAAGCAAGACGCACACTCACAGGGCCGGAGGTGGCATTAGCCGGCAGCTTCAGTTCAATACTCTCGTTTCCCCATTGATGTGCGCGAACTGACACTCCTCCGATCAGCACGTCATTGACGCCGAACATGATATTGGGGTCGTTCGATCCTCCAGTTGCTCCAAACCCGTTCCCAATAATTCTGACCGTTTCCCCTGCTTCGGCCTCTGCAGGTTCCAGCAATTTGATGGTCGGGTGCGTGATGGTCAGAACCCCTGCGGTGACCAACTTTTTGCCGAACCGGACCTGCACGGGGCCACTGGTTGCTCGGCTGGGCACACGGGCTTCGATCCGAGTGGAGTCCCATCGTTGCACCAGCGCCGGCGTGCCATTGACCAGCACTCGGTTGGTCTGGGGAGAATGGAAGGTGCCGAATGGCCCTCCGGTGATGACCACCATTGCACCAGGTGGTGCGTGGTCTGGGGCCAAGCTCGATGCCTGTGCCGATATCATGGGTCCGAAGCTACTACCGGCAAACACGAGCAAGGATAGAAGGAAAGTCAGAGTGGGTTTACACGGCAAAGGGTTGAGGGAATTCATCGAGTCACTCCGTTCTCGTTGAGGATGCCAGACGGTTTACTGGCCATAGGGTTCGCTGCTGATCAAACTGGTGCGATCATGCATGGTTCACCCCATTAGTAGGCTGAGGTGCGATGCTACGGGTTACATATGGCCAAGCTTGCGTAGGGTTTCCATGCCTCGGCCTTCGTCCTGTGCCCGACCGCTTCGTTCCGCGATCGTCGTCACCCGAAGCTCGGAAATGATCTGAGGAATGGTCGAGGCACATGACGTAACGGTGCCGGTGCAAGGCACACAGCCCAGGCTTCGATACCGTAGTCCGGTGCCTTGATCGAAATAGAGCGTGGGGAGAGGGACTCGTTCAAGTTCAAGATACTCCCAGATATTCAGCTCTGTCCAATCCAAGAGAGGGTGGACCCGGATATGGGATCCCGCAGGGAACGTGGTATTAAATTGATCCCACAGCTCCGGTGGTTGGTCCCGAAAATCCCATTCGCCGTGTTTGTCGCGCAGTGAAAAGTACCGTTCTTTGGCGCGGGTTCCTTCTTCATCGGCACGAATACCGAGGATGATGGCGGTCCACTTGTGTTTGGCGATGGTCTGCTTCAAGGCATCGATCTTCATCGCCGTGCAGCAGGTCACGCGTCCTTGCTCTGGCCCCATGCCGGCTGCCAGTGCCTCCGTATTCTGGCCGACGACCAGATCGAGGTGCCATTCGCGACAGAGTCGATCGCGATACTCTATGAGCTCCGGCATTTCATATCCGGTATCGATATGTACCAGTGGAAATGGCACATGTCCAAAGAAGGCCTTGCGTGCAAGCCATAACAGCACAGTCGAGTCCTTCCCCATGGACCACAGCATTGCTAGATCGTCGAAGTGCTTGTAGGCTTCACGAAGAATGTAGACGCTTTGATCTTCAAGGGCGCGTAAGTGCTTCATGGTTTGTCCCCTCTTCAAGGGGCTGTTCGTCAGATGTCTAACGACGACCCTGTTCGCCGAGCTGACGGCACATCCGTCGTCTCCGCTATCTCGTTAGGGAGTAAATGAATAATCCGGTTGTCCTCCGTGTGGATAGGTCCGCTTGCATCTCACGATCAAGGCCTTGGTACCACGGCCCGATACGCACTGGTCGAGCGAAGAGGCGAACTCCACTGTTCCCTCCTGCGTGATCTCAAAGGGAAAGTCGAAGGTAAAGCTGATGAACTTGTATCGTCCGGGCGGCAATTGCAGCACGCGAGGTTTCGAGGTTCGATAGGCATCGGATGATTCCGGATCGGATCCCCAAATCGACGGGGTGATGCCTGGTACGGTCCACCAACTCTCAGGAACGATGGAGGTCGAATCAATCGTGACAGCATAAGTTGTCGACGTCGTTTCACGTGACTCAGTCACCGGGATGAAGCCGAACAGGGTGCTCAACGCGGCACCCCAAGCGATAAGTATCACGTGCCGGGTTGAGACGGTGACCCGTGTGCTGGCTCTGTTAGAGATCATAGGACTCATCGGCTGGTTGACAACGCAGGCGCCACCGCAGGGGGATTCTGGAACACTTCTTCGACGACTCGGCTCTCCCACTCCGTATGGGTATCAACTGCCAGCGTTCGCATGACTGTTGCCCCAGTGTCGAGGATGGAAACGGGCTGTTGAATCGTATGGCCACCTTTAATTCCAGCTCCCGACACGATCCACGGGACCAGCGGCGAATCCGTCGTGGTTGGCGGTTTTCCCCCTGCTGTCGGTGCTTGTCCCACCTCAGTTCCGTTCAGCGCGGTTACGAAGATCGTCGTGTGGGCAAGCAGCCCATGCTCCTTGAAGAGATCTAGGGTTGCCCTCATGGCATGGTCCACAGACCGAAGCGCATCGCGGTATTCTTTAGAGCCCCAGCCATGAGCGGTACCAGCTCGTTCAGGGGCAGGCAAGTGCACGACCAGGAGGTGCGGCAGGGCAAGAACGGCATGGCCATAACCATGGCCGCTTGAGGCTTTCTTCAGGTATTGCCGGATGTAGGCCACCAGGCGATCCGGGCTGCACTCGGGTCGCAGCAGCCCACAGACTTGATAATCAGTGTAGGGCGCCGGTTTTGCGAGCTGGTAGAGCGATTCGTCCATAAAGAAGATGGCACTATCAAGTCCGCCGCCCAAATCGAGATAATCGAACAACGTCGGAGGCCGTGGATACCCACGACTGAACTCGAACGTATTCCAGCTGATCCCGTGTTGATCAATCGGCAGCCCGGTGAGTAGTGAGGCCATGGCCGGCAGTCGGAGAGGAGGGGCGACCGTGTGGGCGGACCATGTCGTCGCTCCTTCTATAGCGAGCCGGTTGAGTGTGGGCATTGGTCCAATCTTCAGCGAATGTCGGTCGATCCCTTCCAAAATAAATAGGATCACCGATTGTGTATGAGTCGATACGGCAGGTGGCTTCATCGGAGCCGCCGTGGCCTGCCCGGCATGTGCTGGGCCGGCAGAAGCAATGACAGGAATCCAGCAGGCCAGCAGGACTACCTGTCGGAAGAACTTGGTGCATGTAGAGAACAAAGGGTGGTCCGTTTCGGTTAAACCGTTCATTATGTATGAAAACATTGCCGTACAAAAAACGATGCAAAGTTAATTCCCGATATCAGGATTTCTATGGAATTTGCGGCGGGGAATGAAAAGCAACTTGTTTCTATGAGGAAAGCGCCTCAATTCACACCGAAGTAAGCGAATAATGCCAATTTCGAAGCATCTTTCTAGAGCATCGTGTGTGCGTATGCACCAGACTCAGTGCGTGCAGTGCATCTGCGCACCAGGTGAGGGCCTGACAAGAAGCCCGCAGTATCACGGTAGTGGGTGATCTAGGTGATATTGGACTGTGGAGCCTTTGTTGTACCGGCTGCGGATGTGGGGATGTCACCCCGCTGGGCAGTATGGAAGATACGTGCTGCGGCGAAGGCGGCACCAAACCCGTTGTCGATGTTGCACACCGTGATTCCAGACGCACAACTCGTCAGCATGCAGGCCAGTGCCGTCATTCCTCCGAACGCGGCTCCGTACCCCACGGATGTTGGGACTGCGATGACCGGAATTGATACCAGGCCACCAACGACACTGGGCAATGCTCCTTCCATCCCTGCCACGACAATTGCCAAGGCGGTCCGGTCAAATAACTCGCGGCGGCTCAGGAGCCGATGAATACCTGCAACACCGACGTCGTACAGGCGTTCGATCCGAACTCCCAACAAGCGCAGCGTTTCGGCACACTCTTCCGCGACGGGGATATCGCCTGTGCCGGCGCAGACGAGGGCAATAGGAAGTTTCCCGAGCGGCTCGATTGGTACCTGCTCCCAGGTTGCCGTGCGTGCAAGGTCATGATAATTCAATGCTGGCAAGGCTTCTCTTACAGTGCGAGCCTTTTCCGCATCGAGTCTGGTGATCAGCACATTCTGGCCGGTCCGTGCGAGTTCACGCGCAATGCCCACAATTTGTTCTGGAGTCTTGCCCAATCCAAAAATGACCTCGGGTGCACCCTGTCGTAGGGCGCGATGGTGGTCGACCATGGCATAGCCGAGATCAGCGAATGGAAGATCGTTCAACTCATGCAAAGCCTCGTCGAAGCTCAAGGCTCCGGTGTGCACTTGCTCAAGGAGGTGTCTGAGACGCAGTTTATCCATGGATAGTAATCATAAGAAGATGTATGCGTAGGTCTGATACAGGGAGTGCTTCATTTCTCGACGGGAGGATATCCGTCTTCGTGCATCTGGACGTTGATTCCGTGACGAACCCGCTCGTGAAGATATCCTGGTGCGGCTGACGGCACACTTGCCGCTACTCAGCCCAGAGCTGAAACAACGTCGTCCAAGCTAAGATGATCCTATGTTTTGCTGAGATCTCCTTAGCAATACTGATAGACTCTTGATGACCATCACGAATTCATGCGCCCTAATACGCTGCTGGTTTGGAGAAGGTACGATTGGAGACCAGATCCAATACATGGAGCCCGTCAAACTGTGCCTCACCCTGGCCCAAGGCAATGAATCCTACCTGGCCGTCCTGAGGCAGCACGGCATCGTCGACAGCGGCGACTTGGGCGCCATCGATGTAGACCGCGAGTCTCCCCTTATCGAGATGCAGAAAATTGATTCGTTGGACTCGTATCGTATGCCAGGATTTTGGCGCAAGCTTTGCGGTAACCTGTCCCAGGATAGTCATTGTGCCGTCCACAACATGTCTGGTGGTGACCTGGCCGGTTCCAGGCTGAAGCGTGATGGCATAATAATTCGACGGGTCTGTGACGGCGATCGCGAGCCCAAGTTCGCCTTGATCTGTGGAATTGGGGGTGCGTACCTGAACGGTCACATCTGGGTACGTGGTTCTGACGTCCGTGGCAATAAGAAGCCGGGCACAGTCCTGGCCCAGGCAGGGGGCGGTACGGACAAACCGTTGTGATCCATTTGGCATGGCCGGATCGGCTTGGACTTGCCATCCATCAGCTTGTTCGCCCTGTCGGTCCAGAATGACGAATCCGGCAGGAGGGTGCCCCAGTTGCTCTTGATCAAAATTCCATTGCCAGATGATGTCCTGCTTGGGCGGGTTGGCATGGACGGCCACATCGAGGACCTCACGCGAACGTGGTGGGGTCGGCAGTACAATGGTCGTGGCATCCGCGGTCAGCGACTTGACGAGATCGTTTGCGACCAGTTGTCCTTGCAGGCCCTTTACTCCCGAAATTTGATCTAAATCCTGCTTGACCTGACGCATCCGCTGCTGAAACCGATCCAGATTGCGTGGCACCGAGAGTGACTCCACTGCCACCAGCGCATAGTGCGCATGGAGCGTATCGTAAGGCTGAGTGAACAGTTCAGCCGCTTTTTCGGCTTCGCTCTGGGCTTGTTGCAACCAAGGATGATCGTAGCGTCGGTTCCACGACACAAACTGGATGCGATCCCAGGCCATCTCCGTCAAGATCTTCGCGTACTCGGCCGTACCAGAGGTTGTGTCGCGTAGCAACGCCTCATGGATGCCGAGGGCACCGGTCGGATCATTGTTCCAGCGGGTCAACACCCCAAGACGTCGGCGCTGCTCCCATGTCGCCTGCTGCAGTTGTCCCAAGGCCTCGTACGAGGCGAGGGATCGATAAAGGGCGTCTGCCGCAGGTTCATAACCCTCGGCCACCGCTGTTAACTCCTGTCGCCAGGTTTGGGCTTGGATTGTCCAGTACAGTTCAGCGATTCGCTGGAGCGCTCCCCCGTCATTGGCTGCTAAGCCGCCTTTTACAATACCTTGCTTGAGGAAGGCCTGATACGCATCCTCACCACGCAGGCGGTGGGCGTCTGTATGGTTGGGATCAATCAAGAGGAGTCGCGTCAGCAATTCCGCCCGTTCGGTCGATGAAAGGTGGGGTGCTCGACCGAGGGCTGTTTGTATGATCGGCTCAGCTTCAGCACGTGTCCACCATTGCGTCGATCCTGGGACGAGTTCTCCCTTCACAAACGGGTGGGTTGGGCTTGTTCGGTCAAACTTCCGCCCGTTATCAGGACGGAGACCATAGTGGGTTGTGGCAATCAGTGGGGTACCTGGCAACACCTCATTCATTACGGCTCGATCTGCGCTGAAGCCGAACTTGCGTAAGCCGGTCACTACGATAAAGCGAGCGGTGACCTCGCGCACTGGTCCGAACTGGCGTTGAGATCCATTCACCCACCAGATCTCTTCCGGTCTGAGGGCGAGCGGCGCGGTGAACGGGTCAGGGTAGAGGATCTGAATATCCACGGTCTGACCGGATACAGAGACCAGTGAATCTTTCTTGATATTCGATAGGGCAAACGATTGTGCTGGGCTTGTGCGCCTGATGGTCGCCTGAGGAGTCGGAGCGTGGTCGTTCAAAATGATCGGTGGAGAGACGAAGACTGCCGGTGGGTAGTCTTTCCAATTCTCCGTGGCGCGGTGTCGATCAGCCAAGAGTCCCAGCCCGATTCCGCGACCAGTTGCGTTGAAGACGCCGGATTCTGCTTGTTGAGTCACCATCTGGATATGGCCACGTAACGTATCGTCCCAGCACCGTCGGGTCATCTCTGGCGCCAATTGAGAGGATTGCTGGTCTGCGGTTTCTCGAGCGCGGCTCAGGCATCCCAAGTCGGCGGAAGCCCATGTCTCGATCTGAGAGTGAGACAACGCTTCGACGTAGTGCAGAACAAAGCGGCTGGCATCCTCG
>JAEURV010000201.1 GCA_016788465.1 Nitrospira sp. | reverse complement strand
ACAACATCTCAAACACCACGGGCCTAAACATTTTGACAATCTCGCTCTTCTGTTTGATCCACACAGAACGGGAGACACCGGTTTAGCCGTACAGACCCTCATGAGCGGGCACTATGTCGAGATCGGCCACGACAGAATGGTCCAGATCACCAACGCCGGGTTGCGGTTTCTTGAGGAGCAGACCTAGGGAATTCTGAGGTCCTGCCATAGGGGAACTGTGTCCGGCCGCCTGCCTTTCCTCGAATACGCATGTTTCGAACAGTGTGTTGCTCAACACAGATTCTTGATGCTGAACATGCACGACATTTGCGATCCTTAACGGAAGCAGAGTGGCCTACAGGCTATTTAGAAAGGCCGTCCGGCAAGGTCGCACTGAGCGGAGAGACGAATCGCACTCTGTGCCGTACGTGGAACCTCTGCCTGAGGTGAAAGTTCCACTGGCGGGTTTTGTCAATGGTCTCCCGGAGAAGGGTATGCATGTGAGGAGTGCTGATATTGGGTGAAGAAGATCGAACCCTCATACACAGTTGTTGAACCTCCAACTCTAGATGTTTGACTCGCCCACCACCCGTGTTCAGGTAGTTACTCGGCCATATCTGATGCAGGTGTATTGAGGGCTCCCCCTCCTTTTGAATACTGTTCAGCATGATTCGGGTTCCTGTAGATTCCGGCAGCTTGGCCTTGGCATGTGGTTGCGAACCGAGGGTTCTTGACAGCACACCGATGGCCTCCTAGACTCACGCACCTTACTACTTAGGAACACACATGAAGCGATTGCTTCCATGCTGGTGTCATCCTCCCGGTCTGTTCTCCATCACAAAGGAGCGTGAGCCTATGAATGAATCGAACAATACTCTCATGCCGTTTGACAATGAGCTGAAAGATCCTAGGGGTCTGTCACGAATGACAGTCGACAGGGTGGGGACCATCCTGATGAGTCTTGTGCTCGTCATGATCACTGGTTGTGCAACTGGGACACTCTCGAAGGATGAAACCCCTGGGCAGCATTTTGATCGTGTCATGAGAGAGTTTGCCGAGCATTGCGCTAAGGTCAAGCCGAGGCCGAACGACCGCTCGTGCGATCGGTTGAAGCTTAAGCCTGCCGATCCGCTGGCGACCGAGGAAGGTCGTTTCGCCCACTCAATTAAGATTCCGAACCCGGTGCCGGAGGACAGTGGCTACAAACCAGGTATGACCTCGGAACAGTATTTTGAGCACCTCTGTAAGAACGAAGCAGGGGAGTTCATCTACAAGACAGTGGAGAATGTGGATGGCCTCTACATGATGAGGCCAAGAAATGAGGCCACAGACTATGAACTAGAACACCTGTATGCGCTTGAAGATCCGTATGG
>JAEURV010000166.1 GCA_016788465.1 Nitrospira sp. | reverse complement strand
ACATGTCGGATGGGACGAACAACCAAGGGAGCCCACCAAATTGCTCCACGTACTCGAGCATCTGCGATCAACCTGCCTGGCTCCTTCCGGCAAACTCGTGGCAAGCCTCCCCATCGGGTACAACCAGTATTTTGACGGCTTACTGAATAACGGCAAGAGCCCGTTCACAACCCAACACTTCCTGAAACGAATTTCCAAACAGAATTATTGGATCGAGTCAGATTGGGAACAATGCCGTGACGTGCCCTACGGCCGGTTCGTGGCTCACGCCATCGTGATCGGGACAATTCAATAGTCAACGCACGACAGTCTTGTCTTCAGATTATGGATACTCCCTGTTCAGCTGACTCAGCACAGAGTAAACCGACCAATCCAATTTAGCTGCGAGTGGAACCCGTCCATCAATAGCTTATCGAACGCCTTTTTCATCAATTCGCCTTCCAGGCTCCCTGATCGCTAGCTGACGATGCCCTTTAGAACAGGTGCGGAGGTACCGATAAGGAAATGACAACCGGCAGACGCTCCTGCCTTCGGCACATTGTCGCGTCAGTTCGCACCCAATGGGTTGCGACCAAACGATCAGGAACGTGAGATAAATGAAACGCGTGGTTGTGTACGAGCTCCTACCGGACATGGTTCTGGCACGACCAGTCACTAATGCCAATGGACTCCCCATCGTGGCAGCAGGAACAATCCTGGACGCGGCAATGATCGTACGGCTCCAACAGATGGGGTTGCCCTCGGTTTATGTCGAGGGCGATGCCCTCGACGCCGGTGGAAAAACGTTGGCGGAGCTGGAAGCCGAACTGGATCATCGCTTCCGATATGTCACCCATGATCCCATTCAGCAGCTCATCCTCGGAACGCTGCACACACACCTGCGCGCCACCCATGGAATGGCACCGAACGCCGAAAAGCCGGAGGCGGCATGACCCGCTTCAATCCGACAGACCTGCGCAACCGCATCGAGCAGCTCGGAGATCTTCCCACACTCCCCCATGTCGTCCAGCGCTTGGCCACCATGATCAGTCGTCCCACCGTGTCGGCTGAGGAAATCGGCACTATCATCGAGAAGGATCAGGTGCTGGCCGCAAAAGTGCTTCGACTGGCGAACTCTCCTTTCTACGGGTTTCCTTCAAGAATCGGATCCGTCTCCCACGCCGTAATCGTACTGGGCTTTAACGTCGTCAAGGGGCTGACGCTCTGCGCCTCAGCTCTGACCATCATGAAAGACGCCGGCATGGACCAGTTGTGGCGACATTCACTCGGCGTCGCCATCACCGCCAACCTCCTCGCCACGAGGCTGGAAATTAAGAACCCTGAAGAGTTGTTCGTCTCCGGCTTACTCCATGACATTGGAAAAGTCGTGCTCTATGTAAAGTGGCCCGACGTAGGAACCTGCATCAAGGACGCGCAGAAGGCTCACGCCGATCGCTCGCTCCTCGACGTAGAACAAGAATTGACGGGTCTCTCGCATGCTGAAATCGGCGGCTACCTGGCGGGCGCATGGCATTTACCGGTCACCCTTCGCGAACCGATCCTCTACCACCACAACCCAACCCAGGCCAAGGACGCCCCGCTGCAAACGGCCATTGTCCATGTGGCCGACATCCTCGTCAAAGGACTGGCCTGTGGCAACCCCGGCGATGACCTCATTCCGCCACTGTCCAAGCCGGCATGGGAACAGGTCGGGCTGGATGAGCAGAGCCTGGCGGAATACATTGAGAAGGCCTCCAAAGAGTTTCTGACAATTGACGACTACCTATGAACCACTCCAGCACCGGCCGGAGAATTCTCCTTCTCCATAACGAGTTGACCTCAACCCCTGATCTGATCTCAGCGCTGGAGAAAGCTGGTTACCTGGTGGTGGAAGGCCATCTGTCTGAGCTGGCGCTGCATGAACTCGTCCACGATCCCCCCTGTCTCGTGCTTGCCGCGGAAGGAGCCGGAGGCCATTCCGTCGAAACCCTCACACGCAATCTCAAACTCGACGCCTTCCTCGGCCGTCTGCCGCTCATCGTCTTCGTCCGCGACAGTCGGCTCAACGATATTGATTGGGGTGTCTTGGGCGTGGACGACTTCATCACAGTCCCCTATCGCACCGAAGATGTTGTGCATCGCATCCGTCTCTGCCTCAGTCGACTGACCCGATCACTTGACGCGAATCCCCTCACTCGGCTGCCGGGTAATACCACCATCCTCTGTGAAACCACCGCTCGAATCCAAAGCCAGCAGCCCTTCGCACTTGCGTATCTCGATATCGATAATTTCAAATCGTTCAACGACCGTTACGGCTATGGACGTGGAGATGAGGTATTAATTGTGGCCTGCCGTATTCTCACGACAGTCGTGAGTGAGCTGGCGGGCTCGGAAGGATTCGTCGGCCATGTCGGAGGCGACGACTTTGTCTTCATGAGCCGACCGGATACCATCGACGCGATTTGCGAGACCATCATCAAACGATTTGACCTCGTCATTCCAGACTTCTACGACCGTGAAGATCGGCTCAAAGGCTACATCGACTCGGTGGACCGTCGAGGCAATAAAGAGCAGTTTCCGATCATGAGTCTGTCGATTGCGGTCGTCACCAACGAGCGGTCAGCCATTGCCCACCCCGGTGACGTGAGCAAGATTGCGTCAGAGCTCAAGAAACGAGCCAAGGCCATGAA
>JAEURV010000161.1 GCA_016788465.1 Nitrospira sp. | reverse complement strand
CGCAGGGAGACGGGCGACTGAGAACGATGCTGGTGACCTTGTTCGGCATCTGGTTAAAAGAACCACTGGCCTCGAAAGAAGAACGACCTCGGCATACCGGCGTGCGAGACGCCGAGTCCAATACTGCCCTCGCCCTGGTTGATGAAATACTTTTGATCCAACGCATTCACGATATCAAACCCGACGACAAACTTCTGGCCGTGCCACGGCAAGGGAATGACATGGCTGATCGAAAAGTTATAGATCGTATAGGTCGGACTATGGCTGGAGTTGGTCTTGGCCCCTTCTTCTGCCGTCCGCAGTCCCGAGGCAAACAGGACCTGCCCGGTGAAGGTTGTCCGATCGAGCAATCGGTAACTCAGAATCCCCGAGGCAGTCAATGTCTGCTGGTGATCGCAATGGACACCGCTGCGCGAATTGATATCGCCAATTTCTTCGCCATGCACCAGATTATGCCCGGACTGCAAACCGTAGCCTTTACACTGCCCCCAAGCAATATTGCCACGACCGGTCAGGTTTTCCATGAACCAAACCTTGAGCGCAGCATCGGCTCCCCTGGTCCATCCCCGTTCAAATGCAATATAGTTCAGCAAGGGGGTCGTGCCTAATTGGTGGGCGTCCGACATGTAGTTGGCTAACTTGTAGTAGCCCGTCAATTGCAGAGTTGCCCAATCCGTGAGCGCATGGACGCTGCCGATTTGGAAGTAATGGGCCCGCTCGGCCCGGGGCTGATTGTCGGTGGTGTCCTCAGGATTCGCCTTGGTACCCTCCAAATTCAAGCTAGCAAGTGCGAGCCGCTCGAGATTCGGGGGGGTAAAGAGCCGTCCATAGTACGCATGGAAGGCGTGGGCTGGGTTGTATCGATAGGTGACACCGACTCGCGGGCTGATCTGCCCTTCATCACGGAGATACTGCACTGTGTCCGCACGAAGCCCAATGTTAACGGTCCAATGTTCATTCGGCGTCCACTGATCTTGTATCCAGAACTCTTGCCGCCACCCGATGAGCCGGTTATCGCCGCCACGGTTGATCACCGGCCCGGTCGGGGCCGACTCCGGATCATTTGGATCCGACAGGTCGAACGTAAACAATCTCGTCTTGTTGATCGCTTGGGTCCGATCGACTTGGAACCCAGCCTTGATCAAATGTTCCTTGCTATGCACATAGGTGTAATCCAGCCGCACGCCACCGGAATAGCCCGTACGGTCTTGACTCCCGGCCGAGAAGGGTTCTTCTACCTCCGGCACATAGGCGAGGACATTCAACGGATCTGTTCGAAAGGTGGCTCTGGTGTGACGAAAATACCCGGCCAAACTAAAAAAGTTTCGGGTATTGATGTCGCGCCGCCACACCAGGTGGCCGTATTGGTTATTCTCCTTCTGATTTTCATCCACCATTTCTGACGGCACCGGGGTAAATCCCCCAGGCAGCAGACCGAGAATAGTCGGGTTCGCCTCCAGTCCAGGTGAGGTCGGGATCTGATATTTCGCGATGGAGTTCAAGAACAAGAACGTAAAATTGTTGTTGTTGTCCAATTGATAGTCGCCACGGAACATCGTCTGGTTCCGCTCGCTCTGACCATGAAAAATGGAGTGGCCAGCGGTGGGCGGCTCGATGCCTCGATTCGTTGCCGTATGGCTGTTCAAAAAGTAATAGCGGAACTTCTCTCCGATCGTACCCCCGTACTCGAATGACGGGTTGATCGTCTTATTCGACCCGCCGAACATTTGGACCGATCCGAATCCGGGTTTGGTGCCGCTCTTCGTCGTAATATCGATAAGCGCAGTCGTTTTATTTCCCACATTCGCTTCCATGCCACCAAGCACAATGTCGGCCCGCTCCCAGGCCCTGGGAGTAATCACATCCGAAAAGGTCGTCGAGACCGTCTCCGGAATCGGTACACCATCGATACGCAACTGTAAGTTCGCATGGTCCTGGCGGATATGAACCTGTTTGAGCGACCCATAGGCGGCACCCGGGATGGTCAGCAACACGTCGTGCAGATCATTATTGTTCCCTCGCGGAAGGATGTCGATTTCCTTTCGGCTGAGCGAATAGGTCTCGCTGGACGACTTGGTGTTGATCGGCGGCAAGGGTGCCACGACCTCGAGCGATACCTCCTTCGTCTTGGAAAGGGTTAGGGTGACGGGTTTCAGAGATTCTTCTCCCAACGCCAGCACCACATATTCACTCCGATAGGTCTCCTGCACAGCGCTCACGGAGTAGGTGCCGCCCTCCTTGACAGAAACTTTGAACTCCCCGGCATCGTTTGAGACCCCGGTGGATACCATGTCACCTTCTTGGCTCTTGACTTCAATGACCGCCTGCGGCACCCGACGAAGGTCCTGATTCTGGACGATCCCCTTGATCACTAGAGCTTGTTCATTATCTTGAGCATAGAGAATAGATCCGGCCAAGGGATCTGACAGAACAACCAGCGCAACTATGGCACTCAATACTCGGATCACGACTTGAGACATCATGCCCCTCCACTTTCGCAACTCATGTATTATTCTGGCAAAAAATGGACTGATCAGGCGCAGAACGGTCCCGCGGCCATCCTCCATTTCAGACTGCTTTGCGGAATGCTTCGGCTATACTAGTGGAGGAGCACGGGATGGGCCGACGAGTGACGGGGCGGCCGAAAGAAGAATGGATTCAGATTGAGGTTCACACTGCCGGATAAGGTCGCATAGAGCCAACCGTGGAACATCAAAATCAACCGATCCAGCAATATGGTGCTGGACCCACTGGCAGATGTCGGTATCAGAATGTTCATGACCATCTGTATCGGCAGCAGCCAACTCGTGGTGAACGTCCTGAGCCACGGCGAATGGCGCGAGCCCGAGGATGATGCAGATCATCCCCACCGCGACCACGGAATAGAGCAACGAGGAGAGCTTTCTCAGCTTTCTCAAAAACATGGCCGTAGAATAGGCATCCATGGGTCAGAATTGCAAGAACCGCCGAAATCAATCTCCAGTTGCCAAGAGTTGGCCCCATCTGTCGCTGGTTATGGACTTTTTCGGCGTGATTCGTTAGAGTACTCCCCCTTCCAGATTAGGGCCGTTGGGACGGTTTAAGGACGTATCCGGTAATCATGAGTAGACCCATCGATAATCAGCACGTTATTGAAATCAAGGCGCTGCCATCCCCGCGCGCCATTAAAACCAAGTTGCCCATTACCGATCAAGCGGCAACACTGGTCGTGGAAACCAGAGAAGCGATTCGCCGAATCCTCCATGGACAGGACCGTGACCGGCTCCTCGTGATCGTAGGGCCCTGTTCCATCCATGATCCCGATGCGGCCTATGAATATGCCGCCAAGCTGAAGCCTGTTGCCGATGCCTTTCGCGACCGACTCCTGATCGTGATGCGAACCTACTTTGAAAAGCCCAGGACGACAGTCGGATGGAAGGGCCTCATCAATGACCCGCATCTCGACGGGACCTGCGATATCGCAACGGGAGTTGAGTTGGCGCGAACGCTTCTGCTCAAGATCAATCAAATGGGCCTCCCCTGTGGAACGGAATTATTGGACCCGATCAGTCCTCAGTACGTAGCCGATCTCATCAGTTGGGCCGCGATCGGCGCGCGTACGACCGAAAGCCAAACCCATCGCGAGATGGCAAGCGGCGTCTCCATGCCTGTCGGCTTCAAGAACGGGACTGAAGGTAGCTTGCAGGTCGCCGTGAATGCCATGATTTCGGCGCGCGCTCCGCACCATTTTGTCGGTATCAATGCCGACGGCCAAACCGCCATCATCAAGACCATGGGGAATCCAGACCGCCATATCGTGCTCCGCGGCGGAGGCGGAAAAACAAACTACGAGGCGGAACAGGTCGCCAAAGCTGAGACTGCGGTCGCCGGCGAAGGCATCGCCCGTCCCATCATGATCGATTGCTCCCATGACAACTCCAAGAAAGACCACACCCGCCAAGGCGTGGTCGCTCACGAAGTACTGCGGCAATTCCGCGAAGGCCGCAACACAATCATGGGGTTGATGCTCGAAAGCAATCTCAACCCCGGCAAGCAAGCCTGGAAAGAAGGGGTCGCCCTTCAGCATGGTGTCTCCATTACCGATGCCTGCCTCGGATGGGCCGAGAC
>JAEURV010000147.1 GCA_016788465.1 Nitrospira sp. | reverse complement strand
CTCCAGAATCGAATGTTTCGCACGCAGAGCCCGATACTCTGCCATATACCGCCCCGCCTGACGCATGAACCACACCGGAGTACAGTCGACCGGCTCGCGGCGACAGGCTTTGAGAAATCGATCATTCATCGTGGCGGCATTCTAGTGACGCAGAAGGAGTCCTGTCAAACAGAGAGAAGAGCCGCGCCTCGTGCATTTCCGAAATCTATGACACCTGGACTTCCGGCAGGCGCTCGTTTGGGACATACCGACTCGGCGTCGGTGACGAAAAAAATCCGGTTTTACTTTCCTCCGATTCTCTGTATAATAAAGTACCAACCTAATCGGGACGCTCAATTAGCTTAATTGGGACCACGGCTCCCTGTCTCCCACCACAGTGGCTTTGCCGAATCCCCCGACCTATGAGGAGAATTGTATGTCCGACGTGCAAGTGTATCCAACAACCAAGGCACAGCAGATCTGGTATTCCTTTCTGCGCTGGTTTGACTCCTGGGCTGGCCTTGAACTGACGAAATCAGACGGACCACCGAAGGTCGACTGGATTCGCAGTGTCCCTTTTATTTTCATGCACTTAATGTGTTTTTGCGCCATCTTAGTCGGATGGAGTGTCACTGCCGTCGCAGTGGCCATCGCCTTCTATTACATTCGCATGTTTGCGATTACGGGATGGTATCATCGCTACTTCTCGCATCGCACATTCAAGACGTCTCGGACCGTCCAATTTCTTTTTGCGCTGTTGGGCAGCACCTGTACCCAGCGTGGTCCTCTCTGGTGGGCGGGTCATCATCGCCATCACCATATTGCCTCCGATACACCGGAGGATGTGCACTCTCCACGCCATGGAGGGTTTCTGTGGTCACACATGGGCTGGATTATGTCGCAGACCTTTTATGCGCCACGGCTGAAGAGCATTGCGGACTTCGCCAAGTTTCCGGAATTGCGATTTCTGGACCGGTATGATGTCCTCGTCCCGGTTTTGACCGGCGTCGGCATGTTCTACTTCGGCAAACTCCTGGAAGCCTATGCACCTGAACTCGGGACCAACGGCATCCAGATGTTGATCTGGGGCTATTTCATCTCGACGGTCGCACTGTTTCATGGAACCTGCACGATCAATTCGTTATCGCATGTCTACGGATCACAGCGGTACGAGACCGGCGACGATAGTAGAAACAATTTCTTTCTGGCCTTAATTACAATGGGAGAAGGGTGGCACAATAACCACCACTATTATCCGGCCTCGACCAGACAAGGGTTCTACTGGTGGGAAATCGACATGACCTATTACTGCCTAAAAGGACTTGAATGGCTGGGGTTGATCTGGGACATTCGCGACGTTCCATCGTACGTCCGCGAGGGAAAAACCAGACAGGATTCAGACCGCAGCGTACTCAAGAAGAAGATCGAAGCCGCCGTCAAATCGGCTGAGCTTCCGGCACCGCAACCACAATTGGAGCTCACACCTCCTTAGACCCAATCGGATTCAACCTTTGACTTTGGTCGATCAGCAATCTGATCGGCCAAGGTCTCCCGAATGCGTCGGCTCTCTCCGTCAATCGCCATCCGTTCCTCATCAGACAACACCCAGGCGTCACCGGCACTCAGTTGAAAGCGATAGTGGTCCTGGTTGAGTGTAAACCACTCGACGTACGGATGCGGTTCCAAGTTTGGATGCGGATCGAGTGAAATCAGATTCACGGTTCCGATTTGAGGATTAGCCATGTCGCCGATCACATGTCCGGCCATCTCATCATCCTCAAAGCGGCTGTTTCTGAATCGAATCACCTCACCGACAATATCCGGTTTAAAATTCCCGCGCAAATAAAAATCGACCGTCCCTACTGCCGCAAACACGACCTGTCCGACAACTATCCCATCGATACGGTTATCAAGAAATCCTTCACGCACCCATCGTCCATTACCGAACTTTTGTGCCATATATTTCTCCCCTGCCGTAGGAACGATCAGCCGGCGAGCGCGCCAATGATGACCGCCAACAAGATCAGCGCGCTACCGACCCAGCCTTGCACATCCAGCGTCTCACCGAGAAAGTACCATGAAAGCCAAGCCGCATAGGCCGGCTCAGATGCAAACAGCAGCGCCACCTGCTGAGCCGGGACCAGTTGCTGAGCCCATATTTGCACGGCGAAGGCCAGCGTGGCCAGCACACCCGTCACGACAAGCGCAGTAAGGAGAACGGGTGTGGGCAAAAACGCGCTCCCCGGAGCATCTTCCCACCAAGGGGCAGGAAGAAACAACACCGTCATCGCCACCATCTGCCACGCAAGGAGCGACGAGGCATCAACTTGACGAGTAAATCGCTCAAGACAAATGATATGTCCCGCAAACGCCACGGCGCACCCCAACGTCATAAGGTCGCCTCGACTCATGGATGCGTTGGGCTTGACAAGGAGCCACAACCCAACCACTGCAATCACCGTTGCCAAAATCACACGCCGATCAACCCGCAGGAGGATCAACGGCACAAAGATTACATAGAGGGCTGTGAGAAAGGCTGAATTGGAAGCCGTGGTATACGCAAGCCCCACGGTTTGGAGCAGATACCCGAGAAAGAGAAACACGGTCGAGACTGCGGCAGCGACTAATACGGCTCGATCATGATGCAATCGACGACGACCGACGACAAACCATAAGAAGATAAGCAGGGTGCCGATGAAAAACCGGAGCAACAAGAACGAGAGTGGGGGAATCTGTCCCAATGCAGCTTTTGTAGCAGGAAAGGTCGCACCCCAGATAAGGGTGGTCAGTAGGAGAGCAAGACGCGGCATGAATTTGGTGAAGTACTGAGTGCTGAGTCGTGAGTTCTGAGTGTGCAGGCCCGGGTTGGCAGACTCAGCACTGAGCCCTCAGAACCCAGCACTTCGTTCTACGGTTTGCAGAGCGGACACAACCGTTGCCGATTCACTCCAGCTTGTTCCATCGCGCGCGTCGCCCGCTCTTTATCCGGATAATCGAACCATCCACCTTCCCAAAAGTCGCTCGAGGTGGCAGTCGACGGCACCTCTGAACACCGGTCTCGGTGAAGCGTCACACGGTCGATGGCTCGGGCAATATGCAACCAGTAGATCATGCTAACCGGTGAGGCGTAAGGTATGAGGGACAAGGAATGTTTGCAATCGACTCCTCTGTCCCCCCTGACCAACTTACGGAAGAAGCTGCCACTCATCCTTCTCGATGAAGCACTTCACGCCGGTCTGCAACTTTTTGACGTCGTCCTTCTCGAAGAGCCTCATATAGCGCTCGATTCGATCGTCCTCGTCGATTCGTTCTTCCTGCATGACCCCGTTGTTCCCCTTGTACCGTCGAATCAGCACTGGCATCGAAACCCTCCTGTAGAGCTGGCAGTTGCGCCGCGCAAGTTGTTACTAATGGGCAAAATATCGTAAGCTGATCAGCATCGCCTGCACAAGGGCTATTTGTCAAGATCTGAACGGCTCCATTTATTAGAATGAAGCCCCTGGGGTTGCCGAATGATCTTGCGTGAGAGATCATAACCCACTCGGCCAACTTGCTGCCTGCGAACACCTCGCTCGGGGAGTAAGAGCCTGGGGCATACGCCAGGCAGAGGATGCGAGCGAGCCAAGAGAAAGGACAGGATCCTGTGCCACTCTATGAATACCGTTGCGGACAGTGTGAAAAGCAGTTTGAAGCCACCCAGTCCGTCTATGCCAGAGTAGAAGACACCGAGTGTCCCTATTGCCATGTGAGGGAGGCGACGCGGCTGCTCTCTTCCTTTTCCTCAAACGTAGTCGGGACTCGCAAACCTGGATTCACGGAGATCAAAGCCAAGGCCATGAACCAAGAGCGAATGGAGCGATTCGTCAAGTTGCCGCCATTGAATGCGAAACGCAATGTCCCGCCACCGAACATGTCTTCCGAATCCGATTCCTCTTCGGCGGATCGGACCACCTCCGAGTCGTAAAGTTAAAGTATGGTGAACCATCTTCCTATGGCGCGGTTACACCGAAAGAGTCATCGAACCCATGGTGCTGGAGAGCATCCATGACAGGACGATTGCTTATCACGAAACTGTGTGTAAGCTTGAGCCTCTTCATCTCCCCTTTCCAGACATCGGCTCAGGTTGCAGGAAATTTGGTCATCGCTGGCAACGGCCCCGAACAAGCGACCATCGAGGCGCTCGCTCGTGCCTTTGAAAAGGCCAACCCTCGTGCCTATGTCGATGTCCTGTGGGAGGAGGAATCCTCACCGGTGCAGTTAGTCCAGACCGGCCAGGCACAGATTGCCGTTACTGGGATGGAAGATGCGACACTGGCGGCCTCACAAATCGGGTGGGACGGTATCGGGAT
Organism: Nitrospira sp.; assembly: GCA_016788465.1. Taxonomy (GTDB): domain Bacteria; phylum Nitrospirota; class Nitrospiria; order Nitrospirales; family Nitrospiraceae; genus Nitrospira_D. Next base: position 8,759 of record JAEURV010000147.1, on the reverse strand, counting down.
TCTCGTGCATCTCTCGAACTTCACCAAAGAAGTGACGACACAACAGGTCGCCGAGATGTTTTCCGGAAACATCCGAGAATGGTCTGAGTTGGGCGGCCCAGAGACAAGAATCCTGCTGATTGACCGATCCCCTGCGCAGAATATCCGTGAGACGTTTGAATCCCACCTTGGCATCACCGGAAAGATTCCTGGCACCGCCAAGGTCATCGGACCGGACGACACGGTCGTCAAGACCGTCGTGGGTACCCTTCCGCCGCTCTCTGCTGTGGCGTATGTGTCATTGAGTACCGGCCTTTCTGCCGTCGCCAATGGGGTGGCTGTCCGTCTTCTGCAGGTTGATAAAGTCGAGCCCGAAGTTCCAACGGTCCAAGATGGGCGATATCGGCTGCGACGCCCACTGCTCCTCCTGTCGAAAAAAGAGGCCCATCCGCTTGTGGAGAGCTTTATCAAATTTTCGTTATCTGCCCCCGGCCAAGCCATTGTCGGAGAGCTCTATGTGGCCATGTCCGGCAAGTAATTTCTTCACTCCGTACTAAGGGAGGTCCTGATGGCAATCCCGTTCCGCTTCTTCTTCCTTCTTCTCTCATGGCTGGTGCTGACCCATCCTGGATCACGGGTTGCCCTCGCCGAAGAGGGAGTCATTGTCGAAGGTGCCGGATATACGCTGCACGACGCGGAATCAATCAAGGGGCATGACGAGCAGCAGCTGGAGAAAGACCCTGTCTGCGACAGCAGCCGAAAGCCCAAAATCCTTCGCGTGGAGCCGGACGAGGCCAAACCTGGGCAAATGATTCACATCAGAGGTGAGAACTTTGGCACGAGAGCCTGTTTCCGGGGCGTAGCATTCAGCGCCGCAGGCACTATAAAAATCGACTACAAATTTTTGGACGACACGACGTTGGAAGTGATCGTACCCGAGATCCAACCCGGCATGTCGTTCATCGATGTCGTGGCCGGCGGCGGCAATGCCCGCTCTAAAGCCTTTCTGGTACAACCTAAGTAAACCGCAGTCTCCCGGACGATCGGAGCCGGTCGGAGATTCTGCGTGAGGAATCGATCACTCAACGGCTTGTTGGCGGACGGCTTTGGCAAGATTGTCGGGTGTCCCGATGTCCAGATAACGGTCATGTGGAAACGTGACCGTCTGGATCGATAACCCGGCCTTGAGGGCTGCCTGGAAGACGACTCCGACGGCTAAATCCCCTCCGGGATCATTCGCCGTATGTGCCAGCTGCCCCATATTCCGCCTCGTTTCATCCGCACGCAGGAACCGGTGGAGAAACTCAGAAAATACCGGTGTCCACACGGCAAAACACCAGCCGAACGTGAGCCTGGTCGAAGCGGGTTTCATCACAATCTCACGAACCCGCCCTTCGTTGTCGGAGTCCACCATATCCCAGATACGAGGATCTTCAATGCGATGCAGACCAAGCACCACATCCGCACCCGTTCGTTCCTGTTGCTCGATGAGTTGACCATAGGCATCCGGTGGACCGAATAATATATCGGGGAATCCGAATGCAATCCGATACTGGGAGACAAAGGGATAGGCACGATCAAGCGTATCAGGAGGCCCAAGTGACCCGGGAATCACGAGATAGGCAAGCGACATCCCGACTCCCACTCCCTCCTGAAAATAGTTCGGGATATCCCACTTCCCTTCACGAATTACGATGAACGTCTTGGACACTCCCGCTGTTCTAAATTTCTCCAGCAGATACTGCGCCGCTACTTTCGGCCGTGGCATCCCCGTCTGCGGGTCCTTTGTGAAGCCGACAGGAAACAACTCCTTGCTGCAAGGGAACGGCTGAAGACGCTTGGCCTGTCCCGCTGCCGGAATGAGGCCGACGACTTCCGGCCAGGAACGAGATGGCGGATCAACAAGAGAAGCAGTCATAGGGTTGCTATTATCGCCTGGTTCACACGATGAGTCCAGATAAGTCGATACGGCACAACGGGATTTCACCGCTTAGGCACAGAAACACCTGCAGGGGGACAGAGAAGAGAAATATTCCGGATCCGGCCAAGACTCGTCCGTTTTAAGGTGCCTCGACAAGTACGAGCAGGATCAGGTAGGTTATAGACATGGTCATACGTACCGGCTCTATGGTACTCACGTCATAAAAAGAGAGTTCGCCCGATGCCTTTCTCTTGGCCTCAACAATCTCTTTCCGCTGTATTCCTTGCTGCCAGTCTGCTCATCTCCCTCCCAGCTTCGGCCGCACCACCGGTTAAAGAGCGCCTTCCTTTGACGCTCACTGGATCAGGCTGTAGCGACAAGGAAGAGGAGATCGGCAAAATCTTGCAGGCTATTCCCGGTGTGATCAGCGTTGATTTCAACCGCGTCCCCAGCCATGTCCTCGTGGACATTACCCCCAGCACCGTGAAGTCGGCGGATGTGATCAATCGCGTCAACCAAGCTGCATCCTCTTGGCAATGCAAGGTCGAGTTCATCGAAGGATGTATTTCGGCCACCATGCCGACCGCCTCAGCTGAACCCCACCAACATGAATAAGTGACCTCGTATTCCCCCTCACTAGCAACCTACGGACCCCTTAATTCTTTAACCTCAACACCTCTTGCAGATGTCGGGGTTTGAAAGAACGCCCGCCTAAGCTGCTATGTTCGTGAAAGCAGGTGTGATGCACTGGACGCCAGTCGCCAAAACCTGGAACGACCCGTATCACGACACCGACAGGCTCGTAGTCGGCGTCGTTCGGAACTCTTGGATGATGTTCCAGGCTCGCAGGACATCAACGGTCAATGCGGCGCCATAGGATGGCCCATAGTCTCGCTCTGAGAGGTGTCCCATACTGTCATTCCACGTTTCGAAGCGTATTGGTCCTGCTGATGCGGCCAGTGACCACGCAAACTGCTTCTGGCTCTGACCCGTAGTATTCACAAAAATCCCGGAATCCCACATCAGCGCCAATTCAATTTCCCACGTTGGAATCGTTTCACCAGTGGTCGTGGTCCGATACTGTCCGATAGCAATTGCCGGCTGAACCAATCCCGCCGTGCTTCTGACGGAGTGGAGCACTGCGCCGTTGCTCTGATAGCTGATTCTCCCCATCGCGGAGACCCGCACATTGATATCGCCCCACTTCTCCGAATGCCATACCGACGGAGTGATCTGCAGTCGACGGATGCCGCCTCGCAGAAACCCTTGTTGATAAATCGTTCCGACGGAAAATCCCCCGCCGGCAAACACAACTTTCCGATCAAATAGGGGAATCCATCGAGTGACGGACCCGTCGATCATGACATCGGTTTCCTTCCGAGGATCCACCGTCGGCACGGACGGCAGTTGGCGCAGCTGATGGACCACTTTATTTTGGAAGTACTGCGAAGGTTCATCACTGGTGGGGCTGATCCCCGCCGTAAGATTCGTGCTCCAGTTTTTCCATAGCCAACTTGTTCCCGAATAGTCCCAATGTTTGCTCCAACTGAGTGTGATGAGGTTGAAGCCGAGGGTATTGCCCACAGTGGAGTCATATTTATTCCCTAAGCCATCGACCGGCGTAAACCGATTGAGCGTCAGTCCTGAAGTGATCGTCGAATATTGATCCGGAAATGCCGTGCTCCCCCAATGCACCGACGGGGCAGGGTTTTCACTCCATGCAGGAGTAGATAGTATTCCGACGAATAGAAGAAGAGCTCCACCGATCAGGGTCGGTCTTCGTCGCGTCATCTGCAATTCTCTTTCTCTCTCAATAACCATATCCTGCTTCATCGCTGAGTTCCCTCTCATGAAAACATCGAGTCCGACTATGGCACGCGTATCACGAAGCACTTGGAACAAAAGAATACGGATCGGATTCTACATGACTCGCACAGAGGGGGCGACTAAATTCATTGACAACCGAGACCGATGGGTTCTTCATCTAGGCGACTCGCACCGATTGATTTATAGCCGTGTCTCTCGACAGGCCTCTCGATCCTATGCTAGCTTACGCGCTTGTTTTTCTGTAGACATTCCTTTCGACACGAGAGCTCACAGTCGCAGATATGTTTAAGAAGATCCTAGTCGCCAATCGCGGTGAAATCGCCATGCGGATCATCCGCGCCTGCCGCGAATTGAACATCGCCACCGCTGCCATTTATTCCGAAGCCGATTCGACCGGCATCTATGTCAAAAAGGCCGACGAGTCCTATCTCGTAGGACCAGGACCAGTGAAAGGGTTCCTCGACAGCGAGCAGATCGTGGACCTCGCCACACGGATCGGAGCAGATGCGATCCATCCGGGCTACGGGTTTCTCTCTGAGAATGCAGAGTTTGCCGAACTCTGCCAAGCCTCCAAGATTACATTCATCGGTCCCTCCACACGTGCCATTACTCTGATGGGCAGCAAGGTCAAGGCCCGTGAACTTGCCGAATCAGCAGGTGTGCCGATCGTGCCTGGTACGGACGGCGCCATTATCAACGTCAAAGAAGCCCTCGCCTTCGCCCACAAGGCCGGCTATCCGGTGATGATCAAGGCGAGCGCCGGAGGCGGTGGTCGCGGGTTACGTGTGGTCCGGTCGGATGAGGAACTGCGCGAAAATATGGAAGTCGCTGCACGCGAGGCCCAAGCATCTTTTGGTGACGGCAGCGTGTTTATTGAGAAATACATCGAGCGGCCGCACCATATTGAGTTTCAGATCCTGGGAGACCGGCACGGTAATATCATTCATCTCGGAGAGCGAGACTGCTCGATCCAGCGACGACATCAGAAGTTGATCGAGATCGCTCCGTCGTTGATCTTGACGCAGGAACTACGGGAAGAGATGGGTAAGGCTGCGATCGCCATCGCCCGCGCAGTGAACTATGACAACGCGGGGACCGTGGAATTTCTCCTCGACCAAGAAGGCAAGTTCTACTTCATCGAAATGAATCCGCGACTCCAAGTCGAGCACACGGTAACCGAGCAGATCACGGCGATCGACATCGTGCGGAATCAAATTAAGATCGCGGCGGGTCTCCCGCTCAGCATCCAACAGAAGGACGTGATCTTGCAAGGACACGCTATTCAATGTCGGATCAATGCGGAAGATCCCAAGAACAATTTCCTGCCTTGTACAGGAACCGTCACAGCCTATCTCTCTCCCGGTGGGATCGGGGTGCGGATCGACGGAGCGGTTTATAAGGATTACACCGTACCACCCTATTATGACGCTCTGCTGGCCAAGCTGACGGTCAGAGGCCGCACATGGGAGGAAACCGTCAGCCGCATGAGGCGCTCTCTTGAAGAGTACGTCATTCGAGGGCTCAAGACGACGATCCCGTTTATGGAAGCGATCATGCAGGAACCAGACTTTATTGCAGGGCGGTTCGACACGTCCTACCTGGATACCCACCAGGAGTTGTATGCGTACCCTGAGTTTGAGCCGCCGGAAGATCTGGTACTGGCGCTGTCTGCCGCGATCGCCGCCTACGAAGGGCTCTAACTTCAATACCCGATGTATTTCCAAACAAGATGGACGAACCATCATGGCAAAAAGACGACCACCAACCAAAAAACCACGAGTAAAGAATAGACCGTCGGCTCCGACGATCAAGACCTCCAAATCGGTCAGTTCGCGTCCCAGCGAATTCACTCTTACGCCGGCTGTCGGCAAGCCGGTGTTAATCACCGATGTGGCCCTGCGGGACGGGCACCAATCCTTGCTGGCCACGCGGATGCGGACCGAGGACATGTTGCCCATCGCCCAAAAACTGGACGCCGTCGGCTATTGGTCGCTGGAAGTGTGGGGTGGGGCGACCTTCGATACCTGCCTCCGCTTTCTGAAAGAAGATCCCTGGGAACGACTCCGAGCGTTGCGGGCAGCCATGCCCAACACCAAGCTCCAGATGTTGTTGCGCGGCCAGAATCTGGTTGGCTATCGCCATTATGCCGACGATGTGGTGGAACGGTTCATCGAACGATCTGCGGCAAACGGCATTGATGTCTTCCGCATCTTTGATGCGCTCAACGACGTGCGAAACCTTGACCGGGCGGTGAGCGAAGTGAAGGCCTGCGGCAAACATGCGGAAGCGACCATCTGCTATACGGTCAGCCCCGTCCACAGCGTGGATCGATTTGTGGATCTGGCCAAGAAACTGGAAGATCTCGGAACGGACACGATTTGCATCAAAGATATGGCCGGACTATTGGCTCCGCTCGATGCCTATCATTTGGTGCGTCGACTCAAAGCCGCCGTCAAGGTTCCGCTTCATCTGCATTCGCACTACACCTCCGGGATGGCATCCATGACCTCGCTCATGGCGATCCTGGGAGGCCTCGACATGCTCGACACCTCCATCTCGCCGTTGGCGGGCGGCACATCTCATCCGGCGACGGAAACATTGGTGGCGTCACTCCAGAATACTCCCTACGACACGGGACTGGATCTCATCAGTTTCCAACCGATCACCGAACATTTCAGAACGGTTCGCCGCAAATACCGCCAGTTCGAGAGCGATTTCACCGGTGTCGATGCGGAAATCCTCACGTCGCAGATTCCAGGCGGCATGCTATCGAACCTTGCCGCTCAACTGACCGAGCAAAATGCCCTCGACCGGATGAAAGAGGTGCTCGACGAGGTCCCCCGCGTACGAAAGGAAATGGGCTATCCTCCGTTGGTCACCCCGACCAGCCAAATCGTCGGTACACAGGCTACACTCAACGTGCTGACCGGAGAGCGGTACAAAGTCATCACCACTGAAACCAAGAACTATTTCTTAGGCCTGTATGGCCGTGCGCCGGGACAGGTCGATCTTGATATCATGGCGCGCGCCACCGGCGACGAAACTCCGATCAAGACCAGACCGGCTGATCGGCTGGAGCCTGAATTGGATGAGGCGAAGAAGGAACTGCCGGCATCGGCTCAAAGTGCCGAGGACCAGCTCTCGTTCGTATTGTTCCCCGCCATCGCATCTGACTTTTTTGAGGCACGTGAGAAGGGTGACCTGACCCCTGAGCCATTGGACGTCGGATCCGCGAAGGGGCCTTCGACCGCGCATGAATTACACTTGGCTCCGGTTGAATTCAATGTCACGGTCCATGGTGAGACCTATCATGTCAAGGTCTCAGGTTCAGGCCGCAAGGTCGATGGCCGCAAACCCTACTACATCCGTGTCAACGATAAGCTGGAAGAAGTCTCGCTCGAACCTATTCAGGAAGTGCTCGCGGGTGTGCCGGAATCCCAGGAGATTGGGACGGGAGGAAAGCCCAAGCGCCCCAAACCTTCGAAACCGGGTGATGTGGCACCCCCCATGCCCGGTCGCGTGGTGAAGGTCCTTGTCGCCGTCAATGACTGTGTGAAGGCCGGTGATCCCTTATTGATCATTGAAGCGATGAAGATGGAAAGCCGGGTCCCGGCCCCGATTGACGGGAAAATCTCTGCGATCTTGGTCAACGACGGCGACAACGTCAAAACGGATGAGACGGTCATTCAACTGGAGTAGTCCCCTCGCCCATCCTCAAGCTTTCTCATGGAAGCTTGGACTGCTCCTTCCATGCCTCCTCTCCCCTCTCATGACCGCCTGCGCTTCCCCCACACAAATTCCACCGTACTTTGAACCCTTGACACCCACTCCGGTCGAACAGATCACAATCAAGACCGTGCTGGTTCATGGTCAACGGATTGCGTATCTTGATGTCGGAACCGGTCCACCGGTGATCTTGATCCATGGGTTCGGTGGATCCATGTGGCAATGGGAACACCAGCAACATGTCTTGTCTCACCAGTTCCGCACCCTGACACTTGACCTCCCCGGTTCTGGACTGTCGGATAAACCAGATATTGCCTACCAACCCCATCAGATGCTTGAGTTCCTTCTTGGATTCATGGATACGTTGGAAATCCCCCGTGCCACGTTGATCGGCAATTCAATGGGAGCCGGCCTGGCCATCGGCATGGCATTGTCTCACCCGACCCGTGTGGACAAACTTGTCCTCATTGATGGATTGCCATCCGATATTCAGCATAAGCTCACCGGGCCATCGTTTCGGCGTGCGCTAGAGACACAAGTCCCATGGTGGCTCGTGTCATTCGGAAACTGGCTGTTCGGCGGGCTCGTCACCGACTCAGTCCTGAAGGAGGTGATTCATGACCACAGTCTCCTGACGCCGGCAGTTCTCGAACGCTCCAATCGCAATCGGCGACGACCCGGCATCATCAAACCCCTCATGGCCATGACAAAGGCCCTCCCCTCCTGGGAAACCGACTTCGCCCCACGCATCAGTAACATCTCGCACCCCACCATGATCATCTGGGGCGAGCATGACCAAGTGTTCCCCATGGCGGTGGGAGAAGAGCTTCACCGGATAATTCCGCGATCGACATTCGTCACGATTGCCCATGCCGGACATATGCCGCAATGGGAACAACCGGAGCTGGTGAACCGATCACTGATCGCGTATATTCATTCGTCGCCTTAAACAGATAGTCTGAGTGAGCCCCCAGAACAATCCTGTGCTGAGAAAGGAGCATACAATGCGGACACCATCTTCAGGTTTCATCGGCACCGTGCTGTGCCTCTCTGTTGCTGTCGTCGGTTGCCAGACGACAGGCAACCCCTTCACGTACAAAGACATGCCCGTCTCCAACGGAACGGCTGTCGCAGGCGAAGGCAACAAGGTCCTCTTCAAAGGCACCCCCCTCACACTCGTTGGTCATGGAGTGAAGGTCGGCGATGCGCTCCGTGACGTGAAGGTCGCACAAAACGACTTATCCCTCGTCACCATCGGAGAAACCAAAGGAACAGGCAAGGTCCGAATCATCAGTGTCGTCCCATC
>JAEURV010000098.1 GCA_016788465.1 Nitrospira sp. | reverse complement strand
CTGTTCGGTTTGCCGCTTCCTCTCCTGCCGATTCATATTCTCTGGATGAACCTGGTGACGGACGGTTTTCCTGCTCTTGCGCTGGCGGTCGATCCGAAAGCGCCGGACCTGATGCGGCAGCCACCGCGACAGACCGAGGCGCGTCTATTAGACGGGGGCAGGTTGTGGGCCATTGCCGGTGAAGGCCTATTGTTGGCGGTCATCGCCTTGAGTGCATTCTCGTTGAGTTTGTTTGTTTGGCGGCAACTGATTGACCAGGCTCGGACGGTCACCTTTACCGTGATGGTTGCTGCTCAGTTAGTGCATGCCTTCAATTGTCGGAGCGATCGCTGGTCACTATTCCAGGTGGGGGCGACGACCAACCATGCTCTCATCTGGGCGGTGGCAGCATCTCTGGCTCTACAAGTCGGTATTCTCACGATTCCGTTCGTGGAGCATATTTTTAAGGTTGCACCCTTACCCATGGAGGATTGGGAACTGATGGTGGTCATGGGGTTGCTTCCACTGGCTATCGTCGAAGGGGTCAAGTGGGTCCGGAGACAGAAGGTGTCACGATAGCTTTTCGTCAGAATGTGAAAAGGCCAAGGGCGTAGGCGTGGCGAGAACTATTCAGATTAATGATGATCGGATTCCGAATAACTTGATCTGAGTCGAAAAGACGGGGGATTGCAGAAAACTGAAAGGATGAATTACCGTATGGGTGGAAATGCTCAACTAAAAGAAGGGTAAACGGCAACTTTGTACCAGAATGAGGATGCTCGGGACAACGGACAAAACAAGTGCTGAGCACACAGATTTGTCCAATGCTCCTTCTGCATCAATGCGGGCACAATAAGGAAGGCGACTATGCAAAATACGCTCAGGAAGAGCCACATAATTGCTGATCGGACAGCAACGGTGAGCCGCCTGGAAGAGGTCGTTGCCACGTCGGATGAGTTCGATCAGGTTGTGGCGCAGGCCTTGCCGATTTTGCTGGATCGGGCAGCCGGTTACACAAAGCGATTCTTACGAGAAACCGGTCAGTGGAACGACGACATTGAACACGAAAAGTTTGCCCTGCGCTGGGGATCTGAATACTTGGAACGTTTTCTTGTTTGTGGACGAACAGAAGTCCCGTGCCGGCCGTTATTCCTGTTTGATTCATTGGTGGCGAAGCAGCATAGCAGGCCGGAGCCGTTTTGCTATCACCCGGATCTGTTGAAACCATTGGGACGGTTTCTTGATGGGTTGGTCGCCCGCGCAGTAGTCAGTCGAGACGCCTTGATCGCGTTGTATCACCACTCCTATGGATGGGGCGCAGGGGATGTCATCGCCGTGACCGGGCTCAATGGACTTGAGAGCCAACGTATCTACAAGAATTTTCGTCGATGGCGTGAGAGCGGCTGGCAGCGTACGATGGACGAGATCGGCCTGACGAAGATGGAGCTGGCGGAGTTGGAGAACCAGCGGCAACGCCATCGGCAGCGGTTTAACAGTGAGGCCGAACGGCTGATTCGTGTGGCACAGGGGCATTACCGAAAGAGCGAACCCGATCACTATCCCTGTCTATCGCGATCTCAATGGGGCGAAATGTTTTCTCAAGGATATGGGTGTGATTATCGGATTTGGCATTTAGCGCTCTGCTTGGACTGCATGCAGACGGCCTGGGGGTTGGGATCGAGTGGGTCGTCGGCCGGCGAAAAACCGCGTTTGGAGTTGCAGGTACGACCATAAAGGGTAAGCGACCCTGTCCTACGGTCATCAGGATCCTGCGAATACGTTAAACAGAAAGAGGAGCAAGGGAGGATATATGGGTCAGGAAGAGGATCTGGAACTCTATCGATTGCAACTTCTTGAGTCGATGAGCGAACGACCCAGTCACTCAGGTCGCGGCCTGTTGGATCCTATACAGGTGTATGTCAATGAGCGGCGGGTGGGTGAACTGAGAGGAGCCGAGATCGAGGCGACACTGAATATTCACGGCGTCGATCATATTGAAACAGTACAACTTCGCACAGAGGACGGACGGCTGTTGGGCGGGCTGGTCGCTCCCGAATCTGGGTTTCGGACAAACCGGGTAGGGTTGTCGGCCGATATGGTGGAACTCTGTGTTCATAATACAGTACAGGGGGGCTCGCTTAGCGCCGTGTTCATTCCGGCCCCAAGTTTCTGGACTCGAACCCGAAGCCTCCTCGCCGATATTGTAGACAGATGGAGGAGTAGACGTCCGGACGCCGTGATGGCGTATGGATTCCGAACCGTGGCCTTTACTCAGGCTCTCTTGGCGATTGCCGTCGTCGGTTTGGTGGCTGACCGCGTCATGATCTGGATGGCTCCGGAGCATATCATCGCGCCGACGGTGCAAGCAGAAGTACTTCGTACGGCCTCGATCGGCGAAATAGAACAGCTGGCAAAACAACTCCGTGAGCTGAGGTCGATGCAAACGAAGGTCGGCGAAGCGCTCCAGTCTCAAGAGAAAGGGATGACGTTGCTCCATCAAACCATGGCCAGACTGTCATCTACGCAGGAATCCGTGGCCTCCAGCGTCGTGATGGTGAAGGAGGAGATGGAGAAAAGACAAGAAAGTCCGGAGCGTGAGACAGATCGCCCGACGCAGTTCCCTGCCGGGAAGGGATTGGTGGATCAGGAGCAGTTTGAAGTGGCGATTCACGGTCTTGCCGCGGACAACGAGCGCTTATCCAAGCAAATCGCCGGTCTGGAAGAGCACAACAGAATGCTGACGGCCAAATTGCAGACGGCGATCGCGCATGTCGCAAAAGCTGTCGAGCAGAATCCGGAACGCGTGGTGGCGCGTGAGGCCGACCTTTCCAGAAAACACCAACTCGTGCCGGTTGCCGACAGCAGACAGAGCACTCAGGGCCAGCCGTTTCTCTTCTGGGTCACTTTCAGCGAAGGAACGACTCAGGAAAGCATCGACCAATGGGTGAATGGGATGAAAGGTCATAAAGGAGCGCAGAACGAAGGTTGGCAAGAGGTGCAGATCCTCCCCCCGCCAGTCCCGCCCGATCTCTTCTTGGAGCAAATCAGAGGGGAAAAAATCATCAAAGAGGCCAGACTCAATCACTAGGATTATATTCGTATTCTTCTGCTGCGTTGAATTCTCGCGGCGGACGTTCAGCGGCCAACCATGAGAGTGACGGGGAGTCAAGTGATCTCAGAGTGGACATATTGGCGCCGAGCTTATGAACTTTTGTCCGTTGAGTCCGGAAAGAGATGCTGAGTAACATCACGTTCACGGTCAGGGTAAACGACGTATGGTGTATTTTCGGTTCACGGATAGACAGAGCAGATCGACATTTTATTTCGGGCAATCAACCCATTCTCCATTCACCTCTATAAACGACCGGATGACTCAGTCATCCAGGCGTTGATCAGCGCAAGAAAGGACAAGACATGAGAATCGCGCAGGTGTCACCATTGTGGGAAAGCGTTCCACCGAAGCTGTACGGGGGGACCGAGCGGATTGTGTCGTACATTACTGAAGAGTTGGTCGCAATGGGGCACGAGGTGACACTGTTCGCCAGCGGCGATTCAGAAACAAGTGCCAAGCTGGAGGCGATTTGCCCGCAGGCGCTGCGGTTGAACACCGGGATCTTCAACCGAGATGCTCCGCTGATTATGCAACAGGAGCGAGCGCTTGGCGTGAGCGGCAACTTCGATATCGTGCACTCCCATCTCGATTTTCTAGGGTTTCCGGTTGCACGCCGAAATGCCGTCCCGATGGTGACCACCTTACATGGTCGGCTGGATCTTCCGGAATTGGAGCCGGTGTTTCGGGAGTTCATCGAAATGCCGCTGGTATCCATTTCGGCGTCCCAGCGGAGGCCGTTGCCTTGGGCCAACTGGGCCGGGACCATTCACCATGGACTGCCACGCAACCTTTACTCGTATCATCCGAAGAGCGAGGGATACCTCGCGTTTTTGGGCCGCATCTCTCCTGAAAAGCGCCCGGATCAAGCGATCGAAATCGCCAAGCGGTCCGGCATCCCATTGAAAATGGCGGCAAAAGTCGACCCGGCTGATCGGGTGTACTACGAGGCCGCGGTTGAACCGTTACTCAATCATCCATTGATTGAATTCGTTGGCGAGATATCGGATGCTGAAAAGAACGATTTTGTCGGCAATGCCATGGCGTTGGTCTGTCCCTATGATTGGCCGGAACCATTCGGCCTGGTGTTGATTGAAGCACTCGCCTGTGGAACGCCGGTGTTGGCGTATCGACGAGGATCCATTCCCGAAATCATCGATCATGGGGTGACGGGTTTCGTGTGTGAAACCGTGGATGAGATGGTCGAGGCGGTGGGACAGGTCCCCCTCCTGGAGCGCCGACGCTGTCGGGCATCGTTCGACGAACGGTTCACTGCCGACCGGATGGCGCGTGACTATGTTGCGTTGTATGAACGAATCCTTGACGGCGTGGCCGTGCAGGCTGCGGCGCATAAGGTGAACGGAGGGAGCCGACATGTCTGATGCAGCCATTGACTCACACGAGGCTCCCGCTCCGACTCGCCGTGGCCATGGGTGGGAGCTAGTCAAAACGAGGGATTTTGGATTCCTCTTCGCCGGTCAGACGATTTCTCAAATCGGCGACAGTCTCAATAAGGTGGCGTTGCTCTGGTTTGTCTATGAGATGACCGGATCGGCGCTCAAGATGACGGTGGTGGGACTGCTGCAGACGCTTCCCCCCCTGCTGTTTGGTCCGCTGATCGGCGTGTATTTAGATCGAGTGCGGAAAAAGCCCGTGATGATCGGTGTGGATCTCCTTCGCACTCTGATGGTCCTCCTGATTCCGGTGCTCTATGCGATGGGGGCGTTGACGCTTGATCGACTCTATATCCTAGTATTTGCCACAGCTATCTTTTCAACGGTCTTTGGACCGGCCCTGACCTCCGCGGTACCGCTGATCGTGGCAAAGGATCGATTAGTGGCTGCCAATGCACTTCTGCAAACCACGACGAATGTAGGCCTGCTTGTTGGTCCGGCCGTGAGCGGGTTGGGGATTGCACTCATTGGTGCGCAAAACGTGCTGTATGTCGATGCTGCTACGTTCTTTATTTCTGCGCTCTGTTTGTTCCCCATTCGTATGCACGAAACGCTTGATCGTAGCCGTGTAACCGGCAATGGGTTGACGGGTGGTATTACCAGCGACCTCCTGGCTGGTTTCCGCTTCGTGTTTGTTGAGCAAAAGACAGTCTTGATGCTGATGCTGACGGCGACGTTGTATAGTGTCGGGATCAGTGCCTTCATTTTTCTGCTGCCGGTGTTTGCGAAGGAGGTTCTTGGAGTGGGGCCGGTCCAACTTGGCTGGCTGTGGTCGGCTCTCGGCGTGGGAATGTTGCTGGCGTCGCTCAGTCTGACGTCGGTCACGCAGGGAGATGTCTCGTGGCGTCTGCGGTTTATGTCAGGCGCATTGGCAATCGGTGGGCTTGCGGTAGCGGCGCTCGGGTTCCTCGATGCTCCAGTCGCTGCGGGGGCGCTGATTGCCGTGATCGGAGGCAGCACGGCTATGTTTACCCCGCTGGTATGGACCATGCTTCAGGAGTTGACGCCCACGCATCTCCTCGGTCGAGTCTTTACAAGCTTCGCTACAGGAGGGATGGCCGCATCGATGGCCGGAATGGCTGGTTTTGGATGGGCAGCTGATGCGATTGGTCCGGCGACGTGCCTTGGAGGTATTAGCCTTATTCTGCTTATGACCGCTGCCAGCGCGTGGTTGTTCAGCTTCTACAAGTCGCACGCGCAGACTCTGGTTGTTCCCTCGAGCGGCTCCTTCGCTGCCTAGCTGGCCGCCTGCCGCATCGTCACGCCCGTGAGAACACTCTTCAAGATCCAGCGGTGATATTCCCGAAGCCCCCCTGAAAATCAGGGGGGCTTTGAGCGCCGTAGCGTGACAGAAGACCGAGCGCGGGTTACAATGCCTCGCGCGACATTCCGCAGATACACTCACCGGAATAGGTTTAGGGGAGGGCTTCCATCATGGCCATGCGACTTCAATGGCTGATTGTTTTCTGTCTGTTCATGTTCTGGCCGATTGGGGCGCCCGCGCAAGCATCCGACTCGCATGACAAGGAGGGCCTGTCGGAGAAACCGGCCTCCGGTTCGTCGCAACCACCAGCAGTCCCTGCAACGAAGAATGAGGCCTCGACTGAGCACAAAGAGATCGTGCCGGAAAAGCCGGCATCGCGACAGCAGTCATCACCGGCAGCGTCCGAGGCTCAACCCACGCCGCATAAGTCGCCGGCAGAGTCCAAGCCGACCAAGGCTGAAGCATCAACGGATCGCAAGGAAGGGACGCTGGAGAAGATTCCTGCACGTCCCTCTCCTTCTCCGGCAGTAACAGAAGGTCATGGTACGTCTTCCAAATCGTCAGGAGAGAACAAGGCACAGGGACAACCTGCTCCGGCGCTCAAGGCAGATCTCCCGCCTCCTCCTGATCTCGACCTCAAGGAAAAGGAGACGGCTGTTAAAAAGTCGCTGGGGTCACTGATCCTGTCCGTGAAACTTGCTCTCATGGGAGATTTGCGGCTGTTCCGGTATGAGATCGAGGTTGAGGAGGATAAACAGGTGGTAACACTGAGCGGGAAAGTCTCGACGGAAGAAGATAAGGCTGCTGCGACCGAAGTTGTGCAGGCGGTCGGTGGGATCAAAACCGTCGTCAATAAACTCGGCGTTGAAAAAGACCTAGCGAAAACCCTGTTGAAGAAGCAGGATGAAATCCTCACACTCCTCATCAAGGAGCGTTTTGCAAAAAGTGCGACCTTGAAATCGGCAAACTTCGATGTGAAGACGGAGGAAGGCATCGTTCAGCTGAATGGCACGGTTCGTTTTCAGGTGATTGCTCTCGAAGCTGCTGAGGCAGCTCGGCAGGTGCCGGGCGTTCGGGCCGTTAATACAGAAAAGATTCGTCTAGAGGGTGAGAGCTGATGCAGGGTTCCTCAGGCCCCCTGGCAGACGCTTCTTCCGGAATGGCGCATGCCCGTCAGCTCTCGGTTAACAATCGCCCGCTCCTTCTGACGTGGGACTTCGGGTTGGTGTGGTGGGGACAGCTCATTTCACAGATCGGTGATGGAGTCTGCCGACTGGCCCTCTTGTGGTTCGTCTACGCTGTCACAGGATCACCGCTCAAAACCTCCATCATTGGACTGTTGCAGACGATTCCTCCGATCGTCCTCGGACCGATCATCGGCGTGTACGTCGACCGGCTTCCAAAGAAAGTCCTCCTGATCACGAGCGATATTCTCCGTGCGGTGCTAATCGGGTTGATCCCTTGTCTCATCCCCGTGGAGTCCTTCACGGTATCGGTCTTGTATGTGCTGGTGTTCCTCCATGCGGTGTCCACGGCGGTCTTTGGCCCGGCCCTTACGGCTGCGGTACCGGCATTCGTTCCCAAGACGCAGTTCACTGCTGCCAATGCGCTTCTGCAGGGCACGACAAGCCTGGGGATTATCTTTGGTCCCGCAATCAGCGGTCTCGGTATCGCTGCGTATGGGTCACAAGAGGTGCTTTGTATCAATGCCGTCACCTACTTGGTTTCAGCGGCATGTCTCGTACTGGTTCGTTTTCAGCACGCGACGGCGACGAGTTCCTCACCTGAGCCGCGATCGACTCTGCTGCAAGATCTGATCGAAGGGTTTCGCTATGGCGTAGTCACCAAACCGGCATTGCTGTTCTTAACCGGTACTGCTGCTCTGTATACGTTCGGCACCAGTGCGCTGACCGCGCTTTTCCCGGTCTTTGCCAGAAAGATGCTTGGGTTAGGGCCGGTCGAGGTCGGATATCTCTGGTCTGCGCTGGGCATCGGGTTGTTGGTGACGTCGATCGCGCTTTTATGGGCGACTGATTGGATGGTCAAAGATCGGATGCGGTTGATTGTGGGGGCGAGCGTGTTAAGCGGTCTCGCTCTGAGCGGCTTGACTTGGACGATTGATCCGTATGTTGCCGGAGTTTTTATGGGACTGATTGGGTGTGGGATGGGAGTATTTACGCCGATTGCCTGGGGGATCATTCAGGAACTGGCGCCGAGCCATATGATCGGACGGGTCTTAGGACTCTACGGGACAGGTGCCATGACCGCCGCCATCGGTGGAATCTCGGCGTTTGGGTGGATCACGGAACAGCATGGTCCCGAAACCGGCGTCCTCGGGATCGGACTTGTCTTAATGGTCACGGCGTTGGTCGCCACACGGATGAGTCGAGCCAGTGCCGAGTATGAAGGGAATCATTCATGAACGATATCATCCGATGGAACGAACAATACTATATCCTTGCGTCATCGTCTCTGGCCGATGGCCGAACCGAGGTTCTGAAACATGGAGAGACGTTTGCCGTATTTGATCGATACGGTGATATGCATCAGGTGCTTCCTGGTCCACAGGGGCTGTATCATGAAGGGACGCGGTTTCTCTCGCAGTCTGAACTGTTGGTGCAAGGTCAGCGTCCGATGCTTCTCAGCGCCACCGTGAAGGAGGACAATGCCCTCTTCACGGTTGATCTTACCAATCCGGATCTGATGCGCAATGGGCAGAAGGTCGTCCAACGCGGTACCGTCCATCTGTGTCGCACCAGGTTTCTCTGGCAAGGGACGTGGTACGAACGTTTCCGTGTTCAGAATTATGGAAGTCAGAGCATTCCGCTTTCAATTACGATCGCATTGGATGCAGACTTCGCCGATCTTTTTGAAGCGAGAGGCCGAAAACGGGAGCGGCGTGGGGTGCGACTCAAGACGGCTCGCTCAAAGAACGGACTCGTGTTTGGGTACAAGGGACTTGATGGCATCGTCCGTCGAACCTCCATTCAGTGCACTCCAACCCCGAAACGAGTGACAGCAAACGGCTTCATCATCGAATCGTCCCTTCGTCCACATGCAGACCTGACCTGGGAGATTGCTATCTCCTGTGAAATCGGGAATCCCCAGAACAGAAAAGGACTCACCTACGAGCGTGCGTACCATCACGCCAATCGTGCCCTCACGGATGCCATATCCCACAATGCCCATGTCTATACGGCGAATGAGCAGTTCAATCATTGGCTGAACCGGTCTCTCGCGGACCTTCACATGCTGATCTCGGAGAC
>JAEURV010000164.1 GCA_016788465.1 Nitrospira sp. | reverse complement strand
AAGCTGCTCAGCGGAGAAATCAAGGTGCGATCGCGTAAGAACGTGGTGCAGGCCAAGTCTTTTGCGGAGCTGTTGGAACAGGCGGTGCGCAAGTACCAGAACCGTGCGATTGAGGCGGCACAGGTCATCGAGGAAATGATCGGACTCGCCAAGGATATGCGTCATGCCCGTGATCGGGGAGAACGGCTGGGGCTGACCGAGGAAGAGACGGCGTTCTATGACGCGCTCGAAACCAACGACAGTGCGGTGAAGGTACTCGGAGATGAGACGCTACGGACTATCGCACGAGAAGTGGCGGATGCGGTGCGCAGGAACGTGACGATCGATTGGACAGTTCGGGAAAACGTGCGTGCCCAGCTTCGCGTGATCGTGAAACGCATTCTCCGCAAGTACGGCTATCCGCCGGACAAGCAGGAGAAGGCGACGCAGACGGTATTGGAACAGGCTGAGGTGCTGTGTGGAGAGGTCACATCCTAACGGGCAGACAAGAGACAGGAATCGCCCTTGGTACTCTTGTACGAGTAAGGTTGAACATACCGTAGAGAGGCTACATGTATAATGCAGAAATATGTTCCGCCGATTAGGGAATAAGCGGGTGGAGTGGTATGATTGACCGCATTATCGCGAAGAACGGCACTCCCATTCGGCTCACGGATGAACGATGGGCACATATCACGGAGGAGCATGGGGAGCTCACCGGGTTGCGCTCGACCGTACTGGAGACAGTGTTGCATCCTGATCGTGTCTTGCTCGGAGGAGATGGAGAATTACTAGCTGTGCGTGAAATTGAAGTAGGAAAGCATCTTGTGGCGGTCTATCGAGAGCAAAGCGAGGACGGATTCGTTATCACGGCGTTTCTGACCCGCCGCATAAGGTCTCTGGAAAAGAGGAGGCAGATATGGCCATAGCGGATATTCAGGAGTATTTGAAACTGATTCCAGCCGTCAATCGGGCGCCGCAGCATGCCGTCTGGCTGACGTATGATGCAGAAGCCGACACGCTCTACGTCAATTACAAGAAGCCGAGTCATGCCACGGACAGTGAAATGACCGACGAAGATGTGATCATTCGCTATGAGGGTGACGAGGTCATTGGCTTTACTGTGTTGCACGCGAGTGAGCGGCTCAAGAAAACCGCCTAATCTTCATTATCCAGTGAAGAGGAGGAGGCAGGTCTTCACTCATGCTGCTTATGATTGCTCCTGTTCATTCTTGCGCCGTCCCGCTCACCTCCCGAGGATAAGACTGCTTCCTCGTTGGCAACAAGCCTATAGATTAGGAAAGACGGGGTCGGACAGAACTGGTCCTGATTCACCGGACGTAATTGCCAGTGCTTGTTCCTGCGGGAAGTTCTATGAGCGTGCATGCTACAATGTGCCCATCGAAGGATGGAGATACGTAGCCGGCAGTTATCATTTCACGAAGGGAGAATGCCCATGAGACGATATACGACGCACGGTACTTTTACACTCGCCGCCCTGTTCGTTCTCGTGACCGGGACGGTCCTGCCGTTAGAAACGGTGTTCGCCGAGGGCGGGGCACGGCGTGATGTCATGCGATCGGAAGACCAGCATCGCCAAGAAGCAATCAAGCTCGCCACGGAAGCTGCGGACCATAGCAAACAGGGTCATATGGGACCATTCCTGACCAGCGCGGAAGCAGCCATGCAGCATGCGCTGAAGGCACGGAAGGACGCGCATGTGGACGCCGCCGTCGCAGAGCTGAAACATGCCGTTGAGCATGGGAGCGCGGGACATGCGGACGTGGCGACGAAACATGCGGAACAAGCAGTCACGCACCTGTCGGAGAAGTAGCGATGGACATGGAGTGAGCCATAGGGAGCACGTCCCGTTCTAGCGGAACGATTGGTTCGCCGGGCTTGTGCGAAGCGGCACAGCCCTCCCCATGATCAGCCTTGCATGGTGGCCTCCCGACCCTGGTGGGGGAGGCCCGATCCATCTCCTTCCTCGCCTGTAAGGTTTTCAGTCTCGATGCTTCGGTTCTACTCTGTGCTCCTCAAGTCGTCTCGTCGTCAGCATTCAGGTCTCTCGCAAAAAGACTCATCCTCTGTGAGGCCAATAGCTGCTGCCTGTCTCCATGACGGTGCTGGCGCGGCTGTTTCCCGGGACTTTAGAAATCGATTGCTATCAGTTGCACGCCAATCTTGTCTTTCAAACCAGCAGTATTCATCACAGTTCGTTACGGACCCGGCAAGAGGCCATCTGAGATGGGAACAGAGAGCCCTGAGAGGCCGGGGTCTACGAGAAACGGTATGGTGAGGTCGTGAAAAGCCGGGCCTGACTGTCCGGTCATGAACAATCTATGGCCGGGTTTGTTGCGACGGCGTCTTGGTGGTTGCCAAAGAAGTCTTGAGAAGTACCCCTGACGAAGTCCGATGGCCTCGCCTGCACTCAAGACTGGTGAGATTTTTGCCGATCAGAACAATTTTGTGTCGGGAGGATTTTACTGATCGCTCAAATTCTGCTATATCACACATGCAGGATCACAATTCTTAAAGCGAAGGGAGGTGAGGTTCTCATGGCGACGAAGAAAGCAGCAGCAAAGAAGCCGGCAAAGAAGGCGGCCAAGAAGAAGAAGTAATCATCGTAGCATGAGGGGGAGGCGGCCATGTCGCCTCCTCACTTGCTCCCATCCTTGCTCCATCCCAGCTCCGCCAGGGGCGCCATCCCATCAAAATAGTTCATCATCGGCTCATTCGAGAGAGCTGACCACCCGAGAGAGGGCCTGTCATCAGGACGCGCTGTCTTTTTCTGAACAATCCCAAGGGGCTGACAATAATAGGGGTCGGATGCAACTGGTCATGCAGGCGACAGGTTTTTCTGGGAACACACGAGGGAAGATGGAAATAGGAGAACGGATCGGCAGGTTCAGGCCTTCAACAACGAAGCACCGGCGTGGAAAAAGAAAGGGGAGGTGATACCCCTATCACCTCCCCCCATTTCTTAGCGCCGGGAGAGACTCCATGGCGTAAAGAAAGCAGCAGGGGGATCGTAGCATGAACTTTCACTCAAAAAAAGCACAAAAATATTATACGAATCAATGACTTGAGAAATTCTTGCTGGAGTGGTGGCCTGGAAGGAAGATTACAACGGTCCGTGAGGCTTTCATGAACGGTCTCGTTCGTATGGGAGATCTTGATTCCTTGGCAGGGGAATTTGGATACAGGAGCACCCTGTGCGCCCCTCTCCTTGATCCGACCCATGATGCCGTCTCCCGTTGTTCTGCTCACCTCCAGCCTCTTTATAAGGGGGCTGAGAGACCAAGGAGTCTATCCCATCCATCCGAATTCGACTGGCTGTGCCGTTCACGGTAGAGATCGGTATCCGTTTCCCAAATTCGTCTGTCAGCTTGGGTGATGGGCATGCTCCGGCTTTTCCGTGACGTAATCGCAACAGGCGAGGGTAGTCTCGCGGCGCCATCGGTTGGCGTGATAGAACAGCAACGTCGATTTGCAGGGGGTCGGGTTAGCAAGGGCCATTGCGGATGAGACAACATGCAACGCGGTTGAGTGTCCTGCTCGCCGCCCTCTTCCTCCTTACCACTACGATATTGCTATGGCAGTCGGCATTCGGCTCCGGTATTGCACGTCGTGATGCGGTGCATTCGGCGGAGCAGCACCGTCAGGAGGCAGTCAAGCTGGCGAAGGAAGCCGTGGACCATAGCAGGCAGGGACGTGGGGATGCCTTCCTGACCAGTGCGGAAGCGGCCCTGCAATCTGCGATGAAGGCAGGGAAGAGTGAGAAGGTGGACGCCGCCATTGCCGAGTTGACACGGGCCGTTGAGCAGGGGAACGCGGGGCATGAGGACCTGGCCAGGACAAACGTCGAACAAGCCGTCAGGCACTTGTCTGAGAAGTAACGGGTGGGTAGGACACCTGTTGCCTGTCCGGCTAAGGGAGTGGCTCCAAGACGCCGATTGGTGGCTTGCGTTTCAACTTCCGATAGACCCACGGGGGGACGGGATTGGGATCGATCCAGAGCCCTCGTTTGGTTTGGCGCGCTTCGGTCTCTAACGTTTCCAGTACCGGATCGTCCGGCGCATATTGTCGATACCACCAGCACCACCCGTCTTTGACCAAGAGCTGATTCACATTGGTCTCATCCGCCAATATCACCTCGGCAACCAGTCGCCCATACTTATCCTTTTCATGCGGGTGGATCGTGACGGCCTGACCGAAGGTCAAGATAGACGTCGCAAGTTTTGCCCGATATCCGTAGGCTTGGCGTTTCTCGGGACAGTCGATTCCGTGCAAGCGAATCTTCGTTGCTCGCCCGTTCGAGAGGACTTCGATTGTGTCGCCGTCCTTGACGGAAACGACCAGGGCCGTGAACGAGAAGGCGGGAGGACTGAACAAAAGAATGAGAAGGGACAACGGGAGTTGTAATAGGCGCAATGGCGTTCGCATGTGAGTTTCGGCGAGACAGCGGCGGTCCCGAAGGGGGCACTCGTCGACGATCGGTGAATCAGTATACGATAGGACACGTACGTATGCATTGCAAATAGTATCGATACGTAATATATGGAAAGAACACGGGTGGATGGAGGCTGCCTGCGGTGCGTCATCCGTTCTTCTATCGGATACGACGACGGTCGTGGGGAAACGGTGTCAGCCGTTCACTCGAACGCCTCTCAGAGTCGTCGCTTATGCCGCGTCCTCGGTACGGATGCCATCGCGCGTCTGTGTTCGGATCCATTCAAGCCGACTGACCAGGGTGGATTGGATCCGGAGGAGCTCATCCCTCCCTTCCGGATTTGATTGGATACAGCGGTCGAGGGAGAGGCCGGCGTGCTGAATCGCCGGTGTCCATGTTTCGATTTCGTCGTCGATCCAAAACCATTCGCGGCCCTTCAACTTTGTGACGGCCTGTTCGAGCCAGACCACCTTGTTCTGACAGTTCGTCCAGTTGGCGTGATGGAACGAGGGGACCTCTGGAAGACCGTGGAACCGTTCACAGTACAGGACGTGCAACAGAGTCTTGATCTTGTCCGATTCCCATGAGGTGAGCCAGATTACCTGAAAGTGCTCGTGGGCCCAGGCAAGCCAGGATTTCACGCCAGGTCGAAGTTGAAACTCGCCCGCGTATTCGCCGAACAGTACGCCGTCGATGTCATGAAACAAAATGGGTGTGGCACTCATAGGCTCCCTCCTGGCCGTACGACTCATGCCGATCTCTTCAAACCATAGGGCAGACATGTGTCGGGGGCAAATGGAATTCCATTTTGTGCAGGCTCGGGCGATGGTCCAGGCCGTACGGTGACGGGAGTTGAGTCCGGGCGTTCTTCAGCGATCATTTGGGTATCGATGTGACGTGTTTGAGCGCCCCATACAGCAACTGCGGTTCTTCCTCCGTCTGATCTTCAGTGATTGCGCTGTGAGCTGCACGGAAGACACGATTCCCTGCTAAGATGCATGGCCTGTACTCACCGTCGAACAAAGGATCCGTACCTCATGACCACTTCCTCGATATCTCGTGCCCTGCTGGTGGCGGTTCAGACTCCCGGTGTGACTCGCGAGGAGCTGGATAGTTCGCTGCAAGAACTCACCCGTCTGGTAAAGACCCTGGGATACCAGGTCGTGGGCCAGGTGACTCAGAAACGAAGTACCGAGAAATCTGCAACGGTCCTGGGCCAAGGGAAACTGTCTGAATTAGCCCGGTGGACCGGTGGGCCCGGCACGATTGGGTCGGCATTTGAACAACCTCTATCCAAGGCCGCCTTGCAGCAAGAGGCTGCTGAGTCGGAAGAAGATGAGGATCTGGTCGAAGGAGAATCGGACGAACCAGACGAGGTTACTGGGAGTCCTCTTCAACAGGCCCAGATTGTTGTCGTGGATTGTGATCTCTCGCCGTCGCAATTGAGTAATCTAGAACGTGCCGCCGGCGTGCCGGTGCTCGACCGGACCGGGGTTATCATTGAAATTTTCAGCCGACATGCCAGAACCCGATCGGCCCGGCTTCAGGTGGAGATCGCGCGGCTCAACTATCTGGCGCCACGGTTGCGTGAGACCGGTGGTGGAAGAGAGCGGCAAGGCGGAGGAATCGGCGGGAAAGGGGCCGGTGAAACAAGTCTGGAACTGGATAAACGGCGCATTCGTGATCGTATAAAAGAACTCAAGTCGGAACTGGCGGCCATCGGAGACGAGCACCACATCCGCCGAGCAAGACGGGAGAAGGAATTGACCGTCGCCCTGGTCGGGTACACCAATGCCGGAAAGTCTTCGCTGATGCGAGCGATGACGGGAAGCGACGTGCTCGTGGCCGACAAGCTGTTCGCCACGCTCGATACCACGATCCGGCCCTTGCATCCTGAAACGCGCCCCAAGGTGCTCATCAGCGATACGGTGGGGTTTATCAAGAAACTCCCTCATGATCTGGTGGCATCCTTTAAGTCGACGCTTGATGAGGCGGCCTGTGCCTCACTGGTGCTGGTGGTCGTCGATGCGTCAGACCCCTCCTTCCGATCTCAACTGGATGTCACGCGGAACGTGTTGGCCGAGGTAGGAGCCACGGATATTCCCAACCTTTTGGTCTTGAATAAGCAGGATCGTCTCAGACCGGACGAGATCGCCTCGCTGAAGTCTGAATTTCCCGACGCCCTATTGCTCTCCACGAGAAGCAGGGACGATCTGACCGCCTTGCGTGAGCGCATCATGGAGTATTTTGAGCGAGGGATGATCGACGAGGAACTACATGTTCCATTTACGGCGCAGAAGGTTCTGGCGGAGGTCCGTGCTCGGATGAGGGTCCTATCTGAACGCTATGATGCCGAAGGGATTACGATACGAGTGCGATCGAGCCCTGAGAACCTGTCGATGGTGAAACGCAAGCTTGTACGATAGCGCATCGATGCCAACGTTGAGCGTAGAATGTGGGAACGATCGAATATTCTCTCCACCGGCATGCCTTCCTGCGCAACAAAGGTCCGCGCCACGACCCGGCCGTCGCCAAGATGGGCGATGCCATGACGCTGGAACTCTTCCGCCCTCGGTTGAGTGAAGGATGGACATGAAGCCGAGCCTAGCGCCGAAGGAACCCGATCCAGCGCCACAGGTTCAATAAACTCGCAAGGGATGCAGCCAGATAGGTCAAGGCAGCGGCCGTGAGGATGCTGCGAGCGCCCTGCTCATCAGCCTGTGAGAGATAGTTCCCCTGTTTGAGCACGGGCAAAGCTCGTTTGAAGCTCGCGTCCCACTCGACCGGCAACGTGACGAGGTGGACCAGTGTGGAAATCCCCATCGTCGCCAGTCCAGCCATCAGGACGATGACGCTCGCGACCGGTGTACGAGCCATGGCTCCTGCGATCGGAATCCCCATCATCAGGATGGCTCCCACTTTCTCTGCTCCCTGGGCAACCCTCACCAGCTTGGTGCGCTCCGCCAACGGCTGGTACCCGAGATGGTCTTGAATAGCGTGTCCGACCTCATGGGCGGCAATGGTGATCGCGGTAAGTGACTTGCCATCCAGTATCGCGGGCGTCAGGCGGACGGTCTTGTTGATCGGATCATAGTGGTCTCCTAGTTGCGTCGGTTCGACGGTGACGTGGTGAAGGTCGAACCGATTGAGTAGGTGCCGGGCCAGTTCTCCTCCGGTCCCGGGAAAGTCTGGGCGAGGGGTGCTGTGCTTGGCAAACACGCGTCTGGTCCAGAGTTGCGGTCCGACCATGACCAGCGCCACGATGAGCAGAAGCAGAATCATCCGTACCATGTCGACTGATTACTCCATTTCTGAATGAATCGGACCCCGCCAAGGCTCTTCACTCATCTTGGTGAGGGAAAGTCTTCTCCCCACTAGGCTACCACAAGTGAAACGTAGAATCGGCGTTGAGTTGCCGATGGGCCTGAACCTACGCCGGATAGGCGCTGCTCATCGGCATGACGCGTCGCCTCCCTTGTGATCGGAGGCCTTTCCCCATTGCGGCTCACTGGGGTATCTTGCTCCGTTCCTGAAGTAGAGAGAGGCTGGTGGGCACGCTCGTGCAAGCGGTTCACTGGGGCCGTCATGTGGCCTGTCGTGCGCCGGTCAGCTGATGTGCAAGGTTCCCTATCGTATGGAGTAGGCCATTTATCCTTGAGTTCTACACCCTGTGTGAGCGATGAACCATACCTATGACGTCATTGTGGTCGGCAGTGGGCCGGCAGGGTCCGCCGCGGCCTGGCGACTGGCACAGGCCGGCCTGCACGTGGCCGTGATCGAGAAGGCTCCGTTGCCACGGTACAAGACTTGTGGCGGTGGAATTATCGGTCGGTCTTGGCAAGCGCTCCCCATTGACGTGCGCCAGGTGATCGAGCAGGACTGTCACACCGCGCTGCTGACTGTCTCCGACGGGCTATCCTTCACGACGCGTCGAGCAACCGCCATTGTTTCCATGACCATGCGCGATCAGTTTGATTACGCGTTGCTCTCAGCTGCACAAGCCGGTGGCGCCGCCGTGCACCAGCGTTGCCCGGTCGAGGGTGTCTCCTATCACGTCGACGGCGTTACGGTCTCCACCACGATGGGTGAGATGAAGGCCAAGTTTGTCATAGCCGCCGACGGCGCGCTCGGCACGGTGGCACGCAAGCTCGGGATGCCGGATGGACGAATCCTTATTCCCGCGATGGAATGGGAAGTGACGGTTCCCCCTGAGGAGTTGAAACGTTTTTGCGGCATCGCACGATTTGATTTTGGATTGCTT
>JAEURV010000092.1 GCA_016788465.1 Nitrospira sp. | reverse complement strand
TTTCATCGAGATGAATGACCGCCGTTGGGCTCATCGAACGGACCGGATCGGCAAGATCCGTCCAAATATTATACCGGACCGTTCGAGCTCGGAGAAAACAGAGACTGACATACCCGCCAGGTGGAACCGTGGTCATATCCTTCATTGTTCCGAACCATGTCTTGAATCCTTTATTGCAACCGGCTTCTTCAATCGACTGGACCCCGAGCAATCCCAGGTGAATCGGAACAGAGAGTGCGTTGTGCCATCGAATTTCCTCTCCGACGGAGGCATACAGGTTCGTGGGAGTAATCGAGTCTCGGCTGTCGATCTGGATATGATGAATGCGCGGCGGTGGGGTTGTAAGAGAAGATGTCGCACAACTGCTGCACGCAAACATGACGAGAACGATGCCGATAGCGCCGTGAATATACATGGTGATGATCCCTTTACGATAGAATGCGGATGTTTCTTGCTGTCAACGCTTCCTTCGGCTGTTGTCGAAAACTGAGGATGACCACTACGAAGAGCATTGGGACTTCAGCGGTGCATGGTCTGATCAGAACTGTCTCGTTAGATGAACCTTGTAGGTCCCGAGGATGAGTCATGATGCTCTGGCGGGAGGGGCAACTCAGAGGCTGCTTTTGGCGGGAGCTGCTGACGGTAACAGTGCGACGTCACGACGGCCTCACGGTAGTCATCCTTGCCTTGAACTGCTTATACAACCTTCGACCAGAAATATCTATGGGGAAGTATGTATACAACCCATGAGCCTCGAGCGGAATGGGACGGCATACCGAGCCCACGTATTCTCACCATTAGGGGGATCCTTTCACGCTCGTCAGCTGAGCGTCATCTGAAATGAAGGCACCAATAGTCAAGGGGCAACTAACAGTGTGTTGACGAACCCTACGCCCTTTCTCAAACGGACCGATCCTCACGATGACTGACCAAATCGAGATGCCCCGCAGGCGGTTCGGAAAGACCGTCCAGCAAGGCCGCAGCGAGCGAAAGGGCGAATCGTACTCCGGCCCGTACGTTGAGCCTCTGAGCGACGTGAGCATGCCTCTGGCGGCCTTTGTTAATAGCCTGCTAGATAGAAGGATGGGGTTCGATGGTTATGTGTTCTGGACCGACGTCGATGTGTCGAGACCGGAACGCCTCCAATTTGGTTGCTCATCACGTCGAAGTCAGAGTATAGTTCCCTCGATGAGTCGGCTCAATCACAGAGCGATTGGTTTTCTGCCTAAGGGAACAGGGACGGTCATTTTAATCCTCATTGTTTGTATTTGTGTGGTGTCGCAAATGCTGGGGCTGTCCGTGACCCTACTGGGGCTTCTGATGTCGGACACGCCGGTGGAATCGTTCTCTAAAGACTTCTCCATTCTGCC
>JAEURV010000027.1 GCA_016788465.1 Nitrospira sp. | reverse complement strand
CTTCATCGCCTGGCTCTCACCGATGATTTCATCGAAATGATGGTCGAGTTTGATCTCTTCCCGGAGGTACACATTTTCGGCCTGAAGCCGATTGGTGAGTTGCTCGACCTCCGTAAACAACTGGGCGTTCTTGATTGCGGTGGCTGCTTGATGGGCAAACGTGGCCAGCCGTTCACATTCCTCATCCGCCAAGGGGCGTCGCCCGAACATCGCGATGACGCCCAGCACGTCCCCGCGAAAGACGAGGGGGTACCCGGCAAAGGACTGGAGCCCGTTGTCTTTCATCCATTGCTTGTTCGGGAGTCGATCGTCGCCGAGCACGTCGTTGGTCTGCATCGGCCCCGCACCTTGGGCGATCTTGCCGATCTTCAGCGACCCCATCGGAATACGGCGGTATTCCCCATCGAGAGTTGAATAGAGTCCCGCGCTCGCCCTGAGATGTAAACACTGGGTCTGGTCTCTGCAGGCAGAGGCCTTATAACAGCCGGTACAGAGATCGCCAGGACCGAGCAGCCAGATGCGGGCAAAGGCGGCGTCCAGGTCATCGACAAGACCTTGTGTGATGGTGGTGAGCACGACATGGAGATCCAAACTCGACGCCATCTGCAACGCGATGCGATCAAGCGCCTTCTGAGCAGGGGAGGATGGGGTTGACGAGGAAGGACTCTCCATCTGGTGGTCTCCGATGTGGACGAGGTCCAGCGTGGAGGACGATAAGTCCCGGACCGAGGATTGTCAATCTATAGGAGGAGGCTGATTGCGGGATAGAAATGCGCTGCTGATGAGAGAGGTGGTGCTGAGAACCGGCCTCTGTTTTCACAGGTCTTCTGGTTTTAAGACCTGTCACCTTGGCTAGGCGGGCCAACATACGTGGACCAATCTCGTCGCGATCGTGAAACGCAAAGACGACATCGGGCCATCCAGTCCGTTGTAGAATTTTATGAGAACCGGTCGTTCGTTTGATCTGCCAACCGATGCGGAGGAGTCCGGAGAGAACACGAGAAGCGTGAGTCGACGGCCAACGGCCAACGGCTCATGCCGCAATAAACGAGACGTTCAGCAGCTCCTCAGGTACCGCCTCGTCATGTTCGAGGCGATCGGCCATTGCACGAAGAGCCAAGGCTTGGACAGCCGCGAGGGCAGCACCTTTCGTTTGCCCATA
>JAEURV010000003.1 GCA_016788465.1 Nitrospira sp. | reverse complement strand
CCGCGACCTCCAGATTGACAATCTGGCGTCCTAACCAGGCTGAACGACGGCCCCGCAAAATCTAGCTATGGCGGAAGATTGAAAATGACAAGACGCTCTCAGTTTGGTCGCCGATCAAGCCCCGAGCTGAGGAACAAACCCCCTCCGCATAAAAACACTGACTCCCTGCCGCTGCTTACCACCATTCCACTTTTGGTAGGCGGAACAGGGATTGAACCTGTGACCTCTGCCTTGTAAGGGCAGCGCTCTCCCAACTGAGCTATCCGCCCAATTTCTTTAGCAAGCTCGGCGGAGCCTATCAAGTCCATACTGCCTTGTCAACCGGCGGGTACATCTTTCACCGTTCTTTTCTTCCTCATGGGCGCAAAACGCGCTCTATGCTCTACGCTTGTGTTCCATCCGACCGTCGCTTGAGCTGTCTCGGGAAAAATTCTCGGTGAACATGCTTAAGCCGGCTCCGTTCCACGTGCGTGTAGATCTGAGTCGTTGCAATGTCGGCATGCCCCAGCATCGTTTGCACGGCGCGAAGATCGGCTCCGCCTTCCAGCAAATGCGTGGCAAAGGAATGGCGAAGCATGTGCGGTGAGATCGCCTTTGTAATCCCAGCACGCCGGGCCCGCTGCAGCAGCAGCTTCCAGCAGGCCTGCCTGGTCAACCCCCGTCCACGACGACTGACGAACAACACACGCGTTGCGCGACGCTTCAGAAGCGCCGGCCGAATGTGATCAACGTACTCACTCACCAGATCCCGCGCTGTCTGTCCCATCGGAACAATACGCTCCTTCGCACCTTTCCCCACGACTCGAAGACAGCCGAGACTCAGATCCACTTGAGAAAGCGTCAACCCTACGAGCTCCGACACACGAAGACCTGACGCGTACAACACTTCCAACATCACCCGATCGCGTTGATCTTCCACACGATCACGAACCGGCAATTCCAACAAGGCTGTCACCTCAGCCCTCGTCAACGTCTTAGGCAGACGGACAGGCCGGCGGGCCACCGCCACCTCACGAAGAGGGCTCCCATCCAAAATACGCTCCCGCACGAGAAATCGGTACCACCCTCGTGCGGCCGACAGAATTCGGGCAACCGACGACCAGGCAAGCGATTCTTGTTTGAGGGCGGCCAAAAACGACCGGATCACCTGCGAGGAAACGACATCGCTCATACGAAGCCGATGCGCCAGCAAAAATCGTTGCAATCGAACGAGATCGCGCCGGTAGGCCTCCACCGTATTCGTGGCTAGCCCTCCCTCAACTCTCAGTTGTGTCAGATAGCGCTCGACCAGCGGGTCGAGAAGCGCACTCGATGGGGCAGTCCTAGGCATCAAGCACGCCACTATAGCCAACTCATGCGTTCCACACAATGACACATCCCCGATGGTTCTCCTTGACAGGCCACTGCCTTTCCGATACTAGTCTGGCTACGGCCTACCGTCGGCCGAACGGAATGCTCGCCTATTTACATTGCCCATTGCTCAACTCCGCCCGACTGTTGCTGGTGCTCACAATCAGTGTGACCGTACCGCTCGGTGAGGCCCTCAGCCTGCCACAAGCGGAGGTGACCGGAGCGGTTGAGTCCTCCAAACCGACAGTTCCCATCCCGCCGGTGTTAAACCAGGCCAAACTGTCGATTGAAAAGGGCAACCCTGAATCCGCAGCGACCGCACTACGTCGATACTTAACCACGACTCCTCCTCCGGAACATCTTGACGACACCTACCTTTTACTCGGTGCTGCCCTCTACGGCATGAAAGACTATGCAGAAGCCCTTCGCTCGCTCAGCCAGCTCCAGATGGAGTTTCCTGAATCCGACCTGCTAGACCGAGCCAAGCTCTTGATGGCGCGCACCCATACAGCGATGGGCAATTTTGATCTGGCCCTGCCTTTGTTGGCCCAGGTTCGGACAACCACACAGGACGAAAGCACGAAGCGCGAAGCCCAGCAGCTGACGGCCGAGGTTCTGGCCAAA
This sequence comes from Nitrospira sp., assembly GCA_016788465.1. Taxonomy (GTDB): domain Bacteria; phylum Nitrospirota; class Nitrospiria; order Nitrospirales; family Nitrospiraceae; genus Nitrospira_D. The sequence goes on along the minus strand of JAEURV010000003.1, from coordinate 46,296 downwards.
AAGAAGGACTATGTGCGAGCGATTCATACCTTGCTGGAAGGAATGGCCGGCAGCTCAGATGCACAGATCACCGAAACGCGGGAACAAATCCGCCAGTTCATCTCGGACAAGCTGGATAAACGTGGTCTGACCCGCGTGCGCGAAGCCTATCCTCGCTCGTATCCCGGTGATCTCGCCTCACTTCGTCTCATCGAGTATTACATCGGACGAGGAGAAGATCACCTGGCTGAACGAGAAACTCGGCATTTTCTCACGGCGTTTTCTGCACACCCTTCCGTTCCGAAAGTACACGAATCGTTGGACCTCATTAAAACGAGATTGAAAGCGAATCAACATTTCATCGCCGCCGTCCTCCCACTGTCGGGACCTCTTTCTACATTCGCCACGGATGTCCTCCAGGGGATACAACTCGCAGTGGAGCGGGCTCGCGAGCAACCGGGGTCACCACCTATCGGGTTGATCGTCAAAGACCATGACGCTGATCGGCATGGTTTTTTGGACGATCTCTCAACACTGCTCCATGAAGATCGTCCACTCATCGTCATCGGCCCGATGTTGTCAAAAAACCTTCCGGTCATGGCTGAAATGGCCCAAAAGACCAGAATCCCGTTGATCACACCGGCCGCCACGCTCCCCAATGTCCGCCGGCTGGGCAGTTACCTCTTCAGCACGGCTTTGACCTATGACATGCAGGCTGAACGAATCGCGACCTATGCGGCCAAGGAACAGGGTTATCGACGATTCTGCATTCTCTATCCCGACACCGTTTATGGGCGAGAGTTGGCCCGCCTCTTCGCACAAGAAGTACGACGGCTGGACGGCGAAATTATCGCCATGGAAGCCTTCAAGGAGGGTGACACCAATTTTGCTCCCCAAATCCAGCGGCTCAAGGCCGAAGACTTGAAAAAGTACGGATTGGCAGTTCCGGTAGAGGTAACAAATCCAACGGGCAAAGCACTGAACCGAAACGAAAAACGAGTCCTCTACACACCTGGCTTCGACGCGATCTTTATTCCGAGTCGTTCAAAAGAAATTGGCCTCCTCGCCGCACAACTGGCCTTCCATGACATCAAAGCCCCTTTGCTGGGGACCAATGGATGGAATTCTCAGGACTTTGCTCGCACCGCGGATCGAGCCGTCGACGGTGCAACCTTTGTCGATGGCTTCTTTATCGATAGCCCGAATCCCAACGTGCAAGATTTTGTGCAACGATACCAAACTCGCTTTGAATCGCCCCCTTCACTCTTCACCATGCAGGGCTATGATGCCGCCAGAATCGCCATCGATGGGATCCGCCACGGAGCCACCTCTGGAGAGGCCCTGCACGATTACCTTGCGACCTCGCGCAACCTTCCGACCTTGGCGGGACCGGCTGGGTTCGGACAGGACGGCGCTCTACACCGACCGCTCTTTCTTCTTCAGGTGAAACAAGGTAAGTTTGTGCAACTGAACTGAACGCAATGGTATGAGTTCGTTGTCACATATCCTCCACAGCATTTCCTATATGGGACTCCCGCTCCTGTTTGCCATGGTCCTCCATGAGTATGCCCATGGCTGGATGGCGGAGAAGTGCGGCGATTCGACCGCAAAAGTTCAGGGTCGCCTCACGATCAATCCCTTAGCCCACATCGACCCGTTCGGCACCATCATTCTCCCACTGATCTGCTTGATGCTACCAGGGAGTTTTCTTCTGGGTTGGGCCAAACCGGTTCCGATCAACCCTGGGAACATGCATCAACCTCGGCGCGATATGGCACTCACGGCTGCTGCCGGACCCGGCATGAACCTACTGCTGGCCATCGCCAGCGCCTTGCTCTTAGCGCTGATTCTCACGATCGAACCGACCTTGTCCCTCCGCAACAACGCAGAAGCCGATACAGCATCTGGTCTCGTAGGGAGCATGTTTCTGAAACCGATTGCCGTCATGGCACTCTATTCCGTGATGATCAACGTGTTCCTGGCGCTCTTCAATCTACTGCCTATTCCACCGCTCGATGGTGGCCGCATCTTGACGGCCCTGCTTCCACCGAAACCCGCCATGGCCTTAGTCAGGCTAGAACCATACGGGATGCTCATCTTGGTGGGACTGATCGTGTTCGACAAGGAACTAGGTATCATTCACATGATCACAGGAACTTTTGCCAAGGGCTTGTCCGGAACGATTCTGTCTACCGCACTTGGCCTACGCCCGGGAGCAACTGAATGACGGCACCTCGAAAGCGAGTTTTGAGCGGAATGCAGCCCAGCGGCTTGATGCACCTTGGGAATTACCTGGGTGCACTCGAGAACTGGAAAGCCTTACAAGAGCAGTATGACTGTTACTTCTTCGTCGCCGACTGGCACGCCCTGTCGACGAATTATGCGGACACCACCCGGATTCGGACCTTCGTCCGTGAAATGTTGATCGATTGGTTGGCCGGCGGTATTGATCCGGATCGGTCCACGATTTTCATCCAATCCCGAATTCCGGAACACGCGATCTTGCATCTCTTGCTTTCCATGATGACCCCCGTTTCATGGCTTGAACGCAATCCGACCTATAAGGAGAAGCAGGAGGAGATCAAGGAGAAAGATCTTACGACGTACGGCTTTTTGGGCTACCCCGTACTGCAGGCCGCCGATATTCTTCTGTACAAACCCGACTTCGTACCGGTCGGAAAGGATCAGCTCCCCCATCTTGAGCTGACCAGGGAACTCGCTCGGCGGTTCAACGACATCTATAAGGCCTCTGTGTTTCCGGAACCGAAGGAACATCTGACAAAGTTCCCAAAGGTAATCGGCACCGATGGCCGCAAGATGAGCAAGAGCTACCATAATACGATTAACCTTTCAGACACCGAACCGGTTGTTCGGCAGAAACTCAAAACCATGGTGACCGACCCTGCCCGTGTGAGACGGACTGACCCCGGCAATCCGGACCTCTGCCCGGTCTATGAATTCCATAAGATCTACTCTTCCCAGGGGATTCAAGATCAGGTCAACACAGACTGCCGGTCTGCTGCGATCGGTTGTATCGACTGCAAGAAACTGGTGGGAGATCGGATGGTGGAGCAGCTGACGCCGATCTGGGACCGGCGTACCAGGCTCACACAAGAGCCGTCTCAGGTTGATGAGATCGTCGATGCCGGCAGTATACGTGCGGCCACTGTTGCAAAAGCGACCCTCCAAGAAGTCAACGAAGCCATGAACATCTAGGGATCATCCCCATGCGATCCCTTCGTCCCCGACCAGCGCAGGGCATATAGCCGTGAGGCTACACCATACTATCGACTCGTTCGTGTCCGCTGGCTTCTGCTTCTCCATTGTTGAAGCACCCTCTCCGTATCCCTCTCATCGTTCCCATGTGCCGCCTTCACCTCGTCAAATGTGGTAATGTCTCCTGCTTGAAGAAACCGTCATTCAGATGGAGCACGGCATGAATCCGCTTTGGTGTAGCCTGGTTGTCCTCGTCCTTGGTCTTGCCATCACACCTTCGCGAGCGTCAGCGATAGATCCACCCTGTGATAAATATCCATCAGCCAAACAGCCTCGCTGCATGGAAATCTGGACAGCACTGAACAAGGAAGACGGACCACTTATCGCACAATTTGGGTTGGATCAACAGAAACGCCGGGAAGAGGGCAAGATCAACGCCCAGCAACATCTCGCCGAGAATATGACCTTCATTAAGCAATCGACTGAGAAGCGGATTGAGCGGCTCAAGGAGCGTATGGCCCGAGAGTAGTTGTCATACACGGACGAACTGATTTGACTCCTTTTCAAGACCGATCTCAGTTTCTGGGCCATGGCCAGTGATCACCGTCGTGGCATCATCGAGGGTGTAGAGTCGTTCACGAATCGACTCTTCGATCGCCTCAAAACTTCCCCCCCACAGATCGGTTCGACCGATACTTCCTCGAAAGAGCGTGTCACCGGCCAGCACGAGCCTATCGTTCGGCACATGGAAGCTCATTGATCCGGGCGTGTGTCCCGGCGTATGGAGCGCGACAATGGGTACCTGTCCCAGCATCACCTTTTCCTCATCCACAAGCCAGTAGTCCGGTGACAGAGCCGGCACATAGGACACCCCAAACATGCGGCACTGCAGTTCAAGGTTTTCCCAGAGTTTGAGATCGTCTTGATGGAGACAAATCGTTGCACCGGTCGCCTTCTTCAGCTCGCTGGATGCCAGAAAGTGATCGAAATGGGCGTGCGTGTGCAGGATGTGACTGACCGTGAGCCCCAGCTGCTGCACGTCATGAAGGATTCGCTCCGGAGCGCCGCCAGGATCGATCACCACCGCTTGCTTCGTGATCGGGTCGCCGATGATCGAGCAATTACAGCCGAGCGGTGGAACTGAAAAGGTTTTTCGAATCAGCGAAGCCATGAGAGTCGCATGCTACAGCCAGATGCCCGTGCAGCGCAAGTTAGGGACTTTCTGCTTCAGCTTCGCGATCGTGAACGGTCCACACCACCTCCGTATCAAATAACTCCCATACCCGGTCCCGGCGATGGAACCACACCAAGAACCCTGCTCCGGTCCCATCACGACGCCGATTCTCGACATACACGAGAGCTTGATCGTTCTTCAGCGTTCTCCCCACACGCGAGAACGCCAGGCGATCGAGCACAGAGGGGCCTTGGACCACCAACCCATGCCCATTCATGGCAGGAACAGCCAGACGCGCCTCTACATCTTCGCTTGCTTCCCCGGACACAAATCGATAGCGCACGCCAAATCGAAATCTACCGTCGAGTCGGCTCGGTGTCTGGTTGGCACCGACAAAATCGCGGACCAGCTCTGGCGACAATATTCCATGAAAGATTCCTTGCTGCTGAATGAACCCTGGCGTCATGGACTCAGGCTGATGCGGCACAAGTCGTGAGACGGTCATACGTTCCAATAGGACCAATTGGATCTGCGAGGTAAGAAATTTATCCTCGATGATCCGATCGTACAGATCATAATCCTCCGGAAGGACTGCAGCGGTTACTGGTCCTCCCTCCATCGCGGATGAGAACTCCACGAAAAGAAAGGTCAATAGCACCGCACAGGCAACCACCTCTTTCATGATCGAACGCATATTCAGGGATCGGTCAGACGATCAAATTTCTGCTATCGGATTTACAAGTTACGCCGAAGCGTAGATAATCTTACCAGCTAACTGGGAGGGGCACACGTGCAGGAAAAAACTCTGGTCAATCCACGGTCACTGGGAATCGGCATCGTCTGGTTCATGATGGCGCTCGGCTGCGCACCCGATGGGAATCGAGAGAATCCCTTTCGCGTGGAGAATGACGCACTCAAGCGGCAACTGGCGAAGCAAGAATCTCTCTTGGGCTCGTTGCAGGACGGAAACAAGGTGATGCAACAACAGATCGATCTGCTCAACCAGGAGCTCCGTGACGCCAAGAGCAGCATGGAAGTGACCAAAGCGGACGCCAAACGGCTCACCGAACAAATGGAGCTGCAACTGGCTGAGACCAAACGAATGATCGCCGCACAGATGGCAGAATCCCTCAAAATCGAGGAAAAGGGTGCACAGTCCGATACGTTGCCGCGTCCTATGCCGACCGTGGCCAAGGTGGTGGAAGATGCGCTGGCGCGCAATGGCTATCACATGAAGGTCAGCGTGAAGACCGATCAACGAGCGGTCTATGTGACCGAACGGAAGATTTCCACTCCCGCGACGCTCGAGATGACAGGCTCACGAAATCAGTATCTCGTTTCTCTTGAGGCTCTTCCGGACAGTGTGACGAAGCTCGGTGTGAAGGCGGAGTTTGAACGGGTCGCGCAGGGGGGACGGATCTTGAGTGTGAGTCACGAGGAGACCACTGAGATCGAACGCCGCCTGATCACTGAAATCAATAAGGCCCTTGAAAATCCACAAAAGACCTAACCTGCACTCACGACGCTACCATAGCTCGGTTCGGGGATATCGACGTCATACATGTTGCTCCTACGATTGTGACTGCAGCAGGCAACTGGCGAAGAGGCTTGCGTTCCAATGTCACACTTTCACTTCTTGTCGATGGTGCTTCAGTCCCCTCCTGAATAGTGGCCCCTCCGTCTAAACAGCACCGCCTGTTCTCCTCGTATCGACGGAATCCAATTCATAGCAGAGCGAACTGACGAACCCGCTCTGACTCGTCCACCAGTGGCAATCTTCGGTTTTCTTGGTCGACGTCGAGCCTCGTGCTAGCATTTTCGTCCGATGGCTTTCTCAACCACCGTCCATGATTTCCGTACTCTGATCCGCTCCTCTCATCCCATCGTTTCCCTTGAAATGGTGGAAGAAGAGCGGGTATCGGCCCCGTTGCCATCCGTGACCGCACAGGAACGGATGCCGCTATTGGAGTGGTCGATCACGAGAGAGCTCACCCGCACCGATGAAGGCCGGACACTGAGCAAAATGACCGCAACTCTCTTGGCAGTTCTTCAGCACCTGCATAGGCTTAGAACAGGCTGCCGAAGGGCGATTTGTGAGCAGCCTGTAGTGAGAGGAGGACCGATGCGGCACATCGTCATCATCGTGACCATCACAATAGCAGCCCTGACCGGCTGCACCACATCGATCCAGAAGCCCCAGCGAACAGCAGCGGAGTCGCCCAGCCCGAGACAAAACTTCGACACGAATACTGGGCCGTCACGATCGCTCATTCCAAGTCAGCAGCCACCTTCCCCCTCCCACAAACAGGATGGTGCCCCCCTCCTCACGTCGCTCCCCAGCCGATCTGCCATCGTTCAGTCTGCCGTGCGGTTGCTCGGGTCAAGAACCATCACCATCCAAGGTCGGCATATCAACTATGATTGCGCGGGAGTGACGCGTGCCATCTTTTTGGAGCACGGGATCGACCTCTACCGAAGTAGCCACCCCGGAGTGAATGCGAACGGCGTCCGGCTGATCCACAGCCATGTGCGCCAGCATGGCATGCTTCATCAAGACATGGACGTCCACCCAGGTGACCTGGTGTTCTTTGATAACACCTGGGATTTTAATGGGGACGGCCTGCTGAATGATCCTCTGACGCATGTCGGCATCGTGGAGCAGATCGAACAAGATGGAACGGTCACCTTCATCAGCCGAGTGGCTGGCGCCGTTGCACGCTATCGGATGAACTTGAGCCATCCCCACATCCACAAGACGGCCGAGGGACGTCTGTTGAACGACTATATCCGACGAAAACGCCCGACCGACCCCGAGAACACGGCTCGACTAACCGGCGAATTATTTTCGTTCTATGGGAACCTGCTAAGTCCTCAAAAGAGCAAGTCTTTTCAGAGACAATCTGCTCAGTATCCTTCCCAGCAACAGGTCTCCGAGATCTCGCCCGCTGTACTTGCCGAACGGTGATGGCCGTGTCATGGCGCCGTCAATTCCTCGTCACACCGCAGATACCTAGCCGGCGAAGCCCCACATTCATTCCCCCTCTGGCCTTGAGGATGACTACAGAACAATCGACTGCTATCCGATAAGAATCCTAGTGCGTCACTTACAGGGGGATAGTACCTGAATCCCTAATTGTCAACCGAGCTGCTACACTAACCATTATGGCTATTTCATCGAAGCACACAGACGTCCGAGAGACCAATCCGCTGCGGCGGACCTTATCCGATGTTCGGCATGGACTCTTAGGCTTGCATAAGGCCCTGATTGTCGCCGAGCAACTAACCTATGAGCGGATTTATGGCCGAGTTGACTCCACAGGCCAACTCCTCCAGCTTGTGATGAACGACCCGTGGTTTACCTGGCTCCATCCGCTCTCCAATATGGTCGTCCGTATCGACGAGCTGCTCGATGGACACGATCAACCCACGGTTGATGACGTCGCGGTTCTATTGACAGAAATCCGAGGGCTCATTCGCCCCTCTGAACTGGGCGATGGATATGAGCGGAGTTATTATGAGGCGCTGCAGCGCGCCCCCGACGTCGTACTGGCCCACTGCGAGATGAAGAAACTGCTGACACTCCCCTCGGTGTAGCACCTCATCAGTCGATGGCTCAGGATGCATGAACGCCGTCGGTCCTGATGGACCGACGGCGTTCGTGCTTTCTGAACAAGCCTACGATCACGACTCCGGTTACTCGATCGAATGGCGCCATTCGGCAAGCGTGGATCAAGACACCTGCACCGGATTCCTTGTATGATGCAGCATAGAGAGGCAATCAGGAATTGGCATGACAGGCCGGATGTCAATGGCTCTTTCCCTCAGACATTGGGTCTTCCTCCTGATCATGGCCACCCTGTATCCTTGTCCGATCTTCGCCCAAGGCCGCTCTATCGAGGTCCTGATCACGGTCGTAAAAGACAGGGTCGTTGCCCTACCAGGGGGAGGAAGCCCTGTTGAAGAGCCATTGGGAGTCAATGAAACCGTCCTCACGACCGCGGCTCACGGACCTGCGGGCTTCGCACAAACCACTCGACGACTATTGGGCTTTTCTTCTGCCTTGCACCGATGGACGGAAATCCACTTGGGCGTCGAGGAACATGTTGAGCAGTACCGGGTATTTCCGCGTGTACTGCTGGTCCAGACTAACCGACAAGTCTATGGGTTTCAAGAAAGTCGCGGCCATTGGTTCAGCGAAGCGTTGGGGCCGAATGAATCCGTTCATGAACTGCAGGGGCGCGGCCATGTCGCTGTCGCGATCACGCCCGAGCGAGCCTTGGCCTTTTCCGCCTTCACGGGAGGATTCTACTCAATACGCTTCTCACCGAACGAACACGTCCAATCCATCGACCAGACACATGACGCCACGGTGGTTCGCACCACGATTCGACAATTGGCGTTCCGTTCACAAATCGGCATCTGGACGGAAATGCGATAGGTACAGATCTAATTACAAACGGCTCGCGCGCGTCCAGAGATACCCAGAAAAGGCAGTTGCTCCAAGGACGCACAGCATGAGCAGAAGGAGACAGCCGACCGCTAAGACTCCCGCCCAGCGAGCGGCATAGCCCTGATAGATCACTGACAGTGGTTGATCAGTCATCGGGCTGAAATGCGAGAGCCAACCGAGCCCGAGACCGAGTAATCCGACAATCGTCCAGAAGCGAGCACCTACCCGTCCTGCCCGATAGAGCCAGACCCCCAATCCCATTCCGCCCAGGATGACCGTCGCCACGACGAGAAATCCAATCGATTGCTCATCGATCGGCCAGTGAAAATCTCCTCGGAAGATGTGGTCGATCAGGTGCAACACATTGAGGGTCGCAATGACCGCAAGAAGCAGGAGAAGGTGGCGGTTCGGCATGGAGGCACCCAGGACATCAGAGTCGGTCTTCATCAAGCTCAATCACGTCGGCCCAGGTCGTGACAGATGGCAAAGAACCGACCGGCACACCACGCTTCGTTGCGATGTCTTGAAGCCGACCGTGAAATCGCTGGCGTGCGTCATCATCTTTGGGCCCAGCGTTCAGCAGATTGCGGCTAAAGAGACGAATCTCCGCATCCGAAACTGGCTTTCCATTGAGGTTTACCCAAGCCAGGAGTTCCTCATCCGTTCCACCGGCTAGTACCCGCTGTTCAAAGGCTTGTGTATCGATCCCAAGAAAATCAATGAGGTACTTGTCGAACCCCACTGTGATGTAGTTATAGTCTTGAATCTGCCCGGCATGACGCAGCCGAATCTTATCAATAAACCGCCCCAGATGAGCAATTCCTCCGAGGAGGACTTTAGCGCTTCGAGGATAGGTTTGATTGGTCATCGATCACTTCTGTGTAGTACAAACTCTCCGCAGGATAAAGAAGTTTAATAGGCCACGTCTACAAGGAATCAAACGGGAGAACACTCCATTCAACCCATCAAGTTTTTATGAGCCTTGCCGATATAGACTCCAGATAGGGACGAGCAAGGAGGCACCTATGAGGCTAAGGAATAGCCCAAGAAGGTACGTGCGGTATTCTGCCAATGTCCAGACCGACAACGGCGCAGCGGAAGGAACCCTCTTCGATCTGTCTGCCACGGGTTGCCGAATACAAAGCAACATCGCCCTGACTCCCGGCAGCTACCTCGCGCTGCACTTCGAAGCACCGGAAGCTGAATCTTCCCTCGCCGTCGAAGTCTCCATTGTGCGCTGGCACAAAGATAATCAATTCGGCATCGAGTTTCTCCGATACGCCCAAGGTGATCGCGAGCGAGTCACGGACCTGGTCGAAGGTCGTGAAGTGGCTGCCATCTCCATCCAGGCTGAGCAAGAAGAACTGGCTCTCACCCCAGTCGCCGCCTAAGCATCTCTCCCACCGCTGTCGCGCACTCTCATCTTCAGTTGATCACAATTTTGATAAAATAATGAACAGAGAGCAACGGTTGCATCTAGCTCACGTCTACAGCCGCATATGAAAGCACCTTAATTGCCTCGTGGATATTGGACGCTGCACCCCCCAATTTAGTGGTGATCCAAAAAAGATCTCGGTCGTGCGTTACCAACGTAAAACCTCTTTTAATAGACGTTTCGGCAATTAACGAGTCTTGGACATTATTGGGTTTACTCTCATTCATCTTGTCAAGCTCGGACTTTATCGGTTTATAGAGATTGTCGGTAGCCGCCCACTTACACCTGCCCCATTTTGAGATTCCCCACACAGCTGATTCGGTTGTGACCGGTTGTTCCCCCCCCAACTTCGCTTCATCTAGACGCGAGATCCCTAGGGACAATGATTCAGTGAGAACACTTACATTGGTGATTTCTTCGAACACCTGCATTAAGGCGGCCCTTCTTGCTTTATTAGATGTATTCTTCAATTCGTCGATCTGAACATGAGTCGCGTAGAACGTTGCTCGACCAACAAACATGCTAAGTTCTGTCATACCATCCAGAATATGATTAAAAACATTGGTATCGAACATGAAGCTTCGCATTCAGAGTTCCTTTTGTGGGCTAACTAATGAGAGCAAATACGAGCACAGGCTAGTTTCTATATCAGCTATGATCAAGGGCGGTCAGTCGGGGGTAGACCGCCTGATGATCACTCAGATGATGAGCCCTTGCCTCCCAGTCTTCTTTGCTGAGGAAGAATCTAAGCTTCAAGACCCCGATTGCGTCGGGCAAATATAAAACCTCCTCTAACTAAGCTATCCGCTGCATAGGCGTCACTACTAGTGACGCCTGGAGAAGTCTTCCCGGATCAGGATCCTCAGATGGATGGAGAAAGCGGGCTTAACGAAGAGTACGATTCCTCAGCCATAATAAGGCTATCTCATTCAGGCGAACTGAATCGACATTCTAGTGATATGAGTTCGAGAATCTATCCTTGAAACAGATTACCCTAAGTAGCAGACTTTTTTGCAGATTTCCCAGCTAGTAAATACTGATTAATCCCTGCCGCCATTTTGCGCCCTTCGGCGATCGCCCAGACGATAAGTGAGGCACCGCGTTTGGTATCGCCGCCGGCAAAGACACCGTCTATGTTGGTCATGAAGTGCTCATCCACTGCCACGGCGCCACGCGCGTCATACTTCACACCCAGGCTATCGAGCAAGCCGTTCTTGACGGGACCGGTGAAGCCCATGGCGAGCAGCACCAAATCCGCATTTATCTCAAATTCACTGTTGGGAACTGGTGTAAACTTGCCGTTCTCGAACTTCACACGATTGGCATGGAGCTTGGTCACATGGCCATCGTGGCCGGAGAACTTCGTCGTGGAGACGCTCCATTGCCGGTCACAACCCTCCTCATGAGCATGCGATGTCCGCAGCTGCATCGGCCAGAGCGGCCATGGGGTCGAATCAGCCCGCTGCGGAGGAGGCTCCGGCAGCAATTCAAATTGATGCGCTTCAACACAACCTTGACGGTGTGCCGTACCAAGACAATCGGATCCCGTATCACCTCCCCCGATGATGACGACGCGCTTTCCTTTCGCCGTGATCGGTTCTTCGGTCATCGGAATGCCTGCAGTACGTTTATTCTGCTGGGTCAAATATTCCATCGCCAGATGCACGCCCTTCAGCTCGCGCCCTGGGATCGGCAACTCACGGGCCATCTCAGCCCCCATCGTCAACCCCACCGCATCGAATTGTTGGCGCAACTGTTCGCCGGTGATGTCTTTGCCGACGGCAACGCCGGTTTGGAACTTCACCCCTTCCGCTTTCATCTGTTCCAACCGTCTATCGATGACCCATTTTTCCATCTTGAAATCGGGAATACCGTAGCGAAGTAAGCCCCCGATCCGATCGGACTTTTCGAAGACCGTGACCTCATGGCCGGCACGGGCCAGCTGTTGCGCAGCAGCCAAACCAGCCGGACCGGAACCGACGATCGCCACGGTCTTGCCGGTCGTCACCACCGGCACGATCGGCGTCACAAAACCTTCATTGAAGCCGCGATCGACGATGTTCCATTCGATGATGCGGATGGACACCGGATCTTGATTGATCCCCAGCACACAGGCCCCTTCACAGGGAGCTGGGCAGAGCCGTCCCGTGAATTCCGGAAAATTGTTCGTGGTGTGGAGCGCCTTCAGCGCATCCTTCCAACGGCCACGATAGACGAGATCGTTCCACTCCGGAATCAGATTGACGACCGGACAACCGGTGTGGCCCTGGCAAAACGGCACACCGCAATCCATGCAGCGCGCTCCCTGAGTCTTTAGTTTATCCTCAGGGATCGGTTCGTACATTTCCTTCCAATCGAGCACTCGCAGCTCGATCGGCTTCCGCTTCGGGCCCTCGCGGGCATATTTCATGAAACCCTTCGGATCACCCATCTTCTTCTCTTCTAACCCCTCACCTCAAACTTTTCACTTCTCACCAGCTAGTGCACCGCACTCGCCTTCCGCTTCCTCTCCTCAATGACCCGCTTGTAATCGACCGGCATCACTTTCACAAACTTCGGCAAGGTGGCATCGAACGTATCAAGCACCTGCTTCGCCTTCCGACTCCCCGTGTACATAAAATGCTTAGTGAGTAAACCGTGGAGCAGTTGCTTATCGTCTTTCGCACTCACGGCTTCGAGTTCGACCATGCCTGTATTGCAGCGACTCTGGAACGTCCCCGCCTCATCCAGCACAAACGCCACGCCCCCGGACATACCGGCTGCGAAGTTGCGACCGGTCATCCCGAGCACCACGACGACACCACCCGTCATATATTCACAGCCGTGATCGCCTGTTCCTTCGACAACGGTCTGCGCGCCACTGTTTCTTACGGCGAACCGTTCGCCCGCCATTCCGTAAAAATAGGCCTCACCCTGCGTCGCACCGTACAGTGAGGTATTACCGATCAGAATCGTTTCTTCCGGGTTATAGAGGATGTTCTTCGGGGGGAAAACGATAATCTTGCCTCCTGACAGTCCTTTGCCGATGTAATCGTTGGACTCACCCTCCAATGTCAATGTGATACCTTTCGCGAGGAACGCGCCGAACGACTGGCCTGCTGAGCCGGAAAACTTGATCGAGATCGTGTCTTCGGGCAACCCGTTCGGTCCGTACTTTTTCGCGATCTTACTCGAAAGCACCGTGCCGGTCGTCCGGTTGATATTCCTGATGGGGAGATCAAGCGTCACTTTCTCGCCCTTCTCAATCGCGGCCTTGCACAGCTCGACGAGCTTGTTGTCGAGAATATCCGCCAAACCATGGTCCTGCTTCTGCACACAATACCGCGGCACATCCGTTGGTACATTCGGAGCCGTCAACAACGGTGTGAGGTCCAGTCCCTTGGCCTTCCAATGGTCGACGGCTTTGGTGATCTTCAGCTTGTCGACACGACCGACCATTTCGTTGATGGTTCTGAAACCGAGCTTCGCCATCAACTGCCGTGCCTCTTCTGCAACAAAGAATAGGTAGTTGACGATGTGCTCCGGCTTACCGTTGAACTTTTTGCGCAGCTCAGGATCTTGTGTCGCAATCCCGACGGGACAGGTGTTCAGATGACACTTGCGCATCATAATGCAGCCTTCGACGATGAGCGGCGCCGTCGCGAATCCATACTCTTCGGCACCGAGCAACGTCGCAATCACGACGTCGCGACCGGTCTTCATCTGGCCGTCGGTCTCAACACGGATACGCCCCCGCAGATCGTTGAGAACCAACGTCTGATGCGTCTCCGCCAGTCCGAGCTCCCAGGGAATGCCCGCGTATTTAATCGACGAAAGCGGCGACGCGCCTGTCCCGCCGGAATCTCCGCTGATGAGCACCTTGTCCGCATGGGCCTTCGCCACACCGGCCGCGACCGTCCCAACGCCGACCTCCGACACCAGCTTCACTGATACCCCAGCATCAGGATTGGAGTTCTTGAGGTCAAAAATCAGCTGAGCCAAGTCCTCGATCGAATAGATGTCGTGATGCGGCGGAGGCGAAATCAGCTGCACCCCAGGTGTCGCATAGCGAAAGCGGGCGATGTTCTCGTCCACCTTATGACCGGGCAGCTGACCACCTTCTCCCGGCTTGGCCCCCTGTGCCATCTTAATCTGCAGTTCCCGCGCATTCACCAGGTAATGCGCCGTGACGCCGAACCGGGCCGAGGCCACCTGTTTGATATAACTATTCTTCGAGTCGCCGTTCGGCAAGGGTTTGAACCGCTCGGGGTCTTCCCCGCCTTCGCCCGTGTTGCTCTTGCCGCCAAGCCGATTCATCGCGATCGCAAGCGTTTCATGGGCTTCCTGGCTGATCGAACCGAAGGACATGGCACCGGTGTTGAACCGCTTCACGATTTCTTTGGCCGGCTCCACCTCTTCAATCGGGATCGGCTGAGAGTCGAACGTGAAATCCAGCAGACCACGCAGGTTCGAGCGCCGCTTACTCTCGTCGTTCACGATCTGGGCGAATTCGGCATAGGTCTTCGGATCATTCGAACGGCTGGCATGCTGCAGTTTGTAGATCGTTTCCGGATTCCAGTTATGATGCTCACCCTGGATACGGTAATGGATCTCACCGCCGAAATCGAGTTGGCGAATCGCCGCCGGCTCATAGGCCACACGATGGCGGCGCAGGGTCTCTTCTCCGATTTCGCGGATGCCGACCCCTTCGACGCGCGATGGGGTTCCGGTGAAGTAGCGGTCGATAAGCTCGCGATTCAACCCGATGGCCTCGAAGATCTGTGCACCGCAGTAGGACTGCACGGTGGAAATTCCCATCTTGGAGAAAATCTTGAGCAAACCCTTGTTGATGGCCTTGATGAATTTCCCTTCTGCTGTCTGCGCATCGAGCCCTTCGGGCAGATAATTGTCACGTTCCATATCGACGAGCGATTCAAAGACAAGATACGGGTTGATCGTCCCGGCACCATAACCGATCAAACAGGCGAACTGATGCACGTCACGAGGCTCACCGGTTTCCAGGATCAACCCCACTTCGGTTCTCGTACACTCTCGAACCAGGTGGTGGTGGACGGCAGAGATACCAATCAAACTCGGGATCGGCGCCCACTCCTCATTCACACCTCGATCGCTCAAGATCAGAAACTTGTAGCCTTCCTTGATGGCCTGTGAGGCCTGCCGACAGAGATCGTCGACTGCTTCACCGAGCCCATCCGGTCCTTCGGCGACACGGAACAGCATCCGGAGTGTCTTGCTTTTGAAGTGAGGGTCCGAAATACCACGGATCTTTTGCAAATCAGCGTTCGTCAGAATCGGCTGCTGCACCTTAATGCGTCGGCAGGATTCCGGCGATTCATCCATCAAGTTGGGCTTCGGACCGATGTTGGTCACCAGTGACATCACGAGCTGTTCCCGAATCGGATCGATGGGTGGATTCGTGACCTGTGCGAAGAGCTGCTTGAAGTACTTGAACAGGAGCTGCGGCCGATCGGACAGCACCGCCAACGGAGTGTCGGTCCCCATGGAGGAGATCGCCTCTTCGCCCGTCACGATCATCGGGGTGATAACCATCTTCAGTTCTTCAACCGTGTACCCGAAGGCCTGCTGCCGCTGGCGAATCGTGGGGTGATCCGGCTGTGGAACATTGAGCGGATCCGGCAACTCGTCCAGCGACACACCGTACTGTGTGACCCAACTCCGATAGGGTTTGCGACCGACGATTCCGGCCTTAATCTCTTCATCATCGATGATGCGGCCCTGCACCGTATCGACGAGGAACATACGACCCGGTTGGAGTCGTCCCTTCATCCGAATATCTTTCGCCTCAGCGGGTAAGACGCCGGCCTCCGATGCGAGCACCACGAGACCGTCGGTCGTCACGTGATACCGACAGGGGCGCAGCCCATTTCGATCCAACGTGGCCCCGATCAGTTTCCCGTCCGTAAAGCACACAGCCGCCGGCCCATCCCATGGCTCCATCATCGCCGCATGATATTGATAGAACCCACGACGATCTAAGTCCATCTGTGGATTCGCCACCCACGGCTCAGGGATCAACATCATCATGGCATGCGGCAGTGAACGTCCGCCGAGCAGCAGAAATTCCAAGGCGTTGTCCAAACATGCCGAGTCACTTTGATTCTCGGAGACGATCGGGAAGAGTTTTTCCATATCCTTCCCGAACAGTTCTGAATGGAGACGACCTTGGCGCGCCTTCATCCAATTGACATTCCCTTTGAGTGTATTGATCTCTCCGTTATGACAGACGTATCGATAGGGATGGGCCCGCGGCCATGTGGGGAACGTATTGGTGCTGAAGCGCGAGTGTACGAGCGCCAGTGCGCTCACCATCCGCTCATCGTTGAGATCCTGATAATAGGACGCCATTTGATGAGGCAGCAGCAGTCCCTTATACACGATCGTGTTGGCCGAGAGGCTTGCAACATAGAAGTGCTCTCGCCCTTGAATAGCAGACTCTGCCACAGCCTTTTCGACACGTTTGCGGATGACGTAGAGCTTTCGCTCGAACTGAACTTCGTTCAATGCATCTCGCGCGATAAAGACCTGCCGCATGAACGGCTCAGTTGTTCGGGCAACAGTACCGATCTGCTCACTATTGACCGGCACATCACGCCAGCCGAGCAGACGCAGACCTTCCTCCGCAATGATTTCAGTGAATACCTTCTCACACAGCCGTCGCGAGTCCACACTGGGCGGGAGAAACAGCTGGCCGACTCCATATTCACCCACATCCGGCAATGCCACGCCACGATCGCCCGCGACCCGCTTCAAAAACGCGTGAGGAGTCTGCAGCAGAATCCCTGCTCCGTCTCCGGTATGAGAATCAGCACCCTGAGCCCCTCGGTGTGTCAAATTCTCTAAAACTTGAAGTCCCTTGCGGACGATGTCATGCGACTTCTTCCCTTTAATGTTGACGACAAAACCAATCCCGCAGGAATCCTTCTCATATTGAGGATCGTAGAGTCCCTGTCGGCGGGGAAAACCGGGAATATTCATAGATCTATCTCGTTCAAACAATGGACGTTTTTTCTATGGATGGCATGGAGAACGGAACAAGCAAGCACCCTTGGGTGGACGCACCCTTCCATCCGTATCCAGGGTGAACCTCACCCGCGTGTGTTGTTATGCTGGGACCTTACTGGATGGGTCCTTCCTCTGTCAAGATTGCGTAGCGCCTATACCCCTTTCATTTGCTTGACTTTATTTC
Source organism: Nitrospira sp. (assembly GCA_016788465.1). Lineage (GTDB taxonomy): Bacteria > Nitrospirota > Nitrospiria > Nitrospirales > Nitrospiraceae > Nitrospira_D. The sequence continues at coordinate 28,835 of JAEURV010000003.1, read as the reverse complement.
CTTGGCTGCCATACCATCCGCGGCATGACACAAGGTCCCGTCATCGCCACTCTGCACAATATGTCGGATGTGTGGGAGTCCTATCGAGATGAACTGGATGGGGTAGAGGATCGAGTACGGAAGAACCTCGACTCCAGCGTGACCTTGGTCAATACCGTCGCCGCCCATATCTTGAGCGGTGGTGGGAAACGGATCAGACCTCTCCTCTTGCTCTTGTCGGCCCGTCTCTGCGGCTATGCTGGGGCTGAACACCATCAACTCGGCAGTATCGTCGAATTCATCCACACCGCCACGCTTTTGCACGACGACGTCGTGGATGATGCCGATCTCCGGAGAGGAAGACGAACCGCCCGTAAGGTGTGGGGAAACCAGATCAGTATTCTGGTCGGTGACTACTTATATACAAAAGCGATGTGTAAGGTCGTTGAGTTTCAGAGCCAGGGAATCAATGAGGTCCTCGCCGAAGCCTGCAAGAAAATGGCAGAAGGGGAAGTGCTGCAGCTCTACTATAACGGCAATCCCTCCATGCCTGAGATCGATTACATCAAGATCGTCGAGCACAAGACAGCAGGATTGATCGCGGCAGCCTGCCGCATGGGGGCCATTCTCGCCGAAGCATCCGAAGCGCAGCAGGATGCACTGTTTCGCTTCGGCCAATACCTCGGCATCGCCTTCCAAGTCGCAGACGACACATTGGATTACATTGCAAACGGCGAATCCCTCGGCAAAACGATCGGACAGGATCTCCGACAGGGAAAGGCGACGCTGCCGCTGCTCCATTTATTGCAACACTGCTCGGAACAGGACCGTCAGATGATCAAGGACCGCATGGAGACGCGGACACTGAGTGCGACGGATTTGGATCGCATTCTGTCGCTGATGGCCAATTTCGGGTCAATCACCTATGCCATGGATCGCGCACGCGCATATATCACGGCCGCGAAGGATGAACTGGACTGTTTTGAGGATAGTACGGCACGGCGCGCCCTATCTGTCGCTGCGGATTATATGATCACGCGAGACCGGTAATAGTCTCCCCGCCAATCTGAAAGACGCCTGGCCGTGGGAGCGGCATGGCGTAGGGCGAAAGGACCACGCTCTCTCCTGTAACCATCAAACCGTCGTCGCTGTTACGACCAAGATATTCCTAGGGAGTTGCTCATGTCACAGATTTTTCCGTTCCAAGGTCTGCGCTACGATCAGACGCTCGTCGGATCGATCACAAACGTGGTCGCCCCACCATACGATATTATCGACGCAGCCGGACAGAAACAGCTCCATGACCGACATCCGCACAATATCATCCGCATGGAACTGGGACTTGACCAACCCGGGGACAGCTCGACCCACAACCGGTACACCCGCGCTGCCGCAACGCTCCAAAACTGGATCACGGAAGGGGTCCTCAAGCGCGATGCGCAACCGACCATTTACTATCATACGATTGAATACCGTCCTCCTTACTCTGCTCCCGATGCTCCCAAGAAGGTGCTGCGCGGATTCCTGACACTGGTCAAACTGGAAGCACTGGACTCCGGACACATCTATCCGCATGAGAACACTCGCGCAGCGGCGAAGACCGACCGACTGAATCTCATTGAAGCCTGTCGAGCGAATTTTAGCCCGATCTGGTCGCTGTACTCTGATCCACAGGGAACCATCATCCAGCTTTTGGAATCCCAGACGAAAGATGCGCCTGCCTGCTATGACTTCCAGGACGAGGCCGGGTGCCGAGAGCGCCTGTGGACCGTTACCGACAACAACGTGCTGAGACAGGTCACCGAGGCTATGCAGAGCAAGCCGCTGTTTATCGCCGACGGCCACCACCGCTATGAAACGGCATTGAACTATCAAAAGCTCCGGCGGCAACAGGCCTCCGCATCGACAGGCCTGCATCCCTATGACTCAGTGCTGATGTTACTTGCCCCGCTTGAAGATCCAGGACTCACGGTATTGCCAACGCACCGGGTGACAACGACCCCCTTGCCTCCGTTTGAACAAATCAAGCAGAGCCTGGGCGAGGTGTTCGAGTTTCGCGAGTTTTCCTTTTCCCCATCCTCACAGGAACAAGTCCGCACCCAGTTCCTTACCAGCTTACGAACGGAAGGAACAAAGGCGCCGGTATTCGGCCTGGCAAGACAAGGCGATTCTCGATATATCACCCTCACGCTGAAACCAAATCACCGTCCTTCCACGACGGCGTCACCTCGCACTAAACTCGATGTCTCACTGCTCCAGCAACTCATCGTGACCAAACTCTGTCAGACCCAACAGGAGCAGGAAGCCATTCTCTACACCAAGGATGACTTTGAGGCACTCGATTGGGTGCACCGTGGAACAGGGACCGGAGCCTTCCTGCTTAATGCGACGAAAGTCAGTGAAGTTCAGGCCGTCGCAGCGGCGGGGGAGCGGATGCCGCACAAGTCTACATATTTTTACCCGAAACCACTGACAGGGCTCGTCATCAATGTGATGGACGGCCAGTGAGGGGTGCCGCGCACAGGAAGGCGTCACAGACGCATTGAGCAGCATCGTCGCTTCACGCTTTACCTGTCAATTCGAACGTCTGAAGTATGAACGCCAAGATTCTCATCGTTGACGACGATCCCGACATCGTACTGATGCTGGAAGATCGGCTACAAGCCGAGGGATATGAGACCGTTACTGCGCTTGAGGGACAGCAGGCACTTGATCTGATCGTGCAGGAGTCACCTCATCTCGTCCTGTTGGACCTGACGCTGCCGAAGCTCTCCGGCCTTGATGTGCTCAAGCGCTTAGCTCAGATGAAGCCGTCGGACGGCCCTCCGGTCATTGTCATGACTGCACACGCTTCCATTCAAGCCGCCGTCGAAGCTATGAAAGAAGGAGCATATGACTTTCTGACCAAGCCGCTCGACAATGACCATCTCCTCATCGTGATCCGTAAAGCGCTGGAGCGAGACACACTGCGACGGCACGTTGCCTATCTGCGGTCTGAAGTTGATGGCCGTTACGCCAATATCGTCGGCAACAGCCCGTCGGTCCGCTCCGTCGTTGAGGCAGCACAGCGAGCCGCCAAGTCTGATGCAGGTGTGTTACTGCTGGGGGAGAGCGGGACCGGAAAAGAACTCTTTGCACGCTCGATCCATCAGTGGAGTCCTCGCTGTGCCATGCCGCTCATCGTCATCAACTGTGTGGCGTTGACTGAGACATTGCTCGAAAATGAGCTCTTCGGCCATGAACGTGGGGCCTTCACCGGAGCGGATCGACAGCAAAAAGGGAAATTGGAAATGGCCGACGGCGGCACGGTATTCCTTGACGAAATCGGGGATATGCCGCTTACCTTGCAGGCCAAGCTGCTCCGAGTGCTTCAAGATCGGGAGTTCCAGCGGGTCGGTGGCTCCAAAACCGTATCAGTTAATATCCGGATCATCGCTGCCACCAATAAAGACCTTCGTCAGGCCGTGAAAGTTGGCCAATTCCGAGAAGATCTGTACTTCCGTCTCAATGTCGTCACGCTCACCCTTCCCCCGCTCCGCGAACGGCAAGAGGATGTTCCGGCCCTTGCACAATTCTTTTTGGATCGACACACGCGAGATGCCAAGCGTCCCGGTATGGTCCTCAGCACAGCCGCCGTGGAGGCATTAACCCGTTACCCATGGCCCGGCAACATCCGTGAATTGGATAACGTCATCGCACGAGCCGTGGTCCTCAGCCCCAAAGACACGATTGAGCCGGATATGTTGGTACTCCTATCAGAGGACGCCGATCTCCACCAGAATGAAGACGATGGGCTCCTGCCCTATCTCGACCTGCCTTATCATGAATCGATGGAGCAACACAGCCGATACATCATCACACGCGCCATGGAACGAGCCGAGGGCAATCAAACCAAAGCGGCTGAGTCGCTCAAGCTCCAACGTACCTATCTCGCGCGTCTCCTCAAGCACCAAAAGATCTAACAGACGCTCACACGTCCGCCAGCGGTGTGCTCACGTCGCTCAGAGGCTCAACGGACGGAACGGAGTATGAGTCGCCTCGCTAGCGCGTTATCGTCCTAGACCAGACGACCAGCCGCTTTCACACGTTGTGATTAACGAGATATGTCGTGCGGAGACCGCTCGTCCAAACGAATCCGTCCGGTACGGGCATCCTGCTCTGCTTGCGTGTAGCGTTCGACCGTTCCAATATCCGACCAGTATCCATGAAGGTCATAGCCAAGTACCGGATCCCCACGTCCAATAGCTGCCACGTAGGGATCAATGACTGAAGACGCCACCCCCTTCGGCACCTGCTGAAGCAGCCGGGGGTGAAGGATGTGAATTCCTGCGAACATACGCTGTGCAATCGCCGTGGCCGTTGTCCGTCCTCGTCCCGTAATGCGTACGATCTGATCATGCTCCCCCACCTCCACTAGGCCCCAGCGCTCGGCATCCTGATCTTCCCGCAAGACCAAGGTCGCGGCCGCTCTACGCGATCGATGAAAATCCCACAGGGCTTCAAGATCAAGTTCAACCAAGGTATCCGCGTTCAGGATCAACACCGGTTCACCTGAAAAGTAGGGCTCAGCTTTCTTGATTCCCCCGCCGGTCCCGAGGATGATCGGTTCATGGGAATAGATGATCCGCATCCCGAACTTCGAACCATCGCCCAAGGCCTGCTCAATCATGGGCCCTAGATAATGCAAGTTGATGACGACCTGGTGAAATCCATGCCGCTTAAGCAGCAGCAGATTCCAGACAATGAGCGGCGTACCTGCAATCGGGAGTAACGGCTTAGGAATGGTGTTCGTCAACGGCCTGAGGCGAGTCCCGAGACCCGCCGCAAGAATCATGGCTTTCATCAGCAAGCTTTCAGCGATCAGCCATCAGCACAGGCAATGATGCGGTTCCTCAAACTGTCAGCTGAAGGCTACTGCAATTCCGGCACATACGGAGTGAGATGCTTCCGGAGCGGTTCCAGCTCAGGATACTTTCGAAGATTCCGTTTGACGTAACTCAGCACGCGAGGAATATCCGCCAAAAACTTCGGATTGCCCTTGACTCGATCGATATACACGAACCGACCGGCTGCCTTCAGATTTCGTTGAATGCTCATGAGATCAAACACTCGGCGGAAGTCCGTTCGATCGATCCACCTCACACTTCGGTCAGCCATTTGACCGAGATAGTACTTCACCAACTCATCGACCAGCGCCTCATCAAGTTGGACGTAGGCATCCCTCACCAGCGAAGCCAAATCGTAGGTGGCCGGTCCCATCAGCGCATCTTGAAAGTCGATCACACCGAGTCGCGTTCCATCGACCATCAGGTTACGGGAATGATAGTCACGATGCGTAAAAATGCGCGGCTGGCTCGCCAACTGACCGGCAATATTATTGAACACTCCCCGAATGGCCTCCGCATCGATAGTTGCCAACGCTTGGCCGTTCCGCACCTCGACTCCGTACTCCAAAAAATGCTCAAACTCCCATATCAGTAACGGAGCATCGAACCCACGATGAAACGCAAGACAGGTTTGATCGTCTGTCTGGGTGGCATGAATCTGCATCTCTATCAGCACATCAATAGCTTGCCTGTAATACGACTCCACCTGAGTCTGATCGGCACGGCTCACGGCATCCGCTAATGTCACATCGCCAAAATCCTCCAAATACAGAAGGCCTGCCGACTGATCATAGTAATGGAGCGCCGGCACGGGGATCTTCACCTTAGCCAAATGCGACCGGATGTTAATGAACGGCAATTCGGCAATCTGATGGGTCGTCCCACTGACTGCCTCCTCAGACTGCTTGAACCCTTCCGGTTCAGCAAGTTGCATCACGATCACAGAATGCGGAGGCCCTCCCGTGAGCGTTATACGGAAATACCGCCTGTTGGAGGCATCTCCGGCCAACGGCGTGATGGTCTGTAGGCCAAGACCTGGTGGGAATCGTGTCGCAATGGTATTCGCCAAGACGGCAGAATCCGGAGCAGCAAGCGGCATCTTGGAAGAAGTCTGGTTGCCCGTGGCCATATCGCTGTGAGTATAGCGGGCATCCCGTAGCTTGTCACGAATGCTGTATTGTTCAGCCGGCTTTACGGCAATGCTTCCGGAAGGGAATGTATTGACCTCAGGCTCAGCACCCGATGCATGACACCTGCGCCAACGGCTCCGCCGATTGTATCAGCTACCCAATCGAGCCCACTCGATTCTCGAAACGGCACGAAGGCTTGGTGGATCTCATCGCTGATCCCATATAACGATGTGATAATGATCGCCAACAGAATCGCCTGCCGCCGCCATGCCTCACGCTGGCTACCGTAAAGAGCACGGCAACACAATGCACCCAACAACGCATATTCAACGGCATGTACGGCCTTATCACTGAAAAGCGTCACAAACGGCACTTGTTCTTCAGGGTGAGACTGCGACGATACGTAGAAAATCAGTGCAGCATAGGCACAGACAGGCCCCCACAAGCGCAAAAAACACATCATCTCATTCCCCCATCACTCAACAGCTTCAAAAACCTTCCCGCAGATTGCATGCCTATACCCCCTATGACATACTGAAAAACCGAAAGGAATCTGCCGCAATGAAGCAAGTCCACGTCTGTTTTTTCTGGCACATGCACCAGCCCTATTACACGGACCCACTGGCCGCATCGGCCAGTATGCCGTGGGTACGTCTGCATGCCACCAAGGCCTACTATGATATGGCCTACTTGCTTCAACAGTTTCCAGAGGTCCGCGCCACATTTAACTTCACCCCATCACTTTTGCTCCAGTTACAAGAGATCGGCTCCGGAACAGTGCTTGATCTGTTCCTCGAGCACGCCCAACGACCAGCGGCCGACCTCACGCTGGAGGAAAAGGCTTTCTTAATTCGGCATTTCTTCTCCGCCAATTGGGCGACTATGGTCCGTCCCTATCCCCGATACCACGAGTTGCTCGTTAAACGAGGGTTGGAAGTCAATGGTCAGGATCTTCCTCGGATCGCCCGTCATTTTTCAACACAAGAGCTCCTGGATCTTCAAATTTGGCACAACCTGGCCTGGTTCGGATACGGTACCGCCCAACAATATCCCCGCCTGGCCGAGCTACGCCAGAAAAATCGCGGCTTCACCGAGGATGACAAACAAGAAGTGCTGGCACTGCAACGCTCTGCGGTCCAAGAGATTGTGCCATTGTACCGACGACTCATGGAACGAGGACAAATCGAGCTCACCACAACTCCCTTCTTCCATCCAATTCTGCCCTTGGTGATCGACACCGATATCACCAAACGCGCCAGACCCGACCTCCCCCTCCCGGCCCGATTCCGAGCTCATGAAGATGCAGAGGCACAACTCCGAGAAGCCGTTCTCTTTCATCAAGAGACGTTCGGACAGCCTCCATCAGGTCTGTGGCCCTCAGAGGGATCGGTCTGCCCCGAGATGCTCCCGCTCGTCCATCGGGTAGGCCTTGGGTGGTTGGCCACCGACGAGGGCATTCTGGCAAGAACGCTTGCGATGAGTGGCCTCCCATGGCACCGATCGTCGGCCCTGTATCAACCGTACCAGATCGGGGAACCCGGGCAATCTTTGGCCATCCTGTTCCGCGACCGTGAGCTCTCCGATGCCTTTGGATTCGTCTATCACAAGACGACGCCGGAAGCGGCGGCCGATGATGTCACACGACGACTGCGAGGCATCGTCCAGGATAGTCCCCAAGACCGACTCATCATTGCCATTGTACTGGACGGCGAAAACCCATGGGAACATTACTACGACGGCGGAGAGCGATTCCTTTCGCTCCTCTATGAAGGCCTCACGCAACATGCACTGGACCGAGACGGACACGTGACGGTCCGGTCTTCCACAATTTCCAACGCGCTGGCATCAATGCCACCCACACAGCATCTGTCGACACTGCACTCAGGTTCCTGGATCAATTCAGACTACAAGATTTGGATCGGACACCAAGAAGATAATCGTGGGTGGGATCTTCTCGGACATACCCGCACGCAACTGACGAACCGTGCGCCGAGTCTTCCGCCAGATCATGCCAAAGCCGCGTGGCGGGAGCTGTACGCCGCAGAGGGCAGTGACTGGTTCTGGTGGTACGGTGACGATTTTGATACCGACTTTAAGCCGGAATTCGATCGACTCTTCAGAACACATCTCCGCAATGTGTGGACGCACATGGGCCTCCCGCCTCCGGACCAACTCAACCATGCGATCTGTGCGAAGACGGTGCCGTTTGAATCCGAGACAGTTCAACAGCCGGTAGGGTTCATCACTCCCACGCTTGACGGCGTAGTCACCAACTTCTTCGAATGGCGGGGAGCGGGCACCATCAGCACCCAGCCGCCTCTCGGAGCTATGTGGAAAGCCGATGGAATCTTCACGGCCATTTTCTTCGGTTGGAACCTCCATCAGTTTGTCATGCGCTTTGACCTCGACGAGACCAACCTGAAACGAGACGGGCTCAACGTCGATATCGTGTTGCAAGGTCCGCACTCCAAGTATCGAGTCACCTTTCCCCTCTCACTGTCAGGCCCTGGAGAGTTTCACCTATCTTGCCAGACGACAACCGACGCCTGGCAAGTAGTCGGCTCCCTCCAGTCGATCCATGCACAGACCATCATGGAGTTGGTGATCCCGTGGAAGGACCTGAGTCTGGAAACGGGGGACACAGTTCAATTTTCCGTCGCAGTACGAGAACATGGCCTCGAAGTGGCCCGGTATCCGAATCAGCATCCTGCCGTACTCACCGTGCCGGGACCGGAGTTTGAGGCGGGAATGTGGAGAGTGTGATGAGAAGTGAAAGGTAAGACGTGAAACGTGAGACGTAAAAGCCAACAGTCCTTTATTCACGCTCGACAAGCCAAACCGTTCACTTTTTACTTTTCACATTTTACGATTTACGGAGGAAAGAATGCCCGATTTACGACGTGATCCGATAGTCGGTCGCTGGGTGATTATTTCAACGGAACGCAGCGGCCGCCCACATGACTTCATTACCCCTCCGCCGGCTCGATCGAGTTCCGCCTCCCCCTGTCCATTTTGTCCTGGACAGGAACGCCTGACCCCGAAAGAAATCATGGCCTATCGATCGCAACCGGCAACGCCCAACTCCCCGAACTGGACCGTCCGGGTCGTACCCAACAAGTTTCCCGCGCTCCAGGTAGAAGGCGAGATGGGACGCGAGGGTATCGGGCTCTATGACCGGATGAACGGGATCGGGGCACATGAAGTCATCATCGAAACCCCGACCCATGTCGAAAGCCTCGCCGAGATGCCGACGAAACGAATCGAGGACATGCTCTGGGCCTATCGAGACCGGATGCTGGATCTCCGCAAGGACCTGCGCTTGCGCTATATTTTGATTTTCAAGAACCACGGCTCGTCCGCTGGGGCCACCTTGGAACACAGCCATTCCCAACTGATCGCTCTCCCGATCGTCCCAACCAGCGTGCAAGAGGAGCTTGATGGGTGCCAGCAGCATTATCAGCAAAAAGAACGCTGCATCTACTGCGATATCCTTCGGCAGGATCTGTCCGACGGAGACCGTGTCGTGGCTGAGAATCCTGAGTTTCTCTGTGTGACCCCCTTCGCACCACGCTTCCCGTTCGAGATGTGGATTCTTCCCAAACGGCATGCGGCCTACTTCGAAGAAAGTCAGAAGTCCCAATTCGAGTTTCTCGCTCCGATCCTTTCGGAATCGTTGCGCCGCATGGACAAAGTGCTGGCGCGACCGCATTATAATTTCATCCTGCACAGCTCTCCCCTGCATGAAAAGACCGGAGATTACTATCACTGGCACCTTGAAATAATTCCTAAGCTGACGCAAGTCGCCGGCTTCGAGTGGGGAACAGGGTTCTACATCAATCCGGTCTCGCCGGAAGAGTCTGCCAAGTTTCTTCGAGAAGCAGGGATCTAAGTGCCGACCCGTTTCCGCCTGGAGGATCCCACGCTTGCAGGACTCCTACGCCGCATTGAGGAGCTCATTCGCCGGAACGGCGGACGAACCTGGGTGGTGGGCGGTACTGTCCGCGACCTCGTGCTCGGGCGGCAGCCTCGCGATCTGGATCTCGAGATCACCGGTCTACCGCCGGGACAACTCCATGCCTTGTTATCTGAGCAATTCTCTGTCCAATTCGTCGGAAAGGCTTTTGCCGTATTCAAACTCCAAGGACTTCCTGTCGACATCTCCGTTCCATCCCGTCTCCATACCACGGAGACCACATCGATTCCCGGCCTGCTCCGACATGCCGATCCCGACATGCCGATCGACGAGGCCCTGGCGCGGCGTGACTTTACGATCAACGCCATGGCCTGGGACCCGGACACGCGGGAATTGCGAGATCCCTTCCATGGTCGCGAGGATCTCGCTGCTGGTCGACTACGCCACGCCTCGCACCAATTCATGGAAGATCCCTTGCGGGTGCTCCGAGGCATGCACCTCGCGGCCCGCTTCGAGTTCAGCGTGGTACCGGAGACGGTTGCCCTCTGTCGAACATTGTCGCAAGACGGGCATCCGAGTGAGAGGCTGTGGGAAGAATGGAAGAAATTGCTCCTTCTGAGTCGAAGACCATCCCTCGGGCTCCATTTTCTTGACCAATGCGGATGGCTCCGTTTCTATCCCGAACTGGCAGCGCTTCAAGGTTGTCCTCAAGACCCGCACTGGCACCCGGAAGGTGATGTCTGGATCCATACCCTCCACTGCCTAGATTGGTTTGCCACCGAACGCACCGGCGATGAGCGCGATGATCTAATCGTGGGATTGGGTGTCCTGTGTCATGACTTTGGAAAACCGGCGACAACGAAAGTTGATGGCGAGCACATCACCTCTCGAGGCCATGAATCGGAAGGGACAGGACCGACGAAAGACTTTCTGGAGCGGATGACCAACCAGCAAGATGTGATTGACGACATCATCCCTCTCGTACAATGTCACCTTCGCCCGCGTGCGCTGTTCGATGTTCAGGCCTCAGATAGTGCGATCCGACGTCTTGCAAGACAGGTCATTCGCATCGACCGGTTGGTGCGTGTCGCTCGAGCCGACCATGCAGGCCGTCCACCGAAGCCATTTGATGGATTCCCTGCCGGAGACTGGCTCTTGGCACGAGCACAACAGTTGGCAGTCGACCGACAGGTCCCTGTTCCCCTTGTTATGGGACGTCACCTGTTGGAATTGGGAGTTCAGCCTGGCCCTGGGATGGGCCAATTGCTTGATGACTGTTTCGAAGCTCAGTTAGATGGAGAATTTGTAACATTGGAAGAAGGGCTGGCTTACGCTAAGAGCAAACTGTCTGCTCTATGCTAAGCGATGTTGGCTTTCAAATAGAGCCAGTGTCCCCCTTGCTCCTTGATCACACTCACGCGTATCATCCGGATATGCAAGTCCAACTGAGTCACCCCTCAAGAACCGTCGCCGTCAAGGGTCCGAAGCGAGCAAAAGACCTCCTCCGAGAATTGAATTTGGTCATCGAAGCACACCTCGTTATTCGTGGCGATGAATTGGTGACGGAAGACGAGATGCTCCTCGACCAGGACCAGATCGAAATCCGGCCAGTGATATCAGGCGGATAGCGCGAGACCTTCCATCAAGAGCGTCGTGATGGATTGTCTGACAATATAATTTAGGAATAAATATAAGTAGCATTTCAACGAACATACCCCCGTAGAATCACAAGACCGTAAACTTTCCGTTCAATCAATGCCGCCGACTCATACCTCCCTACTAACTCGCACTTGGTTTAAGAGTATCGGTCGGCAAGACAGCAGCCAGACCATCACCAGCAGTCTTCTATGAACTGAGGCAGTTTGGCTCGACCACAGCTATTCTGCTACAGCCACCTGTAGGCAAATCCCTTCGAGTATTTATGAGAGACATTTGCTAACCTACTGATTCATCAATGCTCTTGGTCTCATGTGCAGAAGAATCAAGAGCGGCATTACCTTTGCTGTATATCTTCCTCAAGTGCCAATGAGTGGCACACATTCTTATAAAATCTTAACAAGGGGTTTTCAGAATGAAGAGCATGTTGATGGCAGTGATGGCAGTGGCAGTGGCAGTGACCTTCAGCGCACCGGCTTTCGCTGGCGAAAAGAAGGAAGAGAAGAAGAGCGGCCATGTCGTGATGGCTGGTGAGAAGAAGGATGAGAAGAAGGGTGGCCATGCCGACACCTTCGGCGACAAGAAGGAAGAGAAGAAGGGCGGCCATGCCGACACCTTCGGCGAGAAGAAGGAAGAGAAGAAGGGCCACTAAGTTTTAACTTAGCGACACTTGATTGAGGGGCTTCCTACTCTGTAGGAAGCCCCTCGTCGTTTCTAGGTAGATAGCTCCCCGCTATTCTGACTCCCTCAATCAGCCCCGCAAGCTCATCCCTGTTCAAACATTGGCAGGTACACCGTATAACCAAATTCTGGCCTAACCGTACAAAATTGATTTCGACACCCTAGCCTCAACCAACATTACCGCGCACATCCTCTCCCATTGATCAATATTTCAAATAGGTTGGCAGATCCCTTTTGGCAGAGACACCGGTACAGAGCTTGCGGAGGGTACGGACTAAGTCAACTCACCCTACCATGTCAGTTGACAAAGGACGGCCAAGATGATTACGACTCGCTTCTATCATCTGTTTCTCGGTGTCGTTCTCCTCGTTCTGACAGCCTGTGCGGCAGCGGACCCCTCGCTCGAGGCAGATATGTCTCCGGCTACTAGTGGAATCGCGGTACTTTCTTGGGATCCAAATACTGGAACGGATCTCGCCGGATACAAGATCTATCTGGCAACGGCATCGGGGGCCTATGCAACTCCAATAGCTACAACACCCATCGATGTCACAACCTACACCGTCACCGGTCTGGCACCCGGCACCACATACTTTTTCGTCGTCACCGTATTCAATACGGATGGGACTGAAAGTAGCTTCTCAAACGAAGCCCGTACGATCATCTCTTAGCCACCGATCGCACCTAAGATTTCTCGAATGTTCCGGCAACTGACCTTGATCCTCAATAGTAGACGCGATCGATTGCAGCTTCATGCCGACAGCTGTTGGCGGGCCTACGGTTGAACAAAAACCACCAGCGAAAGATCCCCTAGCCGAGGATGCCGCCGCCAACCGTGAGAGAAAATCTCATGTACTCCGAGCTTCCTTGTCGAGCCTGTGCCCGCGTAGCATACCGCCGATGAGGCACCAGCTCATGCTTGAGCCAGCCCCGGAGTCTCTCCATCGGCGCGTTGCATAACAGTTTCCCTTGCGGCTCATAGAAGGGATGATGCCAAACTGCCGCAACTGCTCCTGATAATCCTGGGTACAATCAATACTCTGAGGCGTGATCGGAACGATGCAGGAACCCTCGGCCTCCATCTCGGTCACGAGCCACTGAGGCTCCTTCATCATGGCGAGTTGGCTGGGCCAGGATCGACACACCCAGTTCGCCTGTGTCTTGTCGGATATCACCAGTCACCTGGCCGCTCTGGAAATCGTTAATTCCCGGTTCTGAACCAACAGCACAACTTGCTCCCAGAACTCTTTCATATGCTGGTGGCACCATACCTGTTCTGTCTCTCACCTCCAGACCTCAGGTTGTAGGTTGAAGGCATCCACTTTCTTAATCTTACCTTACTGTTCGGCTTTCAAAGAGTTGCAACACTGAATACATTCTGACACATTGACATGACTTTGATGGACACCCACTGGTCCCTCGTCCGAGTCATCACCGGTCTTCGTTCTTGCTCCTTGATATTTTAAATGGCTTCTTCAAGGCCATGTTCTCGTAGACATCGCAACACCGCTGACGTATGGAGATGACCGAGTAATCTTACAGAACCGGACTTTGGGCCATCAGCAAGCCACCGCATATGACACGTTTCTATCGTGCGTTTCAACTCGGTGCCCTTTTACTCCTTCTGGCCGCCTGTTCGGCATCGGACCAGTCCCAGAACTCAGCTCTTCCCACGGATAATGATGGAACAGCCAGGCTTTCTTGGGAAGCAAGCATCGGAAGAAATCTCGCCGGATATAAGATCTATTCGGCAACAACATCAGGGGGCTATGGGCCCCCAATTGCTACGACGTCCATGGATGTCACAACGTACACCGCCACTGATCTGGCACCTGGCACCACCTATTTCTTCGTAGTCACCGCATTCAATGCGGATGGGGCTGAAAGTACCGTCTCAAATGAAGTCAGTACGGCCATCCCTTAGTGAACCGGCGCATCTGGGACTTCCAGACTTTTCTGGCAGCCACATCTTGTCCCCTCCTCATAGAGAACTGTGCAAGTATTACCTCTGATGTGTACTGAGATGAGACAGCCTTCCATCTCTCGTCCTCACCTGTGATCTCAAAATGGATATCTGAGGGTGCATGGCACCATTCAATGAGCTTCACTACTTCATCCCCTATTTCTTGCTTCATAGCCGGGGTATCTTGTATCTGAAAACAGAAGGCCTTCCTACTTGAGGCATGCCAATCGTGAATATGCTACGATTCAGCGCTCCGCCTCTCGGCACCAAAGCGCAGCACCACCCCCACAGGAGAGCGTTCCATGGGCGATATGGTTGACTTCACTCAGATAGGCCGGAATAACGAACATGCACTGTTCTCATTGTCGCGCTGAGAACCGTGAAGGAGCTCGGTTCTGCCGAGAATGCGGGACACCTCTGGCGATGGCATGCCAGAGGTGTGGTTTAATAATTGAGCCAGGCAGTCGTTTCTGTGATGGCTGTGGATCGCCACTCGGCTCTGAGGTCGGCCCAGAAACTCTGCTCGCCCGTTCCGCAGTCTTCTCTGAAACTCCAGCGAGCTACACGCCGAAGCGTTCTCCCGAAAAGGTCTTCAACTCTCTGCCCGTGCTGGAAGGCGAACGTAAGCAAGTCACCGTCCTCTTCGTCGACGTCGCCGGCTTCACATCGATGTCCGAGCGGCTTGACCCAGAAGACGTCCACACCATCATGCAGCATGCCTTCAAGCTGATGCTGGAGGAAGTTCATCACTTCGAAGGTACGGTTAGCCAGTTCCTAGGCGACGGAATCATGGCTCTCTTCGGGGCACCCCTTGCCCATGAGGATCATGCTCAACGCGCAGTCCACGCAGCGCTGGGAATACGCAAAGCTCTTGAAGCCTATCAAGAAGATCTCCGGCAGCAGCGTGATCTCACCTTCCAGGTCCGTCAAGGCCTGAATACCGGTCTTGTTGTCGTAGGCCCCATCGGTACAGACCTTCGTACGGATTATACTGCGATGGGCGATACCACCAACATTTCGGCACGACTACAGCAGACCGCAGACCGTGGACAGATCCTCGTATCAGAAGCCACCCATCGGCTCGTCAAAGGGTACTTTCAGACTCGCATACTCGGTGGTCTTACTCTGAAGGGAAAGACGGAACCCGTAGTAGCCTGGGAAATTCTGGGAATGCGCGAAGGCCGCACGAGGATGGAAGTCGCGGCCGAGGGCGGGCTTACGCCTTATGTCGGGCGTGAGCCTGAATTGCAGGCGCTCCTCGACTGCTTCGACAAGGCACGGGGCGGACAGGGGCAAGTTGCATTCATCATCGGCGAGCCGGGTATCGGGAAATCTCGGCTCCTGCACGAGTTCCATCGCAAGCTAAGCGGCGATGCGACTTGGATCGAGGGGCAATGCATGTCATTTGGTCAATCAATGGCGATGCATCCCATCATCGACATGATGAAGCGAACCTTCGGAATCGAGGGTGACGATAACGAGAGCACAATTGCCGACAAAATCGCGCTCGGGGTTCTGAATGTTGGAGAACACTTACGCCCTATCATCCCTTACCTTCGGCATCTTTTATCAATTGAACCTGGTGATCCCGCCGTCCTTACCATGGATCCTCAGCAACGGCGCGGCGAAACATTCGATGCCCTGCGCCAGTTTTTCGTAGAGGCCTCAACTATCCAACCCCTCATACGGGTGCACGAAGATTGTCATTGGATGGATAAGGCAACCGAGGATTATTTGTCCCTGATGGCCACTATCGTGCCCGCGAATCGGATTCTTGATATCTTCACGTACCGGACGAGTTATTCACATCCTTTCGGGAATCACACCTACCACAGCAACATCAGGCTCACACCGCTGTCTGTAGAGGACAGCAAGCACATGGCGGAATCCGTACTATCTGTCAAGAGCTTGCCACGAGACTTGCACAGGCTGGTAACCTCAAGGGCGGAAGGGAATCCCTTCTTCCTAGAAGAGATCATAAAATCTCTCCAGGAAGCCGGAGCCATACGAAGATCCGGTGAACGGTACGTTCTGGCCAAGCGGATGACGGAAATCTTCGTTCCTAGCACCATCCAAGACGTCATCATGGCCAGAATCGACCGCCTCGACGAAGTACCCAAAAAAATCCTTCAACTTGCCTCCGTCATCGGCCGAGAATTCACCACCCGGCTTCTTGACCGCATCACCGACATCCAAGATCACGGCGCAAGTCCTTTACAAGAACTAAAGGCGGTAGGACTCATCTACGAAAAACGGCTTTCCTCCGAACAGGCGTACATCTTCAAGCATGCTCTCACCCATGACATCGCATACGGTTCCTTGCTCATTCAGCGACGTAAGGAATTGCACCGGATCATCGCGCTGGCCATCGAGACACTCTATGCAGATCGGCTCGCCGAACAATATGAGGTTCTCGCGCATCATTTCACGCGTGCGGAGGACTGGTCACATGCTCTCGGTTACTTGCTCAGAAGCGCCGAGAAGGCGCTGAAATCGTTTGCCAACCGAGAAGCCGTTGTCCTCTATGACAAATCCCTCGACGTCACGAGTCGGCTCGAAGGATCCGTGGACGTCAAGGTCCTCATGTCGATCCGAGAGGCCAAAGCGAATGCCTATTTCGCTCTGAGTGATTTTTTGAACTCGCATGGTGAAGGTGAATCTCTGCTCGCCCTCGCCAGGCAAACCGGAGATAAAGTGAAAGAAGGCGCTGCCCTGGCCAGCATGGCATTTTCGTCATTCTGGGCACATGACTTCGACAAGGCGCTCGAAGAATCCAGACAGGCGCTCGATGTCGCCACCCAAGTTGATGCCGCACCGGTCATCGCAGCCAGCCGTTTTACAAATGGGTACATCTACGCCACGACCGAACGGCTTGAGGCAGCTCGAATCGAGTGGACTGAGGCGTTGCGCATCGGCCGCGCCACGGCCGCGCATGTTCCGGAATCACTGTCCCTCGGTTGCCTTGCGCTTCAGAGGAACTGGGCAGGGGAATACATGGAAGCAGCCCAGCAAGTAGAGGAGGCGGTCCACATTGCGCACGAACATCGCTTGGTGATGCCTTTACTCTGGACCGTGTGGATCTCCGGCCTTGTTTGCATCGGCAAAGGAGAGTACGACGCAGCGCTGATGAAGCTGGAACAACATCTCGCCTTCTCTGAGAAAGTCGGCGCTGAAGTGATAAGCCTTCGCGTCCTCAACACGTTGGGATGGCTCTGGATTGAATTCGACAACCATACGCGCGCGCTGGACATGAATAATCGGAGTGCGGACGGCGCGCGCAAGCGTGGTGATCCCGAGACCTTTGCCAATGCCAACATCAACCTCGCTGATCTGTTGCTGGCTCAAGGAAAGCTCCCTGAGGCTCAGGAGGTCACAGAGGAAACCTACAAATTGGTGAAGCATCCTGCCACCAGCGACTGGATGCGCTGGCGATACTCGACGCACCTTTTCTCGACCATGGGGGATCTGAGCCTTATCTGCGGCAATACCGCCAAAGCTTGGGAGTGGGCCGATCAGTGTCTGGAGATCGCCACACGCACCAACTCAACCAAGAATCTCGCCAAGGGTTGGCGGCTGCGTGGCGAAGTCGCGCTGGCCGAACGCCGGTGGGATGACAGCCTGCATGCCTTGCAGCAAGCCTTGATCTTTGCACGAAGAACGGCAAACCCGACTCAAATTTGGAAAACCCACGTCGCGCTCGGCCGACTGAACGAAGCGCGCCGTCGGCCGGACGCTGCATACAATGCCTATGTGGAAGCCCGAAAGGTCCTCGATGGTATCAACAATTGCCTGCACGACGAACGCCTACGCAGTAGTTTTGACACCTCACCATTGATCCAACAGGTTTACAAACTGAGTGCTCCCCGCTGATCTGAGTTTTGACGAGAGCCGAACACTGAAGCAGACGCACGATCAGTTCATGATTATCCAATCCAGCCTCACCCATATTCAGATCGCAAGCCCTTTCCCCCTCAGGCCACCTTATCTCATGCTACCGGTTTTACTTGACCCTCTCTCACTGCCCACTGTATAAACTTCCCTGCCGTACGCAGGGGTGTTGAAGGATGGGCGAAGGGGGTATAAGCTCCAGGGATGGCGCATGCCACGGATGCTTGGTTTAATTTCTCAGCCCCCCCGACCCAACACCAAACACTCAATATTCAAAATATTCTCGATTCGCGCCCGTAGCTCAATGGATAGAGCATCTGACTACGGATCAGAAGGTTACAGGTTCAAGTCCTGTCGGGCGCACCATACAGCGTGCCAACAAGCTCCGGCGATTCCTGCTCAACGCAAACCGAGCTCGAATGACACCCACAGAACCCCCGCCAAGACCGATGAAAAAAGAAAGCAATCTCAAAGCCATAGTTGAATAGTTCAAGAGCCGTACAACGGTGACCTCTACATGCTAGGGGCCAAGGCCGCACACGGCTCCAGGATCTACTGCATAAAGGTAAGACAAAGATAATCAAGACATCGCGCTCGCAGAACAGGCATTTCAGCAATGCAGATTGTTACAAGGTGGCTCAGCAACAAACCTTGGTATCTTCACCAAGGCAGTTTCCGCTGCTAGCGAATGCTGCGTCCCAACACACAATGAACCGTCCGGCTACTGCACATCACTTGGCCCAGCCAGCAGCTGCTCAAAACCTCCAGTTTTTCATCTGCGCATCAGAAGGCAAAACCTCTATGTATATCAGCATTCATCGGAACGCATACACACCAGACATAAACTTGGCCATTCCTACCGCTCTGGTTTACGCTCCCATCGAGGAACCTTAAAAAACTCGCTGTCGGCGGGAAGCCTTACGGCTGACATCGTTATCCAAAATGCAAACGGGGAAGTAAGGTTGATAAAGGGATGACCTACTGGTAAGGACGGCCTCGCTTGAGTTGGATCAACCAGGCTTGTCAACTCAGTAACCGCTGGCAGTCGCCACGCATTTCGTCCGCCGGTGATCTTATCCAGAGCATCTTAGAGATGCAGCGTACCAATCCATGAGTTGTGCTCCCGGCGATTTTCCCCACACTAGCCCCGTCTCGAGATCTAAGACTGCTTCCTTGTTGAACTCGACCAATACCACGAATCGCTTCGCGGCGGGAATGATACGACTCCAAGACTTCAGGTCAGGCTATGTCGGCATTGTGTCCTCCTATGAGTGAGATAAGTGGAAAAACGTTTGCACAAGTAGGTGAGTGCTGATTTTTTCGTTTTCGAGACACACACCATCAATAGTCCTGGGTAAGAAGAATTATGCTAAGAATAAATATATTTATTCCGCCTTATCAAGGCATCGTGGCGTTCATCTAATCCTGATCCTGGTCGATGCAAGAATTGCAGGACAAGCAGAAGACCCGTGAACGCTGCGGCGGAATAGAGTTGGAGATCCGCAGAGGTATCTTTAGCAAACAGCCAACTCCTCAGAATCGAACCTCCAGGCGTCGGGTAATGCGGCGGACAAGGCCCCACCAGTAGACCTGCCTTCTTTGAATTCGCTCGGGCGTCTCGCATGCCCCTCCCCGCCTTATTTATTGTAGATCGATTAACTGCATGTCGCCGATGGACGCACGAGGAAATTGTTTAGTATCACGATAGCCGGCATCTCCTACACCGATACTGAGACCTCCCCCCTTCCACCTATACTTTCTCCTAGTTCCGTTACCATACAAAGTAACCACTCCCTCTCCTTGTATATGAGCCTCGCCCTGATGTGGTCGATTGATACCACCAGTACATGCCAACGCGTAAGCTATGACAAACATACACACTTTGGAGTGATGACAATCGTCCAAATTATTTCCTCACGCGTCTCCCTCATGGCACTCAACTTGCTAGTGCAACTTATGGATGTCCACGGAGCTCGTTAGCATGCGACTACCAATTGTTCTGCGTCGAATACTCAGCGGGTCACCGGTCAGTCATGTCGAATGGTACTTCACACTGCGGGAATACGTACCGGAACAATTGTCTTTTGTCGTACCTTTCAATCGACGATCACCCCCAGCCGGAGATCTGTTTTGAAACCTAGCGGAAGAGAAACCATGCATGACCATTCCTGCGATCGAACAATACCGGAATGCTTGCTGGAGGAGCTAGCTCTCCACAACGGCGAGGGAGATCGGGCCACACTCCAAACGAGACGTCAGTCATTACTCTAGGGATATGAACAACACACGTCCCGCGCTTTGCCAGTATTGCACTGGCGTTCTCCCCCCGACTTGTTCCATCGCTGAACCGAGGACACAACCTTCGTAGGAGATGACATGTTTAACGAAGCACCGAACGAAGTACCTGCTGACAATCGCTCCAGCGTCCCTGAACCGATCACAATCTCGAGGGGATCGGCTTTCGGTAAACCGTTGCCCCATCAGTCACTCGTTCAGCCACTGGTAGTGATTGGTGTGCGGCTTCTGCAACGACTGCTTCATGTGCGTTTCGTCATGTTCATTCTCTTCTTAGTTTCGATCGGCCAATGGTCCCTTGCCTCACAGCCGCCGACGTCGGCCCGTGGGCCCCTCAGTGTCCATCCGAGCAACCCCCGCTACTTCACCGACGGCACAACAAACCCGGATGGTTCATTACGTGCTGTCTACCTTGCCGGGTCGCACGTCTGGAATAACATGGCTGACATCGGCCAGGGAGATCCGCCGTCGACCTTCGACTTTGATGCATACCTCGATTTTCTTAAGCGTCACCACCACAATTTCATCCGTCTTTGGAGAAAAGAAGAAACAACTTGGGATACCCGCTGGAGTCCAGAAGCCGGCAAGCGAGGCGTGCGTAATGCCGTCGCGCCTCATCCATGGGCACGGACCGGTCCCGGCAATGCGCTCGACGGGAAACCTAAGTTCGATCTCAACACCTTCGACCCAGCCTACTTCGAACGGCTCCGCTCTCGCGTTAAGGCAGCAGGGCAACGTGAGATTTACGTCTCCATCATGTTGTTCGAAGGCTACGTACTCCAGCATGTCCCCAACTCCTGGAACGACCATCCTTTTCATCGGGACAATAACATCAGCGGCATCGACGGCGACCCCAATTGCGACGGGCTCGGTCTCGAGACCCACACGCTCGATATTCCAGCCGTCACGCATCTGCAAGAGACCTACATCCAACACGTCATCGACGCCGTGGGAGATCTCGACAACGTTCTCTACGAAATTTCCAACGAAAGCGGTTCGTATTCAACTGAGTGGCAGTCCCATCTGGTTCGTTTTATCAAGAAATACGAAGCCAATCGCCTGAAGCAACACCCTGTGGGTATGACGGTTCAATGGAGCAGGAACCTACAGCACCGAGGCACGAACCACACTCTTATCGAAAGCCCCGCCGACTGGATTTCTCTCGGTAGCAACGTACCAGATGGCCGTCAGTACCAGTTGGATCCCCCTCCAGCCAGCGGTCGAAAAGTGATCCTCCTCGATACGGATCACCTGTGGGGTATCGGTGGTAACATCGGTTGGGTATGGAAAAGCTTCACCCGAGGGTACTCCCCGTTGTTCATGGACCCCTACGACAACAGCGTGTTAGGGAACACTCCCCCAACCAATTGGAATGCGATGCGCGCGAGCCTAGGACAGACACGGCGCCTCGCCGATCGAGTGGATCTAGCTGCAATGATTCCCTGTGAGGAACTCGCCTCAACGAGTTACTGCCTGGTGCAGCCAAACACCGCCTATATCGCCTACCTGCCGGAGGGCGGCAATGTGACGGTCGATCTCAGAGATACGACGGGTTCGTTTCAGGTCGACTGGATTGCTCCGGTTGAAGGGACCATCATTCGGGACCTGCCGACACCTGGCAGAGCGATGCAGCAGTTCGCTGCCCCATATAGAGGAGCAGCGGTGCTCTTCCTATCGAGAACGAGGTAAGGCCGCTGGCCCCAAAGATCATGCACCGCTGGCAGGAATGACCCAGCGCGCACACCTTTGTTGAGAGCAACCTTCTGCCCGACGAGCTCAATAATCGGCTTCCGTCGGCGGCTGGATCTTCAGATCACAACAGGCTTTTCGCTGAACGGCAGCCTCCGAGTGGAAGTTCCTTACGTGACGGATGGCTCTAGCCTCAGGTACTGCAGAAAGTTGCCCATTGAGGCAGTGTGTTCCTGTGAGGCAACGGATTCGCGTGCATATCCGTTGCCTCACGTAAAGAGTGCCGGCTCAAGCTTTTCTCCTCTTGCCCCTCAGCATGTTCCGTACTGAGATTGCCAAGATGAATGTCTCAGTTAAGTGTGTGCCGCCGTTCGAGTAAGTAGTTCTTTCTGCAGAGCGTCGATATCGGCCTTGGCTCCAAGCGCCAGCTCCTCGACACGTCGCTCACTTTCCGGTCCCGGTACATGTGAGAATTCGTGGCAGTCTTCGTAAGCCTGTTCTGTCGTCCCTGTCGCTCGAATTACCGCCCCGGCAATGGCCCCGCCGACAATCGCGATCCCAAGCGTCACAGCAATCCCCACCAGTTGAACCCCGACCACACCCGGCACAACGATGATCGCCATGAGTCCGCCGAGTAAACCGGGCATCCCATGAAGATTGTGCACACCGCAGGTATCGACGAGTTTGATCTTCGACTCAAGCATGGGCTGAATAAACACATACCCGATGACCGACAAGGCACCGGCCAGCAGTCCGATCCCAAACGCACCGGTCGGACTCACAAGGTTACAGGTCGAGCCGATCGACACCCCACCTGCCAAGGCCGCATTGGCCATATCGACCATTGACGTTTTCCCATGGTGGAAATGGGTGCTAAGGAAATAGGTTGAGAGCGTCGCCCCACTCAGAGCCAGAATCGTATTCACGATGGTCTGCGGCATCTCCTCAAACGGCACAATCGCCGTGGCAAAACTCGGCCAGAACAGCCACAACACCATCGACCCCAGCATGGCAAATCGATCGGAAGTCGGATCTGATTCAATGGGCTGACTCCGCTGCGCAGTCGTCGTCAGAACCAACGACGCGGCCAACCCAAAGTAGGCGCCGAACGCGTGGATCACGATCGAGCCCGCTGAGTCCTGAAAGCCCTTCGTCAGCCCTGCCCCATTGTCCAACACGAGATATTCATTCATGGCATACAGGGGCACCAACAGCAACGTGAGTAACGCATACTGAAAGACCCGCAAACGCCCCAGCACGGCGCCCATGGCAATGAGCGCCGTCGCCACGGAGAATTCGGCGTACAAGAGTGCATCGACCGTGTGCGCCTTCAACTCATGGCCCACGACCCCATTGGCCCGCAATAACATGTACAGAGGCAGTCCTGTTGCAACAACCAGGTAGGTGCCGGTCGTCGCTCCAAAGCCATACCGACGGACAAACACCATCAGAAATCCGAATCCCACTACCAGCATGGCGAGAATGTGAATCGAGTAGTTATATTGGGCGACCAGACGTGCCTCACTGACCGCACCAGCCGGCTCTTCAGCACCGACCCAACTCGTAAGGCACAAGACCAACAGACCTGTTACGCTGAGCATCTTGACCCAGAAACTGTTCTGCATGGAGGCCTCCTTAGGACAGTAGGAGTGAATGGGGGGAGCTATTGGGGTGGCAGTGTACTCCACCGGCAAGCGCGTTTGTCAAACCCAGCCTAAGACCTACACACAAGCTCAGCGCACCAGACAGAATCGGCGTGAACTCAATAGAACGAAGAAGTCGCTGATAAACCATAGGAAACAGACGGTGGGAAGCAGGAAACGAACGGGTATGGGCGAACGTTGGAGACGGAGGTGTTTCATGCCCCCGCCTCCCTCGGGATAGAACTTACGGCCAGGGAGGAGTTACTCCATTGATGGTCAGCACCATCACAAGATCAAGAATCGATTCGTCCTTAAAGGCCTGGCGCACTTGCGGACTGTTCTCGAACTGGACTGTCAGGTGCCCGATGGGCGGTCTCCCTGCCAACACATGCCACGGAGCTCCCCCAGGCCGGCGAGTGCTCACGATCCCACCTTTGGTGACAACCTCTCCAGCTGTCACAGTATTAAGTCCCGGAATGGTATGTGCGAGCGACATGATTCTCAACTCTTGCATGACACCATCCGCACGAACGCAGAAGAGGGTCAGCTGCTCGATCCGCACATCCGAGAGATGCGGGGGGAAGTCCTCGCGCCGAATCGGCAGTGTCACACGCATCTGCTGAGCCGCATCAACCTGTTCAGGATGGTGCAAATCATACCAGGCATCAGCAAATTGATCACGAAGACTGAACGCGCGGTCCCCGGTAAAGGTTCTATCCAGCTCACGCACCACCTTCTGTCGATAGTCCACGCTGTGGAGAGCCGTATATTCCACGGTGAGTAAAACATCGGCGATGGTGCGGTAATCAAACGGGTTGGCTGGTTTCGGCAGCTCCAGCCGCCAGACTGCATCGACGCCCATCCCTTCAAACGGCAAGAGCATGCCGTTCTCTGGCTCCAGTTCGAAGAGGCCATTGGCATTGAACGGCGACGTGAAGGCAATGGTTTCCGGTGATCGACTGAGCATGACCGTGGTGAACTTGTCACTAGACACCACCGTGCGCGACAGACCAGAGGCTGACAGACTGGCACGCACACCGCGCACCGGCGGCACCAAGGCAATCATCGATACCTTGACGCGTTTCACTAGACGCAGGTAGTGACCAGGAAACTCTTGATCGAACAGTGCTTCCGGCGTCGCGAATGTGAGGACGCCCGTGTCACGGAACTGCTGCAACTCCTGTGCGCCCAGCTGCGCCAAGGACAGCGTCTGCGTCAGATGCAGTTTGCGCTTGTCGGTGTCGAACGCATATTGGTCCAGCCGATAGAGATCCTGTAGCAACCGTGCGGATCCGGTCAGCCCACGGCGATCGGTCGGCTCAGTCCCAACACCAGCCGTCGTATCATTCCAGTAGTCCGCCCGCACAAATCCAGGCGCCGATTCCTGACGCTCAAAGGCCAACTGCGCTTCCGCCAGTTGCGCCAGAGCCGTCGCCTGCTGAAGAAAGTAGGCATAAACCCCACCCAACACGCCGCTCATCCACTCGAACAGTTCTGCATTGGTGAATTTGTTCGCGAGAAAATTCATCACGGCTTCGGCATGCTCCAGTTGATTCTTGGCGAGTCTGAGTTCCTGAGCCGCGACTTGCTGCTGATTCTTGGCCCGCAGGATTTGTTGCCTCGAGATCTGCACGTCTGTTGACGCGAGATTTTTCTGCAGCTGCCATTCCTGCTTTCGGCGTTCAAAGCTGGCTCGTGTCTGAAGTGCCTGTGATGTCGCGGCTAAGAAGTCACCAATCGCGCTGGCTTTCGATGCCCAGGGATTGTTATCAATCGTAAAAGATCCAGCCGCCGCCGCGGCTTTTGCTACGGCTGCACCTTCCAATGCTTTGAGAGCCCACCATTCAGACTTATTGAGTCCATCGTGGATGAGGTCGTCAAAATGATCGAACTGTGTAGCTGCCTTGTCCTTCTGTAGCTCAGCCTCACCAGTTTGAATATCGGCATCCGTGACTTTCAGGTTTGCCAGTCCGATTGAACTGCCGGCCACTTGAATATCGTGCTGAGCCTGCAGCTGCCGATAGCGTTCTTCCTCCCCCTGTTGCAAGGCGGAGAGAAATGCCGTCTCTACCTGCTGGGCAATGCTGACCAGGTTCTTGGCACGTTCTACCAAAAAACTATAGCGGTATTGGCTGGGTAGTAACATCGTCGTGTGACCGCTCGACACCTGCACGTCGCGTACCCCGGCAATGTTCATCCCGTTATGAATCTTGGCGAGATTGTTGTGGGCATGCAGCTTTAAAGACTCCCACACTGGATTGGCAGGGAACGGAATCGTCGGCCCAATTTCTGGACTCAAGTCCGGTACCCCCAGCAGGTCGATCGCCGTTTCATACAGCGTGCGAGCCTTCGTGACCGACTCCGCCACATTGCGAGAAAATTCGAGATCCGCATAGGCCAGAAAACATCGGACAATGGCCATCACGGTGTATCGTGTATACACATTCCGCCGCCCGACCAACTTCTGACTCTGATCCGTCGAGGTACGGGCAATCACATGGGGATTTAATTCATCGGTGAGCCATCCCGGTGTCCGGCTGTAGGACGATGCAAGTGCCTCCTCCATCGTCAAGCCGGGATAGCGTTTCCGTTGATCCAACGGCAGTTCAAAGGCATACACGGTTTGGTACCAGTCCAACGCCACCAAATATTCGTGCTCGTCCTGTAGGCGTTGCGCAAGGGCCATCGGCACGAGCCAAAAGACTTCGCGCAGATATTGCGGAATATCATTGGGATTCGTCATGCCGCTGAACAGCTTGGCGATCAACGCCAGCCGCTCGGTCTGCTCGTCGGCCGACAATTGTTGATCCGTCAGGATAAAATTGGCCGGAAGATTTCCAGCGGGAACGTCAGGTTCCTTGCGCAAATTTTCCAGATACTGTTTGGCCAAGTCACGGGCAACCTGTGGTGTCACTTTGGGCGTCTTGCGTAACCGGTCGATCAATCCGTCTTTGCCGATAAAGGACTTCGTAGGCTTCAGTCTGTCCCCCACAGGGACATACAGATTCGGGAACAACTGATTTTCCGGGTAAGCAAACACCCGAATCGCCGCCAGCCAGGTACGGTAGCTCCCCATCCAGACCCATTCCGGATCGAAACTGGTCTCATTGATGGTCCACTGCCCACCCGAAGCCGCTGGCAGCCGACCAGCCCGTACGGAGAAGAGCAAACCTTGCAGGGTTTCAATGGCCTGATCGACCCGTGTCGTCTTGGTGTCGGCATGGGCACGTAAATCGATCAACAATTCCCGGCTGAGACGCTCAGCCGGGATAACCCGCACTTCCGACGGCGTCTGCCGTTGTCCGATCAGACCCAGCAAGGCATCCCGCAGTTCCGGCAACGTCTGCGTTTCCGCTGCAGCCAGCGCCGTCTGATAGTTCCCCTGTACCGTGTCACGTTGCTTGGCTCGTGCCAGGAGAGTACGCCGCCATTGTGAAAACACCTTCTGGGAACCACGCCAGGTAGGGATGACCACAAGCGGCTCGCTGCCGCCAGCGAAGAACACACCGGGCTCCAGAGTCACACTCGCTCGACGTTCCTCGTTGCGCCATTGGGTGAACAGACGACGCTTTTTGACTTGGAGCAGGATGGCAAACACATCCTGCCATTCCGAGTCCAACAAGCTCCCAGCCACCAGCAAGGCACGGCTCTTAGCCAGAAACCGAAATGCCGGAAGATCCAGCTCATACCGACCGAGCTCGACCGCGAGATTCTCACCCTGTGCATCTCTCATTGCCAAGGCCGGCAGATCCAGAGCCGGCAGGCTCTCAACAACGTATTTCTTCACGACGTGGTCGAAACGGGCTAACGGCTGGGTTTGCGTCGCACTGTCTTTCTGGATGGCGACAAACAAATCGTCGACCCACTTGCGACGGGCCGTCCATAATGTCAAGACCGGATTGGTGGCCACACGATTCACGATATGATCCAGGCTGATGATATCCGGATCGATGATCGGGAGGGTGCCGCTCGCGGCATCGCGAGTGCGCACATCCTCTTCAAACCATGCGGCCGTCAACGCAGCCCCCTGCCACTCAGGAACCCGCGGAGCAACTGTCGGGATCTGCAGCGGATCAGACGGAGCCGTCGAACGATAACCAAATAGTTCTTCAAGCAGGGCATCCGTGACCGTCTCGGGCGTCAAGGTGATCCGATCCAGGCGATCCGGTCGACTGGCTTCCAACGAAAGCCCCAGTCGTGCCGCCAAAGCCTGCCGTTCGGATTGACCGGCGAGTCGTGCCAGTCGGAGTTCGTCATAGGAGGTCCCGAGTTCGCGGACCAGATGTTGGTACGCGGTGAACCGGAACCGTTGCTCCAGCTCCGCAGGGATCGTCTGCGTCTGCGCCGCCATCGCCCGACGCAGCACTTCAATGGCAATTCTCGCTTGTGCGACTGGCTGAGTAGCTGCTTCAAAGGCGCGAGGAGCCGTCAACTTGTCGTAGGGCTGAAACAATCGGCTGGCCAATACCTGAGGCGTGGGGCCTGCACCGGCACCGATCTTGATGTGGCGCTGGGCAAACTCCATCAACTCCCGCAGGTAGGTCGAGCTGGCAAATACCTGCTCAAGATCCGTTGGTTCAAATGGTCTCCTGATGACAATAGTTCTTCTATCCTCGACCTCAGCAGGATTTGCTGTTGAGTCTCCCGTGGCTTTCACGGTCAACTCGAACGACCCATATTGAAGTGGGATGGTTTTACTCCATGCGGCCCAGTCCCCGTTCGTACTATCGACATTGGCAAACGTCCCGTTGTCGATCTTGTATTGCACCAGCGTACTATTTCTGGAAGTCCCAGAAATTTTGAATAGAAAAGGCACTGTCTCGGCCGTCACCGGTGAGGTGAATTGTACCGTCAGTTCCGGTGGTTTTTGCTTGAAGAGCACAGAGACCTGAGCCGAGGCATTCCCGACATCTTGATCCTCTCCTGGTTTCTTATATTCATTCCGCATACCGGCTAGAGCTGCAACGGAGATGACGAGCGGCTGGCCACTGAGCGTGCTAGCCGGAATGACACCTTCGCATTGCCACGTCCATCGGCCCGTTATCGTTGCCTTCACAGATGGACCACCTACGCCAAACGTGACCCACACATAGTCAACTTCAGTGACCGTGA
>JAEURV010000001.1 GCA_016788465.1 Nitrospira sp. | reverse complement strand
GTCCATCTTCATCTCCACACACAATTTAGCCTTCTGGACGGCGCCAACCAGATTGAGCCGCTGGTGCGCCAAATCAAATCGTTCAACCAGCCGGCAGTCGCGATGACCGACCACGGCAACATGTTCGGCGCCGTCGAGTTTTACCGCAAAGCAAAAGAGGTGGGTGTCAAGCCGATTATCGGCTGTGAAGCCTATATGGCGTTAGGCAGCCGGCATGCCAAAAAAGATAGCGGCCTTGCGCATAACGACTACTATCATCTGATCCTGCTCGCGAGAAACCTGACCGGCTACCAGAATCTCATCAAGCTGGTCAGCAAAGGTTATCTTGAAGGATTTTATTATAAGCCTCGAATAGACAAGGAATTATTGAAGCTGCATCACGACGGTATCATTGCCCTCTCCGGTTGCTTAAGCGGTGAGATCCCCTACCTGATTGGCCAGAAAGATATGGATGGCGCCCTGGCTGTAGCGGGAGAATTTCAGGAGATCTTTGGGAAGGACCATTTCTACCTGGAGGTGCAGGCGAACGGACTGGATCACCAACGCATTGCCAACGCCGGCCTCGTGGAAATCCACAAGAAACTCGGGATCCCGATGGCAGGCACCAACGATTGTCACTACCTGAATAAGGAAGATGCGCGTCCCCATGAGCTCATGCTGTGCCTTCAAACAGGGAAAACGGTCAGTGATCCAAGCCGGATGAAGTTTGACACGGACCAGCTCTACGTCAAGTCCACAGAAGAGATTGCACCGGCATTTGCGGAATTCCCTGGGGCAGTGTCGAACACATGCCGCATCGCGGATCATTGCGCACTCGACCTTCCGTTAAACAAAACCTACCTTCCCCAATACCGTATTCCGGACGGGTTCAAGGACCGCGAGTCCTATCTCGAACATCTCGCCCTGACCGGGCTCCAGGACCGGCTCAAGGAGCGGCCCAGTCGAATCGCCTCGGCAGTCTATGACCAACGGCTTCGTGAAGAACTCATGGTCATCTGTTCGATGGGGTTTGCCGGCTACTTCCTCATTGTCTGGGATATCATTCGCTTTGCCCGGTCCCGAGGCATTCCGGTTGGACCTGGGCGAGGTTCGGCGGCCGGAAGTCTTGTGGCTTACGCGCTTCGGATTACGGACCTTGATCCGCTGGTATATACCCTTTTATTCGAGCGATTCTTGAACCCTGAGCGTGTCTCCCTGCCCGATATCGATATGGACTTCTGTATGGATCGCCGGGGAGAGGTCATCAACTACGTGGTGGAGAAATACGGCACCGACCATGTCGCCCAAATCATTACCTTTGGAACACTCGGAGCCAAGGCCGCCATCCGGGATGTGGGGCGTGTGCTGGAGATGTCCTATGCTGACGCGGACAAAGTTGCGAAGCTCGTTCCCAACCAATTGAACATCACGCTCCAGCAAGCCCTCGACACGGAACCCCGGTTGCGCGAGTTGGTCGAAACCGATCCCAAGGTCAAAGAGCTGATGACGAATGCCCAGTCCTTGGAAGGCCTCGCACGTCACGCCTCAACCCACGCGGCTGGTGTCGTGATCTCCGAAGGCCCGCTCACCGACCATGTTCCGCTCTATAAAGGGGCCAACGACGAAGTAGTCACCCAGTACTCGATGGGGGACGTGGAAAAGATCGGCTTAGTCAAATTCGACTTTCTCGGCCTCAAAACGCTCACGATGATTCGCCGAGCCGAGACTTTGATCAACGAGACGCATCCGGACGCACCCCCTCTGGTCATTGATCAGGTCCCGTTCGATGACCCAGCCACCTTTGCACTTTTGAGTTCAGGAAAAACGACCGGACTGTTCCAACTCGAAAGTTCCGGGATGCGCGATTTGCTCACCGGGCTGAAGCCCGATCGATTCGAAGACATCATCGCCATTATCGCACTCTATCGACCCGGCCCCATGGATCTCATCCCGGACTTCATCAAGCGGAAACAGGGGAAAGTCACTATCGCCTACGAAGTTCCTGAATTGGAACCGATCCTCAAAGACACCTACGGGGTGATCGTCTACCAAGAACAAGTCATGGCGATCGCCAACAAGGTCGCCGGATTTTCATTGGGACAGGCCGATATCCTTCGTCGTGCGATGGGGAAAAAGAAGCCCGAGGAAATGGAGAAGCTGCGTGTTAAGTTCATCGACGGCGCGACACAGAGAAAGATCCCTGAGAAGAAGGCCGAGAAACTCTATGAATTGATCCAGAAATTCGCCGGATATGGTTTCAATAAATCACATGCCGCGGCCTATGCAGTGGTCTGTTACCAGACGGGATACCTCAAGGCACATTATCCGACCGAGTTTATGGCGGCCCTCATGACGACCGACATGGGCAACCAAGACAAGCTGGTTGGCTATTTCACTGAATGTCGCGATCTGGGAATCAAAGTGTTGGGCCCCGATGTGAATGCCAGCCAAAAACACTTTGCCGTCTCCGAAGGAGTCATCCGGTTCGGTTTGGCCGCGATTAAGAATGTCGGTGAAGGCGCCGTGGAGTCCGTTCTGGACGTGCGGACCCAGACCGGTTCCTTCACCTCCTTCTTTGACTTCTGCCGGCGCGTCGATCTCCACAAGGTCAATAAGCGAATGTTGGAAGGTCTGATCAAAGCCGGGGCATTCGACTCCACCGGAGCGAAGCGGTCACAGCTGATCGCCGTGTTGGATCAGGCCGTGGAGGAAGGGACCGCGGCGCAGCGCGAACGTGAGTGTGGTCAAATCAGCATCTTCGGTGAAGAGATGAACGGGCACGGAATGTCCGCCCCCTTACCGGTCCCCGCGTTGCCTTCGGTGGCAGAATGGGATCAGGCACAACGGTTGAAGTACGAACGCGAACTCACCGGCTTCTATATTTCCGCTCACCCATTGTCGCGATACGAAGCGATGCTGGGTGCCTTGTCCACCACAACGACGACAGGGTTAAAAGATTGTCCTGATGGAAGTGAGGTCAAGATCTGCGGGGTCATCGCCGCCGTCAAATCGATGCTGACGAAGAAAGGCGATCGTATGGCCTACCTGACGATCGAAGATTTGCAAGGCACGACGGAAGTCATTGTGTTCCCGGACTTATTCAAGACGGCCGGTGAGATGATGATCCCCGAACAAATTGTGCGCATTACCGGCACGATCGATCGCGGCGATAAGGGAACGAAGATCCGCGGAAGCAAAATTGAACCATTGGCTCAGGTTCAGACTCAATCCATCAAACGGATTCGCATTCGTCTCACGGATCACCCCGAGGTACGCGAACAATTACCTCGCCTGCTCGATGTCTTCCGCCGTCATCCCGGCAGCACGACCATCTCGATGTTGTTCCGGACGGCAGCAAGTCTGGAAGCCGAGACCAATCCCCTCCCCAACCTGACAGTCTGCCCCACTGACCATTTCGTGTCGGATGTCGAGGAAGTACTAGGCAAAGGGACCCTTTCTTTGCTATCGTAGGAACCAGTATTATTGGGGATCGAGCAACACCGGTCCGCAACCGCCGTAAGGAATCGACCAATATCCATGCGCGACTATCTCGAGTTTGAAAAGCCGCTCCGGGAAATCGAAGAAAAGATCGAGAAACTTTCGGCTGCCGCAACCGGCGGGAAACCCGGCTCCCAAAACGATATTCGAAAACTTCGGGCCAAACTGGCGCAGGTTGAACACGAACTATACAAGAATCTGACGCCGTGGCAGAGAACACAGCTCGCTCGTCATCCTCAACGGCCTAGCACACTCGACTACATTCATGAGCTCACGCGAGACTTCCTCGAGCTTCATGGCGACCGTGTGTACGGAGATGACCGAGCCATCGTCGGTGGGTTTGCCCGATTCAATGACCGTCCGGTCATGATCATCGGCCATCAGAAGGGTAAGACACTCAAAGAGCGCATGCAACGCAATTTTGGTATGCCGAACCCGGAAGGGTACCGAAAAGCCCTCCGGCTCATGAAGCTAGCTGAAAAGTTCAACCGTCCGATCATAACCTTCATTGATACGCCGGGAGCCTATCCCGGGATCGGAGCCGAAGAGCGTGGACAAGCTGAAGCCATCGCGCGGAACTTGTTCGTCATGTCCCGATTGACCGTCCCGATTATTTCGGTCGTCATCGGTGAGGGTGGCAGTGGAGGAGCTTTGGCGCTCGGCGTCGCGGATCGTGTCCTGATGCTTGAGCATTCGGTCTATTCGGTGATATCACCGGAGGGCTGTGCCGCTATTCTGTGGGACAGTCCGGAAAAGGTTCAGACAGCCGCCTCCGCATTGAAAATGACCGCACAAGACCTGTTGGACCTGGGCGTCATCGACACCATCGTGCCTGAACCCTTGGGAGGCGCCCACCGCGAACCTGGCGCAATTTACGATCTTGTCGGAAAGACGCTCACCAATCAACTCTTTGAATTGCTTGATCTGCCCGTCGAACAACTCGTCCCGCAACGAGACCAGAAATACCGGAAGATGGGAACCGTAACCGGCCTCCTCGTTGAACAGGCCTAATCACCCCTTCAGTTCTGCTCCCTTGTCCAATAATCCCGTCGTCAGAAATCTTCGCTCGACCGCCTCAAGAATATGCATCGTCAGGCATTGTCGATACGGATCGAGTACCGGGGCTTCCAAATAGCGCCTGACCGTTCTTGGCAATTTCCGCCACCAGGCGAGCGCCGATGCGCGTGCCTGGTCAGCTGCATCGGCAGGCCCGCGGAGAATGCGTTGAACCTCTTGCTCGAAGAAACCGACATGGACAATCTCGTCGTCGAGAATGGAGCCAAGATCCGGACGTAGCGTCACCAATAGACGAGCGAATTCCAACCCTAACGATTCGTACCCATAGATCTGCACCGCCAATGCCGACCATTGTCGTGGAACGGAGGGAAGACGATCGCGCTCACGAGACTGACGACCGATCAATGATTCAAACTGAGCCAGATGCTTCTGCTCATCTTCCTCATGTTTTCTCAGAAACGTATAGACGTTCGAAGGTACATCCTGTAATCGAGCTGATTGCACGGTCCACAAGGCCATGGCCTCTGCCTTGAGAAACCGTTCGAGTACGGCAGCTTCGCAGTCAAGTGGAAGTTGAATGGGAATAGGCTGCTCAGATGCCATGATGACTGCATGGTACGTCCAACTGACCCAGGTTGTCCAAGCGGCCATTCACCTGATCACCAAGGGGGTTGACATATACCCCTCATCTATGTTCATCCTTTGCAGCGTTCGGACTTTATCGCGTTGTGCGGCACGACGCCCAACTCTCCATCGAACCAAGAGCGCATCCAGGCACAAGTGCTTCGGGTCAACCTAACCCATGAGGCAAGGCCGATGACAAACCCTACCACCATAATCCCAGCAATCCTGCAACGGATCACTGTTTGTGTGCTCGCAGGGGCGCTATCCACAGAGCTTGGCTGCGTCAGTCGAAGTGCGTACGAACGACTCAAGGCCGATACACAGGAACACACACGAGCGCTTGAATCGGTTCGAGACGAGATGCAGGAGCTTGACCAGCTGATCGCCGGGCTGCAGGCCGCCAATCGACATGAAGGCACGACCACCGCCGAACTCCGCGCAGCCGTCCAGCGTGAGGAAGAGCAGTTGCCGGTCATGAGGCAGCGAGCAGAGACGATGCTGACGTCACTCAAAGGACAGGTCGCGGCGTTAATGAACCAGAGTTGGCATCTTGCACGGAAGATTGCAGACCTTCGGCATGAGAGCGCATTATTGCAGAGTACGGCCGCGCACTTTAAACAGGAAGCAGAGGAAACGCAAGCTGCTCTACCAGCGGCATCTGCTTCAGACGAAGAAGAGCCGGCTCTTCCTCAGGCCGTTTCAGCGGAACCACCGATGCCTTTGGAATCTCCAGCGGAAGAATCCATCGTGGCTCAGCTCATACCGCCTGTGTCCCCTACCTCAAGTCTGTCCGCCTCTGCGCCGCCGACACCGTCAATGAGTGCGGACATTCCCGGAACGGACAATTCGTGGGTCGGCATGATCCTCAGCTGGCTCACTACATTCTGGAACTGGCTGCTGAGTTAGGTCTGCCCCCTCCTTGTTGTGGATGTCACCATTCTGACGTTTATGGCAACGCATGCCTTTGACTCCATTTCGCAGCCTTGCCTCCGGCAAGACGACCGGTGGCAAGGCAAGCCGTGAGCAGATAGCCTCCCGTGGGTGCCTCCCAATCCAACATCTCTCCCGCACAAAACACTCCCGGCAGGGAACGCACCATCAGGTGCTGATCAAGTGCGTCACACGAGAGGCCACCAGCCGTACTGATGGCTTCTTCCAGCGGCCTGGGAGCAACGAGCGTCAGCGGAAGAGATTTCACCGCAGCGGCCAAACGAACAGGGTCGGCTAATACTTCGTTCGGCACAACCTCGCGGAGAAGACCTGCTTTCACTCCTGTAATCCCTGCGTATCGTTTGAGATGCGTGGCAACCGTCCGCTTGCCACGCGGCCGAGAAAGGTCGTGCTCAAGCAGCTTCACTGTTCGATCAGGAGCGAGATCAAGCCAGACAGTTGCCATACCATCAACGGCAATCATATCTCGCACAGAAGCTGAAACCATATATACGATGCCACCTTCCACACCGTTCGCGGTAATGACGAACTCCCCCATGTGACGGATTGTCGTCCCATCTGATCCCCTCGCCACAAGCGAGACGCTCTTGACGGGATGGCCGGCATACTTCGCACGAAAGTGATCACTCCACCGAACATCAAAACCACAATTGGCTGGTTTCAAAGGTGTAATCGGCACGTGCCGGTCTGACAAGATTGTTACCCATCCGGCATCCGAACCAAGTTGAGGCCAACTGCCTCCCCCCAAAGCCAGCACCGTCGCATCCGCCCGTACGGAAAACATCCCGTCTGTGGTGATGAAGCACAGTCTCCCCTGCTCATCCCAGCCACACCATCGATGTCGCGCATGAAACCGCACACCATTCAGTCTCAACCGACGCAGCCATACGCGCAAGAGCGGCGCAGCTTTCAGATCAACCGGAAAGATCCGTCCTGATGTACCGACAAACGTCTCCACACCAAGTTCATGAGCCCACGCCCGCAGAGCCGACGGGGGGAATGATCGGATCGCCGGCTCGATGAACGCCAGGCCCGCACCATAGCGAGAAAGAAATGATTCCATCGGCTCCGAATGCGTCAGATTCAAGCCGCCCTTTCCTGCCAAGAGAAACTTTCGCCCGACTGACGGCATCCCATCATAAAGATCCACTGTGACGCCTACCGCAACCGCCGCTTCGGCCGCCATGAGACCGGCCGGACCACCTCCGATGATGACAACCGATCCCATTGCTTGACGTTCCCCCTTCATGACCTCGTGACCTTCGACACCTGCATACAGAAGACTTCGGTCATTATCCGTACACTGTATTACCTGTATTCATTAACAATCCGTTCTTGATACTAGCAACATTCACTCGTTGGCGATCGAGTACAGAAATACAGGCTGCGTGCACCCATACCATTCATTTGTGTGGGATTTTACCAAATTCATAGATCCCGCATGGTGGTCCAACTCTTGCTGATGTGCGCTATCGAACAGCGCTAGCCAGCCCAGTGAGGAACGCTTGTGGTGAGATCGTCATAGGAACGGTCTATAGCTCATCATTTCAATGTGGGAGGAATTCGGATGAACATTCGAGCGACATGGTGTCTCATGCTTGGCCTTGCTGGACTATTGTCCGGAACCGTCGAGGAGGTATTCGCGGCAGAAGATCTCTCGGAAAAGAGCAATCTAACTGTGACTCGACCAACCCGTCCACGTTTTCCGGATGATGTCTTCAGCCGCATGTTTCCAGGGCTTCCACCCTTTGCTCCACAGACTGATGAAGTCAGAGAACAAGCGAAGAAACTTGGCGCGATAGGAGGTGTCCTCGATGCCGGTGATAACCTGACGAATCCGATCTTGTCAATTACCGATCCGACTTTTAGTCCGAACAATCCCAACAATCCGAACATGACCGCCGGAGTCACCTTCTTCGGTCAGTTCCTCGATCATGATCTCACCCTCGCATTGAAAGCACCGCTGCTCGAGCGAACCGAACCCAGACGAACTACCAATTTCCGGACCGCCGAGTTTGACCTCGACAGTGTGTACGGGAATGGTCCCACAGGATCTCCTGAACTGTACGATACCAGCTCCGGTGACATCAAATTCAAGGTGGAGGCTATTCCTGGCTCAGAAAGGATGTCTCGGAAGGGAGCTCAACGGTTCGATCTGCCCCGTGACGCTAACAATAATGCGATTATCGGAGATAGTCGGAACGACGAAAACCTTCTCATTAGCCAGTTTCACCTCGCGATGCTGAAGTTTCACAATGCCGTGGTTGATCGGTTACGTGCAAATCCAGCCAATGCCAACCGTTCTGCTCAAGACATCTTCAAGGAGGCACAGCAACAAGTACGGTGGCACTATCAATGGATCATACTCAATGAATTCTTGCCGCTGACGATCGGACAGGATCGAGTGGATGAGATCTTGCGGAACGGTCCTCGCTTCTACAGGGTAACCGACCGGACGCAGGACTCGCTCTTTCGTTCACCACGCCGTGAACCGTTGATCCCGGTTGAATTTGCTGTGGCGGCCTACCGGTTCGGCCATTCCCAGATTCGTCCGAGTTATCGTGTGAATTTCGGGGCAACTGATGGAAAAGAGTTCTTCGCCTTCGTCTTCAGCGAGTCAGCCGATCAGGAGGGTGACGACCCTAACGATCTACGCGGGGGGAAGCGCGCACCACGCCGATTCGTTGACTGGCAGACATTCTTCAAGTTCGATGATGTCAACTTTCGTCCAAATAAGAAGATCGACAGCAAGCTGTCGACGCCGTTGATGATACTTCCAGGTTCGGTTGTGCCGGCGCCAGGCTTACCGAATGACGGTGTCCAATCATTGGCCTCCCGGAATCTCATGCGGCATGTGAATTTTGGGATTCCATCCGGACAAGCCATCGCGCGGGTTATGGGCGTCCGAGTCTTGACGCCTGCGCAGCTCGCGGAACTGGCTCCCTTCAACATGGATAAGAGCACGCCTCTTTGGTACTACATTCTTAAGGAAGCAGAGGTATTTGAGAACGGTCTTCGGATGGGCCCGGTGGGAAGCCGGATCGTCGGCGAAGTCTTCATCGGTCTTTTGAAAGCCGATAAGGACTCCTACCTTACCGTCAACAAGAACTGGAAACCAACCTTGCCTTCGAGCACTCCTGGTGACTTCGAGATCACGGATCTCTTGAAGTTTGCAGGCGTGGTTCCTCCGCTCCAATAGGTCCTGCCTTATGATATTGAGGCGTATCCTCTGAACGAGGATACGCCTCACACTGATCGCAGCAGAAGCGACATGATGGCTCACAGTCTTCTTATCGTCGAAAGGCATCCTTGCCTTTGATCACGTCCTGCAAGAGTTGGTCGGCGAGTTTGCCGGCCTTCCAGCGACGGTATCGATGGAATACCGATATCCACAATACGACCCCACCGACGAGTATGAGAATCATCAAACCCATTTCGTCCATCAGCTGTTCCTAGATCTAGAAATTGTTGCCGAGGTATTCGTGATGCCGATTTGTAGGCACAGTCGTTCAAGCAAGAAGCTCTGAAGAGCAACGGCCTGGTTGTGCAGTTCATCCTTAGCGGAATAAAGAAGGGTGACAGAGCCGGTCTTGGTCTGGTTGATGATCGAGGCCAGCAGTATTGTTTTCTCTTTTAGTTCGGCCCGGTAGAGGCATTGAAACTCGGTCCACCGCGCAGGATCGTGACCGAACCATTTCCGGAGTGCGGTCGAGGGACCGATGTCGGGCAGCCAGAGGTCGAGCTTCACGGTCTCCTTTGACAATCCGCGAGGCCAGAGCCGATCAACCAGCACGCGGAAGCCATCGGACGTGGCGCACGGTTCATAGACACGCTTGACCAGAATCTTGCCCATAGCCTTACATGCCGATAGTTTCGATCTGCCTGATCTCCTCAGGAAGTAACGTAAATCGATCAGATTGGAGGTCTTCTTTCATATGTTGCTGGTTCGTCGTGCCTGTAAGCGGCAACATGCCGATCTGCTGCGAGAAGCGAAACACGATCTGTGCGAGGCCGGTCTGATACTTGGCTGCCAGAGCCCGCAAGTCCGGTTCAGTAAAGATCCCAGAATTGGCGGTGAGGAGCGAGAACCCTTGGTATATGATCTGATTTGCTCGGCAAATCTCCCGCACCTCTTTGTCCCACCCGAAGGCCGCGTAGCAGCGATTCTGCACGACCATTGGTTTGTGCCTGGCTTTCGTACAGAGCAGACTCAGCTGCTCCGCAGAGACATTGCTGATCCCGATTATTCTGGTTTTACCGGAATCATATAGCGACTCGATGGCTGCCCAGACTTCCCAGTCCTCGGTTCCCAAGCCGCGCCTCGAATAGGGACCATGCAGGACATACGAATCGAGATAGTCGGTATGGAGGTGATCGAGGGAACTGGCAAATGATTGCTGCACCTGTGTCGTGATATTCGCGCGGGCGTCGTACGGAAGACGATGGTCCTGACCGTTGACGGGTGTGAACTTCGTTTGCAGAAACAGCTCGTCGCGGGTGATACCCTGCTTTGCAAGTTGCAGCAGCGCCTCCCCAATCCGTGCCTCGTCGTAATGCACAAGTTGATTCGCCGTATCGATGGCCGTGAACCCGGCTTCCACTGCTTGCAGTACCAGCCCGGTTGTGGCCTCTTTCTTCCAGGCCGTGCCGTACATGAATGAGGGAATCGAGATGTTATTATAGGTCGTCAATGGCATTGAAGAACTCCCTTCATGAGTTCCCCTACCATATACGGTTCAGGCTGGCGCTCTCAACGTGAGAATGAATAGAGTGGGGGCACCAAGGTGAATACTCTCGATTCACCGGTCAATCACGCGCTCACGTTATGAAAGACAATGGGATGGAATTCAGGGAGCGCATCTCGCATCCAGATGGAAAAGTTCTACAAGATACGCCCCCGATACATGGCAGGAAGACTCTCTCGGACTACGGCGTGCAGTCATATTCCTTTCTTGTACACCCAGATACCGGCGCCTACGAGCCCGAGCAACGCGACGACTAATGTTAAGAGATTAGCATCCATGGTAGCTCCTTCCTGTGTTTGATTGCCTTACTTTCACCATAGGCGCTCCCCACTCACATAGCGAGCTTTATAATGTTGCTCCGTTGGACAGCGCTACTGTCTTATCCCGTCCTTCATGATTTCAGCTACTTGAAAGTATCGAACATGAAACCGCGAAGCAACGCTCTAATCTTGGAGTCGTCGTACTCAATCGCCGACTGACGGGAAATAGCAACATTTTCTACGAAGGGACGATTCATGAACCGATGTAGGGCACCTGGGGGCTTATTGAGCGAAAGATCGGAGAGCAGATTCAGTCAACTCCCAGGTACGGGAGGACAACTTGGTTCATACAGTTTCTATCGCGTACTGGACAACAGGACAACATCTCATGAGCATCATAGCTTGACCCCGTTGCAGCAAAGCGCGTAGCATAGCGGTCAGACGTTTCAGCCACGCCGTCTGGCTCATTGTTCGCCCTCTTCGTCTCCCACAGGCGACCGATCATTCAGACTCCGCCGCTCCAACGCCGAAATCGCCCTGCGCATTGTCGATGAGACAGTCTGACTCGGTTCAGCTCGGCAGCACGCCGAACAAGGAGGAATCGTGATGGGACTGCAGAACCCTATTACCAACCTGATTCTCGAAGCGCTCCAAGGTGCCTCTGAATGCGAATTTGAAACCCTGGTTGCTCGATTTCCACAGTTTACCTGGAATGAGCTCAACACTGAGGTATCTCGCTTGAGCCGAATGGGGGAAATCGTTATTACGCGTGGCGTAGGAACCTATACGATCAGGCTGGCAATTGTGCTGCGATAGCGACTCAGTCATATCGATCCACGGCCTCGCATGACACAACGGGAGAACCGTAAGGTTTCGAGAAGTGCGATGTAGAAACGTGGTGTAGAATATTGTTGCGACTTCTTCTGGAGGCTCGCATGGTACGGAGCAACCACGAACAGTCTTACCGAGCACGCGCGTTGAAATTACTCCCCTGGATTTGTGCCCACTGCGGGAGGGAGTTTGACTGCAAGAAACTGAGTCAACTCATAATTCATCACAAAGACCACAACCATCACAACAATCCCCCTGACAGCAGCAACTGGGAGTTGCTCTGTGTTTACTGCCATGACAACGAACATCAGCCCGATCAGGTCGGTCCTGGGCTAGACGATTCACCCTTGAACTGTGAATCCGAGCGGCCATTCACACCCTTCGCCCGACATGCCAACCTGCCCAAACGCAACACAGCGGCCTGATCAAGACAGCCCAGCTTCCTACGACAAAAGCAGAAGCGCCAATGGAAAACAATCTCTCCTCATTGGTTTTTGAGCACGTAAGAACGTCGCCAAGGAATCGGAAGGTCTCCGCCGATGAGGCGCAAGACGTTCCGACCTTGTCCCATACGCCCATTCCGGCACTACCTCAGAATCTCGATGCTGTCAGCGTCACATCCGTCTCAGCCCAGGCTTTGCGAAAACGCGCTTCGGTTGCAGTAGCGTCATCCTTCTTACCCTGCTCTCGGAGCGCCTGTGCAAGGCCGAATAGAGCCCACCCGTTCTCCGGAAACCGCCGCAGATCTTCGCGATAGACCCTCTCAGCTTCGGCAGACCGGCCGGCTTTCAGCAGCGCGGCACCGAGTGAATGCCGAACGGGGTAGTACCACTTGGGCGGCTCGAAATAGAGCCCTGCATCTTCAATCTTGACTGCTTCCTTAAAATGAGTGATCGCCGCGTCCACCTCACCCCGGCGAACGGCAATCTCACCGGATAGCGCCTGCACGGCGATGGAGAGCGCGGTCTTCCCTTCAGCCCCTTGGGGCGTTTCAGCATCACTCGCCGTCACGTTTTCGAGCGCGGCTTGCGCGTCGGCCCAGTCGGCCTTGGCAGCATGCGCCACACCGCGGGCGTACTGTGCCATGGCGTAGGAGAAGCGGATATCCTCAGGCGGAAGCGGCGCAGCCAGAACCTCGTCCCATTTCCCGAACGTTGTGAGCGTGAGGACATGATACGGCAGCATTTCTTGAAGCATTCCCACCTGGCGCGCGGCATCAAGATTCACCTTGGACGTCAGTAGATCGGCCGCTTCGATTGCCTGCGCACTGCGCCCGGCCATCGTGGAGGCGAAGGCAAGAAAGTGGATATTGTGCGGGTAGTAGGCGAGCGGATAAACGCCCATCGGGTGCTGCCCTTCGATGAAGACCTCGTCGGAGTGGATCGCATGTTGGTTGGCTCGTATGGCATCGTTCCACCGTCCGACACGGATGTAAATATGCGCGGGCATGTGAACCATATGGCCTTCGCCGGGCATGAGCCGCGCGAGCCGTTCGGCACAGGGCACTGCCGCCTTCGGATTCACCGCTTCGACTG
Organism: Nitrospira sp.; assembly: GCA_016788465.1. Classification (GTDB taxonomy): domain Bacteria; phylum Nitrospirota; class Nitrospiria; order Nitrospirales; family Nitrospiraceae; genus Nitrospira_D. Next base: position 13,227 of record JAEURV010000001.1, on the reverse strand, counting down.
CGTGGATATAGTAATGACAGGCACCGGGATGTTGGGGGTTCCTGGAGAGAACACGTTCGAGATGCTGTACGATATCCGTCGTGCCGGGGTACGGAGTCCCGTCCGGGCGCCAGTAATTCCATGGGCGAAGATCCATCAGCGATTCGGCATACAGTGTCGCGGCATCAAGGTCCTTGGGATAGACCTTCGCCAGCTTCCCCATCGCGCGTGAATATGACAAGTCGAGCCGGCCTCTATCGGTCGGGGAATCCGCCTGGTAGCGTTGCGCCAGCGCCTCAATGTAGGCGCGTTCATGTGCCGTCGCATGGGATTTAAACGACAAGGCTTTCTGCACCGCCTGATAGGCCGCGACACCGCTCTTCGAATCCATCGGAGCGTTGACATGCGGACCATAGGCGAGTGCGATCCCCCAATAGCACATGGCGCAAGTCGGGTCGAGTGCTGCAGCGCGTGAGAACGAGCGGATCGCCTCCGCATGGTTGAATCCATAGACAAATCGCAGGCCTTGGTCGAAATACTGCTGCGCTGCAGGGACGTTTGTGGAAATGCGTTTATGATAGGTACCAAGATTTGTGTAGAGGGGGACCGAATCAGATTGGTTGGATGGCGGCGTGGTGGTCGACTCTGTAGCGGAACTGAACACAGCAGCGCTGAGGAGCAGAGCCGTAGCGAATCCGACAAGGTGATACAATCGCATAAGAGACCTCCTTATATGGCATGACATGCATAATACGTATTGGGGATACATGTGGTCAGACCCGAATCCCGATGACTTCTAAATACTCCGCAAACACAGTCGTGCAACCAGCACCGGCTCGATTGTGCGCCGTCCAGAGCGCTTCGAGCTCATGCCGCAATTGGGCTTGCCCCTCGGCGTCAAGTGATGCGAACGCACGATTGGTTGGCCCGTAATACAGGCGAAAGAACTCCACGACTTCCGACGGTGAAAAGGGGTAGCTGAAGAGATACTGCCGTTTCGTGAGACTGAGTTCCGAGAGTCCGTGGCCAAGTCGCTCACGCACCGTCGTCTCGTCCCCCCAGAGCACCGGTGACGGCATACCGGACGGTGCAATGAACTTTGAAACGGCCTTGAACATCTGTCCAATGAAACCCTGCGGCGTCCAGTTGGCCATAGCAATGGTACCCCCCGGAGCACACACTCGCAGCATTTCTTGAGCAACCATCTGAGGCTGCGAGGCAAACATCGCACCAATCAAACTCACCACGATATCAAAGCTCGCATCCTCAAACGGAAGCGCTTCGGCATCCGCCTCCTTGAAACGAGCAGGCAGCCTCTCCGCTTGGGCACGAGCCCTGGCTCGATCCACAAGATTGCCCACGAGATCCACGCCCGTCACCTCGATGCCGTCCTTGGCCGCCATCAATGCCAATTGACCGGATCCACAAGCAACATCCAGCAGTTGGGATCCGGGCGTAATGGAGAGCCGTTCGTAAAACTCACGGGCGCTTCCCTCCATCAATCGTGAGAAGCGATCATAGTCTCCCGCCGTCCATATCGTTTTGAGCTTCGCCTTGAGGCTCTCCACTTCTCCCGTCGTGGCATTTGTCATGATCTTCCCCTCCCTTCGTCATGAGGCTGATTCGATAACGCGGCTCATGGCGCCACGCTCTCCCTGGATGCACTGTACAAGACAGACGCTGTAGCGTCTTTGCAGAGCGTCTAGTTCTCTTATCAGGAGAGTGCTATGCTGCACGATCAGTTAGCAGATCGTCCGACTTGTTTAGCCGGAGCCCTGCTACCGAATGGAATCGTATGGATGTCTTGTCAGAAATGCTGAAGGCCGTGAAGCTGGACGGCGCCGTGTTCTTCCATGGCGAGTTCTCTGCGCCATGGTGCGTACGCCAGCCGGATGGCTGCTCCATGGCGTCGTATCTTTCCGCCTCTTCCAGCCATGTCATTATTTTTCACCTCCTCACTGAGGGAGGCGGCTACGCGCGCATCGAGGGAAACGGCCGTCCGGTCTCACTCTCGCCGGGTGACATCGTCATGTTCCCGCACGGCGATGCGCACCTCATGGGAAACGGACCTCCCGTCACACCGGTCGACAGTACCGCGCAACTGCAGCAGGTCCTTGCGGAGGGGAAAATGGTGTCCCAATTCGGCGGCGGTGGGGAACTGACCAAACTGATCTGCGGCTATATGGCCTGCGATTCACAGCTCTGCCAGATGTTCCTTTCAGGGTTACCCCCACTGCTCAAGATCAATATGAGGGACACCCCGTCCGGAAGATGGTTGGAGGACACCCTTCGCTATTCAGTCCAACAAGCAGATGCCTCAGGCCCAGGCGCCATTGCCGTCGTGGCTAAATTATCCGAAGCGTTGTTCGCCGATACGCTACGACGGTATATTGAAACGTTACCGGCGTCGCAGACAGGCTGGCTGGCGGGTGTCCGTGATCCCGACATCGGAAAGGCGCTGGGGCTCTTGCACAAGCAGCCGGCCCACGCCTGGACGATTGCCTCACTGGCCGAAGCAGTTGGCCTCTCACGGTCAGTCTTGGCCGATCGCTTTCGACATTATCTGTCCGACACACCGATGGGATACCTGACGCGCTGGAGACTACAGCTTGCCGCACAAATGTTGTCGTCGACGTCCAAAAGCGTGGCCCAAGTAGCAGGCGAGGTAGGCTACGAGTCCGAACCGTCCTTTAACCGCGCCTTCAAACGAGAGATTGGCATCCCGCCTGCGCAGTTTCGCAGCCAAAGCAGACGCGCTCATCGTAAACATGAATAGGGTCCCCACCAATGGAATCCGATGCACAGATCACCGTGACTGAACTCCGGCTCAGCTATCGCTACATCAAAGACCATCCGTGGGTGTTGACAGCCATCAACGGCTTTCTCTCCGCCTACTTTATGGAACAGCCGAGCTTTCGCGTACAACGTCACTTCGATGAATTAGAATCCGGCATGCACGTCTGGATCTGCGAGGTGCCCAGTACGATGAAGATGACGACCCTCTTGCGAAGGTTGCAAACGGATATTCCCCCCTGCCGGTATAGTCACGTCTCAACAGAACCACCCACTCCTCCACAATATGTCATCGATTCTCTTGAATCGAGTTGACGACGTTTCGTGGCGCCAAATTTTAAACCACGTGGCCAGAACATGACGGTGCGGTATAATGTTCTATTATGAATCGTGTGCTGGTGCTTGGGTCCGGAAAAATCGGCTCGCTCATTGCCTGTCTCCTCAATCAATGCGGTCGGTATGAAGTACACCTCGGCGATCTGAGCCTGGATGCTCCGACCCATCTCGTCAACAATCTGAAATTGGAGCGAGTCACACCCTGCCTCTTGGATGTGCGACATCCGGATGCCGTCAGCGCTTACCTCTCCGCCCATCAGTTCGATGCCATTCTCTCGTGTCTCCCCTATTTCTGTAATCCCACGGTTGCCGGCCTAGCCTTGACCCATCAGTTGCATTATTTCGATCTCACGGAAGACGTCGAGGTGACCAACCAGATCAAAGTGCTAAGCGCAGGAGCCACCCATGCCTTTATGCCGCAATGCGGTCTGGCACCGGGGTTTATCAGTATCGTGGCACATGAGCTCATGACGCATTTTGACATGTTGGATACCGTCAAGATGCGAGTCGGTGCCCTTCCCGTGCATCCCAGCAATGCCCTCAAGTATTCGCTCACCTGGTCGACGGACGGACTGATCAACGAATACGGCAACATCTGTTACGGCATTGAAGAAGGTGAAAAAGTCCCGCTCCAGCCGCTCGAAGGCTACGAAACGATCGAGCTGGACGGACTTCTATATGAAGCGTTTAATACCTCGGGCGGACTCGGCACACTGGCCGATAGTTATGCCGGCAAAGTCCGCACGATGAATTACAAGACACTTCGTTATCCGGGTCACTGCGAAAAAATCCATCTCTTAATGAAGGACCTCAAACTCAACGAAGACCGGGACACCTTGAAGCGGGTGCTCGAACGGGCCGTGCCTCAGACCCTGCAAGATGTCGTCTTGATCTATGCATCGGTCACCGGCACGAACAAGGATGGTTTTTTTGAAGAAAATTACGTCAAGAAAGTGTACCCGCAATGCATCAAGGGTAAACTCTGGTCGGCGATCCAAGTGACGACCGCGTCCAGTGCCTGCTGCGTCATGGATCTTGTGTTGAACCACCCTGAGCAGTACCATGGATTCATCACTCAGGAATCCGTCTTATTACGAGACTTCTTGGACAATGAATTGGGAGGCTGTTTTCGATGAGCACGAGTCATTCCGCATTGAGAGACCTTGGTATCCAGGCCGTTAACTCAGGAGGAAGTACCGGCAACGGCTGGTGGTCCGGCCGTAATGATGGAACCCTGCTCCCCTCCATCAACCCGACGACGGGCGAACAGATCGCCGGCGTCTACCCCTGTTCCTTGGAGGACTACCAGCGCATCGTGAAAGAATCGGTTGAGGCATTTCAGGCCTGGCGCATGGTACCGGCCCCGAAGCGAGGCGAAGTCGTTCGGCTGATCGGCCAAGCCCTCCGAGAAAAGAAGGATCAGTTGGGAACCTTGGTCTCTCTGGAAGTCGGAAAGATCAAGGCCGAAGGTGACGGAGAAGTACAAGAGATGATCGACATGGCCGATTTCGTCGTCGGCCAGTCACGGATGCTCTACGGCGCCACGATGCAGTCCGAACGTCCGGCGCACCGCATGAGCGAGCAGTGGCATCCGCTGGGACCGATAGGTGTGATCACGGCATTCAACTTTCCCGTGGCGGTCTGGGCCTGGAATGCGTTCCTGGCCGCGATCGCAGGAGATACCGTAATTTGGAAACCCTCGCCGAAGGCACCCCTCTCCGCCGTAGCCGTCCAACAGATCTGCAATCGTGTGATGCAGCAACAGGGGTATACCGGCATTTTTTCGCTTTTCATCGCCGATCAACCGGCGCTTGTCGAACAGATGGTCCAGGATGAGCGCCTCCCGCTCATCTCCTTTACCGGCTCGGTGCCTGTCGGTCGACGCGTCGCATCGTTGGTGGGACAACGATTAGGTCGAACCCTCCTCGAACTCAGCGGCAACAACGCCGTCATTGTCGACGAAACGGCAGATCTCAACATGGCGGCCCGCGCAATTGTATTCGGAGCGGTCGGAACCGCCGGGCAGCGCTGTACGACAACAAGACGTTTGCTCGTGCACGAGTCATGCTATGAGGAATTAGTCGGCAGGCTCGTCAAGGCCTATGCGCAAGTCCAGATCGGCAATCCGCTGGAAAAAGAAGTCCTCATGGGCCCGCTTATCGACCAGGTGGCTGTGGAGGGTTACCGAGCCGCCCTTGACGAGATCAAGAAGGAAGGCGGAGAGATCCTCTACGGAGGACGTGTGCTGACGCGCCCTGGCTATTTCGTCGAACCGACGATCGTGCGGGCACAGAACCACTGGCCCATCGTGCAGCGGGAAACCTTTGCGCCCATTCTCTACGTGATGACCTTCAATACCATCGACGATGCGATCGCAATGCAGAACGACGTCCGGCAGGGACTGTCCTCCGCTCTCTTCTCGAACGATGTGCGTCGCAGTGAACGGTTTCTCTCAGCCGCAGGCAGCGACTGCGGCATCGCCAATATCAATATCGGCACGTCCGGCGCTGAGATCGGTGGCGCGTTCGGCGGAGAAAAGGAGACCGGCGGGGGCCGCGAGGCAGGATCGGACTCCTGGAAGGCTTATATGCGCCGCCAAACCAACACAGTCAATTGGGGAACGGACTTGCCGCTGGCCCAAGGCATTAAGTTCGGATCGTGATTGAGGTGTAATATGGATGACACTCACGCACTGGACCATCTCATGGAACATATGGTGGCCGACTATGTTGCGCGCAACCAGGCTGCCGGCATCCTCAAATCCATGCTCAACGAAACCGGCGTGGGCTTCTGGCCCGTCATCGACCACGTCACCATCCGAACCCATGACATCGACCGAGGGGCCGAACCGTTTGTGACCCTAGGCTATCGGTACGATGAAACTCTGCAGTATGACGACTGGTATGCGAAAGTCTATCGCAAGGCCGGATACCCTGGCCTCTTCGTTGATCAAGCCTACCCGGATGAAAGAGGCAAGACCAGTATCATTCCCGGCTGGGTCAATAAATTCGGCGACAAGGTCTTTCACCATGTCGCAGTGCGTGTCGAAGACATTGAACAAGCCGTGGAAAGGTTGAAACAAAAGGGGGTGGTGTTTGCCGGCAACATCGTCGGAGCGCGGGGCGGGCACCTCCGGCAAATCTTTTCTTCCCCCGAAATGGTCGATGGCCAGCCTTTCACCGTGCTGGAGTTGGCAGAACGCCATCGAGGCTACCTCGGCTTCCTGCCGCCGCAGGCCGATACCCTGATGAAGTCGTCGACCGGCAGATAAGGTGGTAGCTGATCGATCGCTCCTGATACAGTCACCACCCAAGGCAGTTCCCCCGCTGGTTCCCTAGCCCATTTCCCGCAAGACATGGTCAGGGTTCCGATCGCGCGCAATCGTCTTCATAAGCTGATCCCCGAAAAGAACGACGACGCGATCGCGCTGGTCTTTCACCATCATCGAGGCCGACGGTGATTTGAAGGTGGAAGGATCTCCGTCGAGCCAGGCACTACAGCTGAACGGGAGTGCATCGAGAATGGTTTCCACACGATATTCCTGCCGGAGTCGATATTGCAGGACATCAAACTGTAATCGCCCTACCGCGGCAATTAAGATCTCCTGATCGTGGAGACTGCGCATGATCTGGACAGTCCCTTCCTGTGCCATCTGGGTAACTCCCTTGTCGAAAGCCTTGCGTTTTCCGACATCCGTGGGGCGCAAGCGCGCGAAAATCTCCGGTTGAAACTGCGGCAAGGGTTTAAAATTGAAACCACCGGTTAACGATACCGTATCGCCGATGGCGAAAACACCGGGGTTAATGATGCCGATGATATCACCCGGGTAGGCCTCTTCGACCGTACTCCGCTCTTGCGCCACCAGACTATGCGGTCGTGCCAAGCGAATGTCGCGACCCAGCCGATGGTGTTTCACGACCATATCGCGCTGAAACCGTCCGGAGCAGACTCGAAGAAAAGCCGTACTATCGCGATGTTTAGGATTCATGTTCGCCTGGAGCTTGAACACATAGGCGCTGAAGGGCATCTCGATCGGATCAACCGTGAGCTCAGTCCCATCATCTCGGTCAGCCGATCGCGCACCGGGGCTGGGGGCCAACTCCACAAACGCGTCGAGGAAACTTTCAATGCCAAAGTTGGTGAGCGCAGACGCAAAAAAGACAGGAGTGACCTCACCGTTCAGAAAATCTTCTCGTGTAAACGGATTCCCGGCAATGTCCAAAAGCTCCAGATCATGTTGAACCTGCGCCAACATCTCTTCGGAGACTCTGCTGTGGGCGCCAAGCTCCGTGAGGGGTAACGTATCGGTCTCCACCTTCGTCGATCCGCCGTGCATGGTTTTGCTGAATAACTGCACGCGACTGTCGGCGCGAGTCACAATGCCGACGAAGTCGCTGCCCGACCCGATCGGCCAATTGACGGCACTGGCATGAATGCTTAACGCCTGCTCGACCTCCGTCATAAGATCCAGTGGAGGACGTCCCGGCAGGTCCATCTTGTTGATCAATGTCAGGACCGGAATCCTCCGCATACGGCACACGGCAAACAGTTTACGGGTTTGCGTTTCTACACCTTTAGCGGCATCGATTACCATGATGGCACTATCCGCAGCGGTCAGAGTGCGATAGGTATCTTCGGAAAAGTCCTGGTGGCCCGGCGTGTCGAGCAAGTTAATCACCGTGCCCTTGTAGGGAAACTGCATCGCCGACGCGGTAATCGAAATGCCGCGTTCCTGCTCCATGCCCATCCAATCCGAGGCCGTCGTCTTTCCACCCTTACGTCCGCGCACCATGCCGGCCGTACGGATCAGACCTGAATACAGCAGGAGTTTTTCGGTCAGCGTCGTCTTCCCCGCATCCGGGTGGCTGATAATGGCAAAGGTTCGCCGTTGCCGAGTCGCGATCGCCAGTTCACTCAACATGGTCGTGTCAGACATCATGATGGAATCGGTACCATATCATATCGGATTGAGAAGAGGAGGGTGATTATCCGGGAAAATCTCGGGGCGGCTCATATCCAGCTCGCTCGACCGCCCGATGAACGGCACCACGAACGGTCGGAGCATCCGAACAAGGCAGCACAGAGACGTCCGAAGCCGAACGAAGTTGAGCCATCAACTGCTCAATCTCATCCCGCAGAAGTGTGTCACAGATAAGGTAGAGGCCCTCCTGACCTTCTTCGAGCAGATTATGTTGTTCGAGGACGGCGCGCAACGATGCCAGAACAGCAGACGTGGGAGTCGGCATTAATAACGCCGCAATCGCTCCATGATCAAGCCGAAGCTTTGCCGCAATCGGCAGCGGCTCTCCCCCATGTACTCGCTGAGCCGCAGGAAGAAGAATCTTTTCCTCGATTCCAATGTGGCGCAATAGCCCGGCTCGAAAACGATCGTAGAGTTCCCGTTCTACCTGGCCGCTTGAATCCACCGCTGACTCCAGCAATCGCTCAAGCCTCCGGTGATCTTCCACCAGAAGTCCGGTGATCGAACTGCTATCCTCAAGACGATTAAGCCCCATCGGAACAGACCCCACGACACGCGTTTCAACAACAACTGGTTCACACGCGGTTCCAAAATCCGTCGGTGACACGAATGACAGCGCGGCTCCACATGAGAGGACAAAGCATACCGGTTTAGATGTGCAGAATTCCAGAGTGCCTCCAGAACGACACGGCACGCTAGAGGCGACCGTGCTCCATTCGTGGAACCGCCCGCTCAGTGCCAGACCGCTTGGGCGTAGACGGCTAACACCGAGACAAAGAAGATGACGACTGCGATCGAGAATGAAACCAGGAAGGAAAACGGACCGGCCGGCTGAAACCGAGCTCGTCGGATATGAGGGAACCGCATGAGACAGAACGTGATAAACGAGGCCGATGCTCCCATAAGCGCCAGAAGAATGTACACGGCATCCATCCTGACACCCAATTCCTCTGCTACCTCAGGAAATACAACAAACCCACGCCTCCGATAAAAAAGAACAGCACCCACCGAAGAAGCCCCGCTCGCGCATCGGCCAGATCTTTCTCAATTCGACGTTGCAATTCAGGACGGCTTCGCAGATACGCCTCGACTGCCGCTTTAGCCTCGCTTAAATGGATATGGTGTTCTTTGCGAACCAGGGTGATCGCCTGAAGAATTTGCCCTCGCCACAAGGCCGCCACCGCCGCTTCAGAGAGAGGTCGGTCGAATAACGACTGTTGCGCGATCTCGGTAATCGGCGGGTGAAGAGAAGAGCGTGACATAGGCTGATCCACAGCCTACCACCTGCATACGATAGGCAGAAGCAAATCGATGGAATCTGCAGTGTGAGACGTCGTACGTGAAGCATATCTTACTGAGGCTTGAGACCCTTCACTGTTCGGCCCTTCGACAAGCTCTCGACCCTGAGGAACATCGAGGGGCGAACAACGAATAGTGTTGCAGCGGCGCATCGATGACTGCCGGAGAAGGGCTCCGTGAATACTACCGGCCCAATCACGGGATGAACTGAAGAGACCCTTTATAACTGCTTCGGCCACAAGGAGCTGAGTTCAGGATATTGGACTCGGTAGTCGGCATGGCTCGCACGGATTACTTTACGCGCTTCCTCCCGGCCATACACACTGGTAATTTCCACCTTGTGTTGAGTCGTCCCAGGCGCGCTCTTGTAGGTCAGAAAATAGTGCTGAAGGCGATCAAGGAGTGCCGTCGGACACTGTGAGATGTCGGTAAAATTGCCGTACACCGCGTCGTCCCGCATCACGGCGATGATCTTGTCGTCGGCTTCCCCGCCGTCGGCCATACTCAACCCACCGATCGGGAGTGCCGTGAGCAAGATATCGCTATGCGGAATGTTTTTTTCCGACAACACACAGATGTCCAGCGGGTCACCGTCCCCGACCATGCCCTTCCGACGAGCTCGCTTTGCGAAGATCCCCGCCACCTGTTCTCCGGAATAGGTCTGTGGAATCAGACCGTAATAGACCGGGCAACAATTGGAAAATCGCTGAGGCCGATCCACCTTGAGAAAACCACTCCGTTTGTCGACTTCATACTTCACCGTATCGGTGGGAACGATTTCGATGTATGCCGTGACGACGTCTGGGGCCTCCTGACCAATGGAGACACCGTGCCACGGATGCGCCTTGAACATCAGCCCAAGCAGACGTTGAAAGGGATCGCTCCCGCCATGCGTTTCGTTAGCTCTCTCTGTTGTCTTCCCGCTGGTCTTCACGCTTTTCCCTTTCATGTATCCTCCCCATCCCTCATACGAACCGCTCCTCGATCTCAGACCACTCTGCACTGCAGGCCCAGTATGTCTCAGGCATCCAACGAGGGCAAGCAGATGCTAAGAAAACCCTTCACTCATCGCCAAGTGATGGTGCTCCCCGGAATAGTATCGCAAGACGCTCCATCCAGAGAGGAATGTACTGGCGATTCGTAGTTTGAGTGTGGGACTAAAGTTATTCCTTAGAAGGGCCGAATAAATACGGAGTGTCATCTGAATTATACATTCTACGCCAGACCGGCCACAAACACTATGGCACGCCCACAAGCTTCTGAAACACAACCCAACGGACCCATCCCGACGAGACCAGATGACCTCAAGATCGGCATGTACGTAGATCTGAATTGTTCATGGTTCAGACATCCGTTTGCGAGCAAGGCCTTCACAATCACGTCCGAAAAGGAATTGACCATCATTCGTGGGCTTGGACTGGACTCGGTATTAGTTCATCCTTCACGTTCTGACTCTCAGAATTCCGCGCAAGGCGCTCCTCATGATACGGATGCAAGCAACATGGAAGCGCCCGCCCCTCCTGATACGATAGGACAAGACGCACGGCGCGGCGATCCTCCTGACCCACGCCCAACGGTCATCCAATATAAAGAAAGCCTTCAACAAGCTGACAGGCTATATCGGCAGACGGTCGCTGAAAGCTCACAAGCTCTCAACGACATCAAAAATGGGTCTGAAGCTGGCCTGATCGCGGCAAAGCAGATGATCCACGGACTGACAGAGCTGCTGGTCAGTGACAACGCCTCCAGTGCTATGGGAAGTTTGTTGGGTGCCCAGGAACTCGATGATCTCAGCGTTCTGCATGCAATGAATGTTGCGGTGCTCTCCATGCTCGTCGGGCGCCAATTTGACCTTGGCCATGAAGCCATGCATGCACTCGGAACTGCCGGATTCCTGCACGACATCGGTGAGCAGGCCCTCCCGGCGGATCTCCGACAGCGGAGCTGGGACAGTATGAACAACGAGGATCAACAGCTGTTTCAGCAACATGTGGAGTTCGGGCTCAACATGCTGGCCCAATTCCCCGGCATTCCCGATGCTGTCATCAGCATCATCCGGAACCACCACGAACGCGTTGATGGATCCGGCTATCCTGCCCAGTTACGAGGCAACCAGCTCTCACTCCTCTCCAGGATTCTTGCGGTGGTGGATGAATATGAAAGCCTCGTGAATACACCAGATCTCCGCACGACCATGACTCCCACAGAAACCTTATCCAAGCTGTATTCGAACGCCAAGACGAAATTCTCGGAGGAGGTCGTCGTTGGGCTTATTCAAACCCTGAGCGTGTATCCACCAGGAACCGTAGTAGCCCTCAACGATCACTCTGTCGGATTGGTCGTCAGCATCAACCTGCACGCTCGCATGCGCCCCCTCATTGTGCTTTACAACCCCGCCGTCAGCCAAGCCAATCCTCACCTTGCCGATCTCAGCAAGGACCAGGCTCTCTCCATCGTACGAAGTATCCCAAGAAGTGAGCTCACGCAGGAAACCTCCGACTATCTTAACCTGACAAAGTGGACAGGGTTTTTCATCAGTTCCTCCTTGAAAACATTGGAAGAGGAGCGGGCAGCCTAAGTACACATCCGGTGCATCACCCAGCTTGATGACTGAGTTCAGGGGAATTCACTCCACTGACACCACGCACTCCGGAGACCATCATCCGACGTCTCGCCATGCCCAACCCTTCGTCCCGCATCTATTCATGTCTACTCACTTCCCGCGCGCCCTCATAACTACCGCGGCCACATCGTTTAACTTGACCGTCGCGTCGAACAACTCCATCCCGACCAATTCAGTCAACTGCACAGCATGTGCGCCGACCTTGGCGACCTTTCCGTCCACATCCTGCCCCGAGCACAACTTAATCTTCACTCGCTTTCCGACCTGCTGCTCAAGCAGTGACTTCATGACATCAGGACTATTCACGTCCACACTCGACTCATCGGCGGCGATGACCGGTATCGTTCCAGCCAAGCACAGCCCAACCAGTAACACACTTCCACAGACGGCTCGAATCATCCATTTCTGCATCCTGTCCCCCTTGATAGATCCCCCCCCACATCGCACGTACCATGACGATGTCCGAGCTTACCGCGAGCACGTAAGAAAGTCATCTATTGCCCCATTCGGTCCTCAGGCAATCATGGCCTGCACAACCAACATGGCGCACGGGAAGGCCCGACGACTTTGAGATACAATACATACATTTTTACAGTCGCACACTCAGCATGTGACGCTCGAACGACAATGAACAAACCAGACACGCCACCCCCCTTGCACAACTTTCAAGAAAAATGGATGTCTCTCCGACTTTTCGCTACACTGACCTCTCCACCATGAGTACACCTCATACGAGACGTGACGGTAAAGACGAACGCTCGCCTGCCCCGATCGCCAAGCCCGTAGATCTCGTGACGACCCTCCCCGCAAAAATCCCGGACGTCCGACACAAGACTCGTGCCTCCCTGGTGGTACGGGCCGGCGGCGTCTATTTTCTTGTCGCACTCGGGGTCGGATTCGTGCTTGAGGTTGTTCGGCTCGAAGTGATCGCCCTACATATCAGCGAATTGATCGCCCGGTTACTGGAAGTCCCTAATACACTTCTGGCCATGATTATCGGTGCGAAATGGACGATCGACCGATTTCATCTGCCACCCCTCCCGCGCATACGGCTCGGCATCGGGTTCGTGGCCTTCATCTTGATGATTCTCACGGAGTCAGCCGTCGTTCTTCCGTTTCATGGCCTCACCATCGATCAGTACATGGCCCTACAACATGCCGTCGCGGGGATGCTGCCGGTCGGAGTGCTCGCCGTGTTGACCGGCATGCCGCTGCT
>JAEURV010000359.1 GCA_016788465.1 Nitrospira sp. | reverse complement strand
CACATTTGGAGCGATCGATGGTGGGAAGGGTCTGTCTGGTCAGGATCAAGGCGACCGGCTCATGTTTTATCCGGTCTATGGGGTCGGGTCTTGCAATCCAACACTGGCCAGAAAAAGCTACCTTCTGTGTCTACTCGTTTGGCGGGAGGGACAAGCCAACTGCTGTATGCTTACGAGGCGGGCGCATGATGCCGTCAATCTGCGATGCTGTTGCACTGCACCAAAAGACTAGCGGATAGGTTTCCACACGACCATTCCAGCGGTCCGCTTTTGGCCGTCTCGCAAGGCGACACTGGGTGAGTGTCATGGGCTTGGTCCAAAGAATTGACGTCGACTTTTCGGCTTGTTTTTTAGCTGAATGTGCGTTGCGGTCGTTATTGATTATAAATAACCCCTGACCTCCTTATCTCGTTCAGACCTGTCTCCTTCTGCATCCTCGTTGTTCTTCTCGCTCAGTGTGTCTGCGATGCGCGCAGGTAGGCGTTCAGTTCTTCTGAGTAATATTGAACGATTTTTCGCTCTTCCGCAGACAACGGCGGATTACGAACGAAAGCTGAAGAGGAAAGGATCCTTTCACAGGAACGGATGAACCCCCGAATTTCATTGCGCAACGGAGAAAAGGGATTGCAGGACGCTGCCATCGAACACCGCCTTTCCCACAAGGTTTCGACGGTGGCCCTCCAGAATCCGCCGGCAAGATGTGCGTGGGGACCGTAGCCTTTGGGAGGCTAGACCCAGTCAATGCAAAGGTACGGAATGCAGTGAACGTGGAGACAGCTTACGGCTGCTGCCCTTTCTTGTAGATGACGAATGCTATAATTGCCAACCCAAGAATCACGCCGGTAAATGTCAGTAAGTTTGTGTCCATTATGTCTCCTTCCGCGTGTCAGTAAATAGCACATACCTATTGGGTTACTTGAGCCGGGAACTCCACAACGCCATTCGTTGCGTCCAGGATTTCACTACAAACGTCCTTCAGTTGGACTGGTCTTGGCATGGTGCGGTCTGGTCCAGAAGTTTAGTCGTCGTGAGGTGAGCCTTGCTCACCTCACGCTGCAATGGCCGCACTACTTGCAAGTCGTTCTGCACCGACTTGACCCCGTTGATTCCGTTGGCGATACCTTCCATCGTCTTCTTTGTCTCGTCAGAACTCACGTCGCCCCGGATCATCACCGATCCCTGCGCACTTTCGACGTTGATCTCTCTTCCCATCACTCGAACATCAGTAAGCAGGGCAAACTTGGTCTTTGCGGTGAGCCAGGCATCATTGAGGGTGGTATGTTCGTTCGCATTGCCGAGCCCCTTAGTCGATCCTGTCAAGATTAACCCCCCGATGACTAATGTCGCGCATACGATCAGAGCAGCCCGTGTGGTGTTCATGTGCGCTTCTCCTTCTCCAAGAGCGAACTTGGACGGCCTGTCATTGCTCGAGGAAGGCACTCTTTCGGCAACACCATCTCTTTCCGACCCGCATGCAGTTCGAAACTGCCATTCCTTCCCTTGGGGCGATCAGCGTTCGGAACCGTTCAAAGAACTGTCGCATCAGAGAGACGGAGACTGAGGAATCGGTCACGCTGAGAAGAAGTAGGAAGCGTAAGAGATGGGACAGTCACCGGGGCTGCAGTGTCACCTTGGGCGCTATAGGCATGAGAGTCAAGCACTATAATGTTGATGAGGTGACAGAGCGATCATCAGAACCACAAGACGGTCTACCCTTAATACCGCTTGACTCTGCTGACGGATGGGATCAGGGTGATTCTATGACGTGTTGAGCCGTGTCGACTGTCCTATCTCTCGCGCATTCCCTCCGGCGCGTCTGATTCATCAGTCTCTCCCCTTGCTCCGAAGAACAACGGTTATTGCTTGTAATACGCGAATAGTGATCTTCATATGAGAAGCGTCTTCAACCATGGGCTCACAAAACACTGGGAGCTCGAGCAGATAATTTGCGCCTTGAAGTAGCCATGTTTTGCCTGCCACGAGCAGAGCCAGCCTGTATTGGGCAACAGCTAGTTGCTGGGCATAACTGTGCCGGTGAAGAGGAGATAAGAAAAGCGCTCCGGTCGGCGCAGATTTTCAAATGGTCTTCGAACGAGATTCTTAGGTGCTGTGATTGATGAACGGCAGTAAACGAACACTGTGACATTTGCCAAAAAACCAACGTGCTTGTGATGTGTCAGATCCAGAGTTTACTGATGATTGCGTGGCTTTTGTGGGAAACCACGATTGAGGCCTCGATTTCACGGAAAGAGTGGGCTACTCGGTCTTGATGGGTTCATGAGTCTGGGAAGGAGGGCGGAAGAAACCGTTTTTGTAGATCTGTGTAATTGCATCAACGCGACACATTTTGATAACCAGATTGCCTGTTTCATACATGGATGAATTAACCGACGTAGTGTTCAACCGACATCTCATGGATCTTGGTATCAATGTGTTTATTGTTGTGGCCTTGATTTGTGCTGTCTATGTCTCCCGGGATCTCTATCGGCCATGACATATAGGAGGGATGTGGATCATGGAAACGATCGCAAGGGCAATAGCGTCGAGTTCGAGAACAAATATGCATGAGGATGAGCGGGGGATCGGGTGTGAGGTCATCTCTTGATCAACTTGTTTTGGTACCCCCGGATTTCGACCGCGTCACGGGTTTCAAAAGCGTTGGCGCCTATGGAGATTGTCTGCCGAAAGTAGATAAAGTCAGATTTGAATTGGCAGGGAATTATCCTAACGATGACCTTAGTTGTGAGAGCGAGAGCTCTATCTTTCAGGCAGTATTTGATTGCTGAGTGACTCCGGCTGTCTCCATTTAGGCCTCGTCCGTCTTCTGCGGTGCGGCTGTATCTGCGACAACTTCTATAACTCAAATCAGAGTAGCGTGGGCGGCAGGAAGAATGACACGAGTCAGTTTAGTCGATTTCTGGATGGCAGCTTCAGGTTCAAATGGATATTATCTGAGAGATCAAGTCCTGAGTTCTACAGTGTAGTATCAGTTTCGCGATCCGCGCGATCGAACGCATGCTCACAAGCCAGGTACACCAGAACGGTTATCCTCTGCTTCGAAGGAGACTAGCGTTCTCGTCACGCAGCGAAGCAGCTTCAACTTCGACCACCCACCTCACTTAGTTTTTCTACACAGCTCAACGGTTGCTTCAACTTGACCGTCTTGTGGACTGATCATCAGAAGCATATCCTTGTGCTCGGAAGCTCTCTTAAATCGCATCGCATAATTATCTTCATATCGGCGTTCTTGGATCGAGGTCTCACCGCTTTGACGATCGTATGCGCTCTCAAGCACAAATGCGGACACGGTTTGTGTGCCGTTCGCCCGCGGTTTGCTTGTGACTCGCCATAAACGCTTCTCTGGATCGACAATCCCGCTCTTGACGTCCAGAGTGAAATTAGAACAGAGCTTTACCCCTTTCAACACCTCGACATATTCTCCTCTATCCACAAATTGAGCGAAGCCCGTCAGAGGAAACCCCAGAGCGATTGCAAGAACGAATGGATACAAAGACATGTAACCCTCCTTTATCGACATCGTCGAAAACCAGCTGGGCCAGGCTCCCTGATGTCAGTGGAACCATACTTCATGCGTCTTGGTTATCGGTCATCCTCTTGTTTCCTCCAATATGCTTCTTGCCGGTGCGACCAGCTGCGTTGGAGGGTCTTCCCTTCGTGCGATAATGCTGATCTTAAAGCTGCATCGACACAGACCGGTATGGGACTGGTTCTGTGGTTGTAATCTGTGCCTTTGATACGGTCTGGTTCCTTCGATTCGCTAATTGCCCCTCAATAGTGTGAATAGCCATGTTTCTCCACTCTGTGTCCTTCCCACTCCAAACGCGTTCTTGTCGGAAATCATCATGCCATTAACGTGCATCCCTTGGCTGTGCTCCTTGTCAGCGTTCGAGACCATTTGTGACGAAGAGTCGCAAACGATTGTCTCCTAACTTGGTTCCGTCCAGTGCAGCCACTGCTCTCATGGCTTCTTCATGCGAGCCCAATTGCACGAAACCATAGCCTGCAGATTTCTGATTCCCTCTGTATCGAATGATACAGACATGTACTACCGTGCCATAAGCTTCCAATAGGCCACGGAGCTGATAATCGGAAGCGGCCTCTGATAGGCCTCCCACATACACCACACAGTTGCTCATTCCACTCTCCCAAGCCATTGTCGGTACCGACGACGGCTATCGCAGATCTCGGAGCTCAACATACGTATAAACGAAGACGCTGATGACGCCAGAAATATACAATATGGGCGCCGCAGCCAGAGGATTCTGAACGAACCATTGGACGGAAGTTTGAAAGAGAGACATTGGGTTGCAGCTCCTATTTATTGAGTAATGGACAAAACAGTGGATACGTAGTCACGTCTTTGTTTTGTGTCTCAGCGGTTTCTTACTACTCAGGTGAGATTCTGGCTCCTGCCTCACTACTGGCTTCCCTTTTAAATGCTGTAACGTAAGCGGGTAGCCTTTTGCTAACGAAGCGACTCCTTGCCTGATGACATCGATTGAGGATGCATTCTCGCGCCGGATTGGATCAGACAGCCCTAATAGGTGCCACCGGATGGTCGGC
>JAEURV010000335.1 GCA_016788465.1 Nitrospira sp. | reverse complement strand
CATTCCCGATTATTGGTTCAGTTCTTCTCATCAACAAAAGCCTGTAGTAGACGACGAATACACTGTTCCGTTGCCCCAACTCTAGAATCGGAACGTATGCGCAAACACGTTCTTAAGCCTACCCAGAATATTATCTCGCTGGGGATGTGCTTGCACCAGGCTCATCTGCCAGTTTCAAGGTCAGCGTCGTCTCTTCCTGGCAGGTCTGTAGCCCTATGCTGCAATTGACCGTAATGGTCTTTTTGGCGATGACGTCAGAATCGCGTACCGACGTCCAGCCGCCGATCTCGTACCCCTTCTTCGCCATATTGAATGTCCTGAAGCGAGAGAAGTTGAAGGCCCCGCTCCACCCTCCGGCCTTTCCCATCTCACCATGGACCTCACCGCCCTGCACACCTTGTGTCGCAAACAACTCTTTCAATTTTTCAGGAGTATTGCCGCTCGTACAGTGAGTCTCGAGCACTTCTCCCGATTGCCCCGGCAGAATAATCAAGTTCACGGCAAATGGCTCCGGGTCACTGCTGATCGAGCCTCCGTTCACATGAAAGGTGGTCGTGCCGGTACCTTGAATGCGGATTTCGCACTGAGCCGGCTGAGTCAATGTGCGAGTTGCGTATTGCATCGCGCCTTCCCCCACCCATCCGCGATCTTCCGTATGTTGGAGTGGGACGGTTGCCTGAACATGGGCGTCGAACCCATTCGAACTCATTTGCATGCCGAATCCACTCACAAGATTCAGTGGTTCCTGAACGATGTGCGACTTGAACTCAAGGACATAATCAGCCGGGGCCAGTTCCCATTCCCCATCCTTGGTTTCGGCTACTCCCGCGCGGGAGACTGCCTTCACGCGGAATCCACTATGCCGAACCCTGGTGGCGGGAGCTTGATAGGTGAACATGGCAGGAGCCGCTGGCTGTGAATCTGCCTCCCTCGGCGACACACGGCCATTGCCCTCCCTCGGCCGCTCTCTCGCCTCCTTGAACTTGGTCGGCACCACCGTCTGGTCCTTTTTGGTGTGCAATTCTGTTTTCACCTGATACGATTTGTTCGGAGCAAATCTCTGTGTCTTGGTGGCCGGATTGAAAACAATGTCTACACAGGTATTGGGGTGGTTCCAATACAGTTGAGCCCTGTAATACTCTTGGCCTGAAAAATAGGCCACTAGTGCCGTGAGCGTTCCGATGAGACGCGCATCGTTTGCCTGAGCCCCCGCTTCAGAAAAGTCTGATACCGTAATGATTTTAAACTCCTGCGGAAGACTCGTTTGATGATCGAGCGTGAAGTGACCCCGGCTCCCGTAGGACTGAGAATAGGGCGCGAGCTCCGTGCCGATATGTTGAAGCGTGACCGTGACGTCAAAATCCACCTGTTTGATCTTGGCGTTATCGTCGACCTCCCCTTTGAGTGTCGCGACGACGTGGCGGCGATAGAGCACGGACTGTCCCATCGCTCTCCGATACATCACAAATGACCACTCAAAGGTCCCGTCCGCGATTCCCTTCAGATCCGGCCCTTCCAGATGCGGGCACTGTTTCGCTTTCGGGGCAATGACCATTTCATAACTTTCGTAGATCCCTTCCGTGCGCGGCGGCTTACCGATACGCGTCATGATATCCGTAGTCTTGTAGCCCACCCAGCCTGCAGGAGCATTGTCTCGGCGCATCGGAGGTTTGTTCACATCGTAGCCGTCCTGAGATGTGTCGGGGATCGCCGTTTGGGCCAACAGAAATGGCGAGGTGGATGTCGTGTGAGCCAACACGACGCGCGCTGGATGAACCCGGTCTATTTGAGCACTGCTCTGATGGGGCCTCACCGAGATCGGACAATCCGCTGCGCCGGAGCCGAGCGAATGTTTCAGGCCCTCCGCTAGTTGCTCATCCATTCGCCGCGCGACCTCGCCGGCCTCCTGGCCCAAGGCCTTCTTCAATGCTGCACCCTCATGGCCTGCAAAAAGCTGCGCACTCCCCAGACTCGGCGCAAGTCTCGACAAGATTTCACAGGGGGTGGTGAGGCCTTTGAATGGTTGTGGTGAGTTCGGATCGAACGGGACCTTCTTCTCATTACCCGTTGTTTTCCGACCAACCTCAAGTGCGTCGAGCTTGGATCGGAGTGATTCCAGTTCAGTCGTTGTCATAGATGGAGTAGCGAGCCGGGATTGTGCTGGTGGCGCGGTGTAGACTTGCTTCGGATCGTACTCCGGGGGATTTGACGACGGCAGGTGTTTGGTTTCGCCCCCGCACGCAGCGGTAACAAGGAGGACAAGGACAAGTGAGATGCGAAATCGCACCGAAGTTCTCCCTGTTGGCACGCCCAAAGCGGCTGGAATACCGGCCATGCTAGCCCACCGAGTAGTAATCTTCAAGGCTATCTGTAGTGAAAACCTGCTATTTCAGAAGTCGCCTAGCAGTTGCTATTCAAATTGACTCTGCGTACAATCCACCCGCATTCACCGCGAGGTATCCATGCGATACTTGGCACTGCCACTCCTGATCGCCATTCCCCTCAGCGCTCATGCCGGTAACATCAAAGACACGGATCTCATCTCCAGCAATAACTTCTTTCTGCCGCCGAGTACCCAGAAAACCGTCTTCATCCAGGCTCGGAATTCCTCTGATAACCAAGATGTCTCGTTTCACGATCTGAGTGCTCGGATAAGCGCAAAGGGGTATCAAGTCGTCAACGATCCGGATCGCGCGCACTACGTCGTGCTGGCAAACATCGTCTACTGCAACATTACGAAGCCGGAAATGCCGGTCGAGGCGATGGTGGCAAGCGGGTATGGATCGGCCTTCAATTCAACCTTGGGTGCGATGCAAGGCTTCGCCAGTATGGCTAGTATGGCGGGACCCTACGGGGCCATGGGTGGCGCAGCGGCATCGATGGGCTTGAGTGCGATCCAAGGTATCGGTGATCTCTTCAGTTCTTCATCGTCTGCTTCTAAGATGCCGGACGACGTGAACTATGCCTGCGTGGCGGATGTCCAGATCACCGAACAGACGACCGGGCAGCTACCCAGTGGGATGAAGACGGGTTCGGGACAGGAGGCCGGTGTCTATCAGACCAGGCTGGCTGCCGATGTGCACCAAAAGAAATTGGATGAGGCTGAAGCGACGCCCTTGCTGCAACGGAAACTGAGCGCCGCCGTCGCCGGAAACTTTTGATGCAGTGAAGAGCGTCGATCATGAAGCGTATCTCGTTGGATGAGACATCACATGAATGGCTAATGACCAAGCGTTTCACGCTTCACGCCTCACGTTTCACGAGGCCGCTCTTATTGTTGTTCCTATGCAGCCTATTCACTGGCTGTTCCAATGTGATCCGTTCCGGCCTCATGAACAGCAACACGATCTTTCTCGATCCCAATACCACCAGAACCGTCTATACCCAACTTCGAAACACATCTGAAAACCAGCTGGTGACGTTGAATGAGGTAAACAACAAGCTGACGACAAAAGGATATCAACTGGTTCAGGATCCGGAGCAGGCAAATTACTGGATCCAGGCCAAGGTCATCTATTGCCATAAGGCGGCCGATGCAGTAACGCCCGAGGCGGTTGCCAAAGCCGGCCCCGGGGCAGGCATCAGCAGCGGCGGGACTGTAATGGCCTCGGCTGCTGATCCCATGGCAGGTGGAATGGCGGGGATGCCTGACATGGGCGCCATGATGCGGCAAGCCATGGCGATGAGTGGTGGGGGAGGAGGATTCGGAGGCATGGCCGGATTTCCTGGTATGCAGCCACCGCCCAAGGAAGACGGGATGACCTATCTCTGCGTGGCCGACGTCCAAATCACCGACCGAAAGATCGGGAAGTCCATAGGTCGGCCGACCGGCGGTCAAGCATCGGGCGGTGAAAAAGTGCAACTGATGAGAATGGTCGGCCATGTGCGACAAAAAAGTTTAGACATTCCCGAAGCCACCCCCATCGTCCAAGAGAAAATCGCCACCGGCATCGCGGGGCTGTTTTAGTCCGTTCATTAGGCTCGGTTCCCCAACCGCCGCTGTACATCATCCAGCTATTTGCTGTTGCCCGTGAGCCAAAGGGTCGGCAATCTCGATCGATTGAAGGCAGGTACATGATCTCTAAGCAACGAAAGACAAGAGATTTGGTTGGCCTTACCTTCTCAGAGTTTCAGTCAGACCCGACAAAATGGATGACTCGGGCAAGAGAGTTTAGGGATGCCGCGGTACTGCTTGTTGAATCGAAGAGCGGATCGCTTTCGTCTCCATATTATTACAATGCAGCCCTTTCTTTAGAGCTGTCCCTCAAGGCCATCCTAGTTGCTCAAAAGAGAAAGTATCAGGCGATCCACCGACTTAAAGACCTAAGTGACGCCGCAGGTGTACAGATCGAAAGAGACCATGTGAAAACTCTCGAACTTCTGTCGGAATGCTTAATGTGGCTTGGAAGATATCCGATTCCAAAGAGCGAAAATCAGTGGAACAATTTTCACGATGTGCTCTTTCCGAAGCATAAAGTCACTGTGCACAAGGGTAAGATTCGTCGGGTCATAAGAAATGAAAAGACGTTCCCAACACTGAAAAATTATCTAGCTATCTGGAATTTATTCGAAGCTGAGTATTCTTCGCTCAACCAGCTAGGAAACAGTTATAAAATGCTGTCCAGCTGATCGTTCAACAGCGCCGCTTATCGTCCCATCAATGAACCAGTAGGGGGAGATTGGTAGACAGCACAGTAATCAATTCCCATGTTTGTAGGAGGCTGCGAAATCATGACCACCCAACCTTTTGTCTTGAGACCCGATCAGCATGAACCGGCTTTAAATGTGGTCGGAACCGAGGTCACGGTGTTGGCGTCGAACGCGGCGACACAAAGTTATGGCATCACCTTGCAGCAGGGCGAAGAGGGAACTGGCCCTCCGGTGCATAGTCACGATTGGGACGAGGCGTTCTACGTCCTGAAAGGCGAAATTCATTTCCTCTGCGACGGGAAAGACTACTCGTGCACCACTGGGACGCTCGTGCATGTGCCCAGAGGCACCGTGCACGGCTTTCGCTATGGGA
>JAEURV010000307.1 GCA_016788465.1 Nitrospira sp. | reverse complement strand
GCCGGTATCATCCAAACCAGATGCTGGTCCCACGTGATAGGTGAAAGAAACAGTGCCAAGAGGAGGACTCCCGCGCACTCTCGCCCCCACTCTAAATCGCCAGGCCCCTGAAATGTTCGCCGACTAGACCAGGCGAACAGTGCGACTATACCGATTGCAGCCACCCCAACAATGGTGTTCGCCAGCGGTACGGGAAGATCCAATACCGGCTTGTAACTCTCATCCACTTGTCGCAATCGATGCGTTAGGGGATACGCCACAAGGTAGCGCAGCATGGTATGGCGGAGCGAAAGATTGGCCTTCTGCAGCTCATTTTCCTGCCGCCCCTCCACCTGTCGATCGAGCACCGATAACACTGCGTTCCTCGTCCACTCCATGTGATGGTCCCACCAACTCGTGGGCCCCATATAGAGAATGGGCAGGAGAATCCAAAGAACGGTCGAGAGGACCGTATACGAGGCAAGCCGCCACTGCCGCTTCCAGAGAAAGAACAGCACGAAGAGCGCAGGCGTAATCTTCAGGACGATGCTGAACCCCATCAAGGCAGCTCCCAGCCATTCTCTCCCGATCCATATCGCATAGATTCCGCCGACGATGATCCCCAACAGCATGAGATGCGGACCGCCGTCATCGAGATCGTTCAAGATGAACTGGAGTGTTAATGCTCCTGCACCGACTCCCATCAGCAATCGACTCCACGGCGGCGTCACGGATGAACCACACAGCATCCGGTGAAAGAATAACACCGCCATGACTAAACATCCGATAGCCACAGCATACCGCAGGGCCAGACTGGGATTTCTCTCCAGTATGAGCAGAGGAGCAAAATAAACCCCGGTGGTAGGTAAATACATATAGCAGTAGTCATTGGCGTAGAGATATTCTCCAGCGAGAAAGCGCCGTCCGATCTCACGATGGATGTCGATGTCCCGAAAGTGAAATGACCGCCCGAACGAAATGATATAGCCGTGGATGATCGCGGCAATGGTAAGCCCGACCTTCAGCAAGCGAATAACGAAGGCAGATGCAGCAACCTCACGAATCCGGCGAATGAGCGATTCCACATGCATGGTGGCAGGCACAGTGACATGCGCCAGAACCGCACGTCAATTGTTTCTATGATAAGCCAGGCCCAGAGAGAAACTGGGCGGGTGCGAAATGCCGTCGTGCGAGAGCTGAATTACCTGTGTGGCAAGACTGGAATTTCTTTACCAAGAGTTGAGGGCTGATCGCCCTGGGGAATAAGAGGCTCCCATCCGTCGGCAGTAACAGAAGCAACCGGCTCGCCGTTCCCTTCCGCTTCTTTTTCTTTCGCGAGCTGCTCTACTTCCACAATCAGCGTGTCCATCAATTCTTCCATCGGGACCTTTCGGACAAGCTTCCCCTTCTTGAACAAGATACCTTTTCCCTCACCACCTGCAATTCCGATGTCGGCTTCCTTCCCTTCTCCGATACCATTCACA
Source organism: Nitrospira sp. (assembly GCA_016788465.1). GTDB lineage: Bacteria > Nitrospirota > Nitrospiria > Nitrospirales > Nitrospiraceae > Nitrospira_D. The sequence goes on along the minus strand of JAEURV010000307.1, from coordinate 16,757 downwards.
ACACACCCAAGTACAGACACGTTCAACGGCGTCTTGATATGGCCGAGTTTCTTTTCCAGTTCATTCGCCATTCGAACAACATCGATTTCAACTCTTCCGCAGGTCGGGCAGGCAATGACGTTGATTCCACGGTGGCGCAACTCCAGCGACTTCAGAATCTCATAACCGACCTTCACTTCTTCTACCGGATCGGCAGCAAGCGATACCCGCAACGTATCTCCGATGCCCTGCGAGAGAAGATATCCGAGGCCCATGGCCGACTTCACAGCGCCGGTCATCGCGGTACCGGCTTCGGTGATGCCGATATGCAACGGATAGTTCGACTGCATCGCGAAGAGGTAGTAGGCATCAATCGCATGATGCACATCGGATGCCTTGAGTGACACCTTCATATTGGTGAACCCGACATCCTCAAGCGAACGAACCGCGTTCAACGCCGATTCGGCCAAGGCTTCCGGGGAAGGCCAGCCATATTTCTCCAACAAGTGCCGCTCAAGCGATCCGCCGTTCACTCCCACACGGATCGGAATGCCGTGGTCATTCACAGCCTTAATGACTTCTTCGACTTTCCACCAGGCGCCGATATTGCCCGGATTGATCCGGACACAATCGACAACTGGCGCGGCTTTCAAGGCAAGACGATGATCGAAATGGATATCGGCAATCAACGGCACCGTCATGGCAGCCTTAATCTTCGGGAGGGCGGCCGCCGCCTCTTCGTCAGGCACGGCAACACGGATGAGTTCGCAGCCGACCTCTTCGAGCCGACGGATCTCTTCGATCGTCGCCTTGGCATCGCGCGTATCGGTCGAGCACATCGACTGGACCGACACTGGTGCGTCGCCGCCAATCTTGACCGTGCCGACTTGAATCTGTCGAGTTTTTCTCCGCGTAATATGCATCTCGTGGCTCGCCCTACTCTTTACCGCTCACGTTCCTTTAGCTACCCTGTTCATCGCCATGCGGAAGATGGCCTGCATGTCCAGCGCCCACAAACGGGGTTGTCCCAGCGGGTGCCTTCCCGATCAACTCCTTGACGCTCTGATAAATCCCTTCTGCTGTCAACCCATAGCGCTCCCGCAGCAGATCTTGGGGGCCCTGTTCGATATACCAATCAGGCAAACCCAGGACCTTGGCTTTCACCCCGGAAACACCAGCCTCCGCTAACGTCTCGAGCACCGCAGAGCCAAATCCGCCCATCTTACAGCCTTCTTCAACCGTCACAACATACCGAACGCGTTTCGCCACATCCACGACCAGTTCCTGATCGAGGGGTTTCACAAACCGGGCATTGACGACTGCCGTAGAAACGCCTTCTTCGCTGAGTCGCTTAGCGGCCTCCATCGCTTGCCATACGGAGACCCCGATCGCCATGATCGCCACATCAGTTCCATCCTTGAGCAACTCACCTTTCCCGATGGGGAGCATGTGCGGTGTGTCATCCATCTTCACACCCAAGCTCACTCCGCGCGGATACCGCACCGAAATCGGGCCATTGTATTCTAAAGCTGTTTTCACCATATGCTGAAGCTCGTTCTCATCTTTTGGGGCCATCACAACCATGTTGGGAACGTGCCGCAGGTAGGCGTAGTCGAACGCCCCGTGATGTGTTGTTCCATCCTCCGCCACGAGCCCACCACGATCGATACAGAATGCCACGGGAAGATTCTGCGTCGCCACGTCATGTACGACTTGATCGTAGGCCCGCTGAAGAAACGTCGCATACATCGCGACGACCGGCTTCAGCCCTTGCGCTGCAAGGCCTGCCGCAAACGTCACGGCATGCTGTTCCGCAATCCCGACATCGTAGAGACGATCAGGAAATTCTTTCTCAAAAGCTGTCAGACCTGTTCCTTCACACATTGCTGCGGTGATGGCCACGACGCGTTTATCCTCCCGAGCCAATTTCACTAACGCGTCCATTGCGATCGCCGTGTACGAAGGGCGTGAGGCTTTTTTCGCAGGGACACCTGTCTCTCGAACGAACGGTGGACAGGCATGGAACCACACAGGATTTTTCATGGCCGGCTCATATCCGAGCCCCTTTTTCGTAATGATATGGAGCAGGACAGGTCCTCTCATTTTCAGCACGTTCTCAAGGGTCGGGAGAAGATGCTCGAAGTTGTGTCCATCAATAGGCCCGCTGTATTGAAAGCCAAGCTCTTCGAAAAGTAATCCGGGAAGAATCACACCCTTCGCAAGCTCTTCGGCACGACGAGCAAGCTTTTGCATATCGCTGCCGATGTGAGGAATCTTACCCAACAATTGCCCTGTTTCTTCGCGCATCTTCCCGTAAAACTCGCCCGTAATCGTTCGACTCAAATAGGCGGAGATCGCCCCGACATTTTTCGAGATTGACATCTGATTGTCGTTAAGGATCACAAGGAAATCTTTTCCGAGCCCTCCGGCATGGTGTAATCCTTCAAGTGTCATCCCGGACGTCATCGCCCCGTCACCGACGACACACACGACTTTGTGCTTTTGTTTCAGCTGCTCACGGGCTTCTACCATACCGAAGGCGGCCGACACCCCGGTCCCTGCATGCCCGGCATTGAACGTGTCGTATTCACTTTCTTCCCGCTTGCAGAACCCGCTTAGTCCTCCGTACTGACGAAGCGTATGAAACTGTTCTCGGCGACCGGTCAACAGCTTGTGTGTATAGGACTGGTTGCTGGTGTCCCATACAATCTTGTCGGTCGGCGTATCCAGGAGATACTGCAGCGCGACGGTGAGCTCGACTACTCCCAAGTTTGAGGCTAAATGTCCTCCCACATTGGAGACCGCGCCGATGATCTGTTCACGAATCTCTTGGCACAATGCCGGAAACCGGTCTGGAGAGACTCGTTTCAGATCAGCCGGGCTATGGATCTTCTTCAAGATGGACATGGATGGTCTCCTTCGTTTATCTACCATCGACGATTACCGCCTTTGGCAGGGATACGCTGCCTTTAATGTAACCTAAGGAGCGAATTTTGGTGGAGTGTCACACAAGAACCACATGAAGTCAAGTACTTACGAAAGGAGAGCCGATATCCGAAACCCCCAGTCTGACGACGGAAGCGGGGCCATCCGCCCCCCCGAGGCTACCGGAACGAGACCGAGTTTCCACATGTTGTTAATATGGAAAATCGAGCCCAGCAAAAATAGCTCCCCCTTCCTTACTGAAACCATAGTCGATCCGCCCCACGACGTTGGGGCGAATGATCCCTCGAAATCCGATGCCCGGCGTAATGCGATAGTCTTTGAAGCTGACATTTTTAAACGAGTTGAACACTTGGCCTGTATCGATAAACGGCGCAATTTCAAAATCCGCCATGACCCCGGCAAGTCGTGCCCGCAGAATATGAATCCGTTCTTCGACACTGAAGGCAATCATCTGTTTGTCGATGTATCGATCCACGCCAAAACCGCGCAACGTATTTTGTCCACCCAGCGAGCTCTGTTCAAAAAACGGCACGTCCGTGCCAATTGTTGCTTGCAGTTCTCCATGAACCACCAAAATGGCCCGTTTGGACTCACTAGCGAACATTTTCTTCACATCAAGCCCATACCGTGAATAGAGCGGATGGTCACCGTTCTTGAAGTTGTAGTTGAGCTCGGCATAGGCCGTCACCGCCATTCCATCGGTCGGCGTCACAAGATTATTTCGAGTATCGTAGTGAAAGCTGATCCGCTGGCCAAGTACGGTCGCGCCATCAACGCCAGGAGCATTCGGGAAATTGGTCCCTGAAAACGGAAGGTCCGTCGCACCTTCCTGAATCGATTGCATATGACGGAGTCGTTGACTCACCGCAATCTGCGTCACTTCATTGGCATAGACGCCGAATTTCCAATTCAGTCTTGTCTCGGACGCCGTATAGTTGGTCTCGTCATCCTTCTGCGTGGTGGGTCCTAGCCCGAAAAACCGTACCGTCGCATTCTTGAAATGCATCGCACTGAATCCGATACTATATCGGCCGTTACTAAAACCTGGGTCCACATAGCTCAGCAAAAACTTTCGCTCGATCCGCTCCGTCCACGATGCGATCCCCCGCAACTCCTTCCCCCCCGGCTCATACCGAAACAAATTGACGGTGCCTCGCGTTCCCACGATTGAGTTGTAGACCACCATCGGCGCGACCAAATACTTCAGATCGCCATCCGGCCCAGTAAAGAGAGCCGGCACGATCAGGCCGATATCATTGCCGTCGTTCTTGCTGCTGCTGATCGCAGGGATTGGGAAGAGCTTGACTTCAGCCTGAACCCTACTGGGAGGGACGAGACAAAAGGTCGCACACAAGACAAAAACAAAGCTAATTGCGAGGCTACGCATACACGTCGTGATCACTTCGGAACCGGCGCTATGGTGCCTTGAGCTTGTCGGATTTCTTGCGGAGCTGGTCGACGAGATCCGTGTAGGAAGAGGCACGAAGAATTTTGGTGAACTGCCCGCGGTAGTTGTTCACCAAACTGACATTGTCCACGACGACATCGTAGACTCGCCACTCCTCTCCTTTATTGATCAGGCGGTAATCCAGAGGAATTTCGGTTTTCCCGGAAAGCACCTTTGTTCGGACTTCGGCATACTCTTTCTCCGTACGCTCATTGAGATACTCTACACCTTCACCGGAATAGGTCTCGATCTTATCCGCATACGAATTCGTCAAGAGCGTTCGAAACAGATCGACAAACTCTTGTTTCTGTTGATCCGTCAGCTGATTCCAGGGAGCCCCAAGGGCCCTCCGAGACATTTCCGCATAATCAAATCGTGCCGCCACTACCGTTTCAAGCATATGTCGACGCGCATCGGCTTTCGCCGGTTGCTTGAGCTCTTTATCCCGCACGATCCGGAGCACTTCATCAATGGTCGCCTTCATGGCTGTCGTGGGTGCCCCCGCGTCGCTAGGAACAGGCATCGCCACAAGCACCAGTAGGAGGAGCAAACACATCACGGCTGGCCAACGGAGCTCACCCTCACTCTTCCACGTTTTTCCCATCGCCATGTTTCCCACCTTCTCTCTTGATTGGATGGCTCGTTCCTTACACACAGACTCCCCTGTTCAGCCTAATTGACTTTCCCATGCACGTATTGGCTTACCAATTCTTCCAAATCGAGGCCGGACTCCGTATCTCGAATGATATCACCCGGTTTCAACGGATCACCCCCTCCACCCGGCGACAGGGCCAAGTACTTTTCACCGATGATCCCTCTCGTCTTGATGGATGCGATGGTATCGGAATAGAGCTTCGTCCCATAGTGCAACCCCAGCCGTACGAGAGCTCGATCCTCTTTCAGGCTGATCGCCTTGACGCGGCCCACTTCAACGCCGGCTATTTCCACTGCCGCCCCGGATTTCAACCCCGTCGCGGTGTTAAACAACGCATCAACCTCGTAAAGATCGCCACCGATCAGTTCCAATTTCCCGAGCTTGATTGAGAGATACCCCAACGAGATGATTCCTATCAAGACGAATATGCCGACGATCATCTCCAGCTTGGCTTTCTCCATCACGACACTCCTTTAGCTAGCAGAACCGGGGGTTGCCACCAGCACCGTCCCTCCCACGGAAATAAACTCCTTGATTTCAGGATCCGTGGTACGTTGAAACTCAGCCGGCTCGGCCATCGCCGCAATCTTCCCGTGCCTCAATATCGCCACATAATCCGAGATGCCGAAAATTTCAGGAATTTCATGACTCACCATTACGGCGGTAAATCCAAACTTCCGTTGCATGCTCGTGATCAGGTCGTGAATCGACTTCGCCATAAGGGGGTCGAGCCCCGTGGTCGGCTCATCGAAAAGAATGATCTCCGGTTGCATCACCAAGGCGCGTGCCAACCCTGCTCGTTTACGCATTCCTCCGCTCAATTCCGCCGGAAATTTATGCCCCATCCCGGTCAAGCCGACTTGATCAAGCTTTTCCTCGACCCGAGTCGTCACGTCCGGTCCTTTCAAGCGGAGCTTTTCACGGAGAGGAAAGGCGACATTTTCAAAGACCGTCAGCGAATCGAACAATGCCGCTCCCTGAAACAACATCGCGAACCGCTTGCGCACCTCGTTCAGCGCATGTCCACGCAGCCGAGAAATCTCAACATCATCGACCCACACCTCTCCGGAATCCGGCTGGAGCAAGCCGATCATGTGTTTCAGCAGGACGCTCTTGCCCTCCCCGCTCCGACCGATGATCGTCGTGAGTTTCCCTTTCGGCACCGCCAGATCGACGCCTCTCAAAACCTGCTGCCCACCCAATGTTTTCATCACTCCGACGAGCTTCAGCATAGCTAGAGATTAAAGAGGAGGGCGGTCAAGAAATAGTCCCACACGAGAATGAGTACCGAGGATAACACGACCGCCTCGGTCGTGGCATTGCCCAGTCCCTCGGCGCTCATTTTGGTAAAGAATCCCTTATAACAACAAACCCAGCTGATAATCAGCCCAAAACTGATGGATTTCAGGATGCCGCCGTAGACGTCTTTCCATTCAACTGCGGACTCTATGGAGTTCCAATAGGTGCCGGCATTCACCCCGAGCAGCTCAACTCCCACGACATGCCCACCATAAATTCCCACGACGTCAAAAATCGCGACCAAGAGCGGCACCCCGATCAACCCTGCGACCAATTTCGGTGCGATCAAATATTGGAGTGGATTGACGGCCATGGTATCGAGCGCATCGATCTGTTCCGTGATCCGCATGATTCCGATCTCCGCCGTCATGGCAGACCCTGCTCGAGCTGTCACCATCAGCGCCGCCAACACCGGCCCCAGTTCACGAATCATGCTGACCGCCACAGCCGCTCCAAGCAACCCCTCCGACCCAAACTTCCGCAGCGTATGGTATCCCTGCAACGCCAGTACCATGCCCGTGAAGGTTGCGGTCAGTACCACGACAAATGTCGACTTATAGCCGATAAAGTGGAGCTGTTTGACGGTTTGAATGGCTCGAAACGGGGGACGCACCAACCAGCCAAAGGCCGATACGACGAAGATCAGCATGCGACCCATTTCGGCCACGGAGGTGAGAGCCCAGCGGCCTAGCGCCTCAAGAAATTTCATGGTCACAGCCGTTGATGAACCATCGTCGCAGCATATTGTCCGAAAAAGGCCGTCAATGCTTCCGCAGCAACCCCACTCTGCCGACGAAGCCGGTTAATGCCAAAGAGGCACGACGGAGCAGCCAGAATACTCCCGATCCCTTTCAGCCACCCAGTGGGCCTGAGAAAAAGATTGAAGTCAAGCGGAAGATCTTCATCGAGAAGATCCGAGACCGTTCGAATAATGATAAACGGAGTACGGGTTCGATTGGCCTCCGCAGCCAAGGCTGCGCTTTCCATATCAAGGCCGATTGCCTGTGTTGTCTTCGCAAACGCACGCTTTTCCCGAGCCCTACCGATCACATGATCGGTTGAGACAAACCGCCCTATGTGCTCAGGTGATACTCTCGCTTGAATCCACCTGACCATACGGTCTCGTTCTTGGCTCGGCACATCGATAGGCGGGAGGAGTTCCACCTCGTTCCCACCGCCATACATGACCTCATGACCGACTAAGAGCCCACCAATGCCGATTGCAACCAGTGCGCAGGCAAATCCGGTGGAGATGATGAGGGAGAAGGATTGGCTATGAAGTAGCCGTGCGGCGCATTGCCGTGCCTTTTCCGGGCCGACACCGGTCTGAACCAGCCAATATTCTTGTCCTCCCGCAACATGCACAAGAACATGAATGCCACCGACCGTTCGTTTAACCACCGGTTGGAAGGCAGACCGTATCGCCTTCATTTCCCATGATGTCGCTGCAAAGATGGCGATGCGTGTACCCGGTTGCCCGTTCAAGGATAGTGGAGGAAGCAGACCGGCGGGGGTCAATGCTCGGCCCGAGGGAAGTCATTTCCTTTGAGGTGATGGCGAAGCTCGTCAGCCCGCGTTTTTCCACGAGAACGCAAGTTGCGATACATCGCCAACGCCCACAAGGGGAAGTACTGGCAGTACCAATGGTATCGAAGATAAAAAACACGGGGGAACCCCGTGCCCGTATGGGCAATCTCTTGCCAGGATCCGTCCTTCTCTTGCTGTCGAAGGAGGAACTGCACTCCCCGTGCGACACTGAAGGAATCGATCGCTCCGGCCGACATTAGGCCCATGAGTGCCCATGCAGTTTGAGATGGCGTACTCTCTCCTTTTCCATGATAGTCACCATCGTCTCGATAGGAGAGACAGGACTCGCCCCACCCGCCGTCAGGATTCTGTTTTGATTCCAGCCAGGAAACGGCACGACGGATATAGGGAGCCGAAAGATCCTCACCGATGGCACGCAGGCCAGCCAACACGGACCATGTCCCGTAGATATAGTTCACACCCCACCGCCCGTACCAGCTCCCATCCTCCTCCTGCTCTTTCTTCAAGAAGGCCAGCGCCGGTCCAGCAGAGGGATGTGTCTGGTCATACCCTAGCGCACCAAGCATTTCCAAACATCGTCCGGCGAGATCAGCCGTACTGGGATCCAACAAGGCCTTGTGGTCGGCAAACGGAATATAGTTGAAGACGACTCTGTTGTTGTCCTTATCATAGGCGCCCCAGCCCCCGTCTGAACCTTGCATGGCCAACACCCACTGCATGCCGCGGCGCATGGACTCGTCCAGCTCATCTTCTTGATCGGGGATCTTTAATTTGGAGAGCGCCATAATGACGACGGCGGAATCGTCGACATCCGGATACAACTCATTCTCAAACTGAAAGTACCATCCGCCCGGTTTGGCGTTCGGCGAGGAAATGATCCAATCCCCCACTGTTTTTGTTTGGCGCGATACCAGGTAGCGACCTGCCTTTTGGAGCGACGGGTGATCCTGCGGCACACCGGCCTCGACCAACGCGTTCGTCAGCAATGCCGTGTCCCAAATAGGCGAAAAACAGGGCTGCAAGTGCAGCGTGGACACGGACTCACCGTCCATCATCACCGTGTCGTAGACTTCCAGCTCCTCAATCTCACGCAAGGCCTTGACGACGAGCGGATCATCGGTTTTGTACCCCAAACATTCAAGGGCCATGATGGAGTTGGCCATCGCCGGATAGATCGCGCCGAGCCCACCGGATCCTTTGATGTGATCCACCATCCAGGACGCGGCCTTGTGTAAAGCCTTCTCTCGCAACGCCCGCATCGGCATGCGGTCATACAACTTCAACATGAAGTCCAAGGCGACAAAGAAGTTGTGAGGAGTAAACCATGCCTGATCCTTGTTGAACGGAGGATACTTCCAGTACCGCACCTCCTCGCGGGGGACGGGGTACAACTCGTCAATCCCTTGCCCACGTGGAATCCGACAGACCGGCCGATGCGCGAAGACAATCAGCAGAGGAATCAGGACTGCCCGTGACCAATAGGAAATCGCATAGATGCTGAAGTAGAATTTCCGGGGAAGCAGCATGATCTCCACAGGCATGTGGGGAACCCCTTCCCAATCATACTGATCGAACAGCGCCAGCGTGATTTTCGTGAACACATTGGCCTGCAGAACCCCGCCCATGGCCAAGATACGTTCCTTAGCTCGAACCATGAACGGTTCATCCGCGGACACACCACTCAACTTGAGTGCAAAATAGGCCTTCACCGAGGCACTGATCTCAGTAGGACCTCCGTAATAAATCGGCCATCCACCATCAGGCAGCTGCATCGATTTGAGATATCGAACTGCCTTCGCCTCTCGTTCTGGATCCACCCGATCGAGAAATCGGCGAAGCATCAGATATTCGGATGTGAGGGTGGTATCGGCTTCCAGTTCTGCAACCCAGTATCCCTCGGCATGTTGGCGAGTAAAAAACCATGATTGACTTCGCCTGATGGCCTCATCAACTGAATCCGGCTGCTGTCCCGCAGCATGACTTACGGGACGACGGACCGCGGACGCATCTAAAGAGGCCAGCACGACTGGTTTCTCCGACACCAGCCGAAGCGGTGCGACGGGGGTGAACTCGGCTGCAGGGTCAAGCCTTCCCGGTGTCCCGGTGAGCAAACTATCGGAGAGGCGATTGAAAAGCGCCTTGATGAGGTTCATGAATGATTAGGACTCAAAACAATAAAGAACGGCAGGAAAGAAACCATCATCTACAACAGGTCTCCCTGTATGTGATTGAGATAACTCACACAAACACTGCAGCGTTATAACAGACGCCTAAAATCGAGTCAAGCATGCGGACAGAGAAGCGACTGATGTTTCTGCCAGATTCATATCCTACAGACCCTTGATGACCAGGACTATTATCGTCGTAACAAACCGGTTGTTGAAAAGCGATGTTTGTGCACGATGTGAGACCATATCGAGTACGGCGCCGACGCCTGCGCTATTACAGGCCGATTGCCAGTGGAGCGAGACAGTACGCATCGTTGTCTCCGGCAATACACCTATTGGGACACGACAAGAAGTCTGAAAAGGACATCGCTTGAAGAACGTAACAACGAACCAATACGGGAGAGGCTAGTCACCACATCAACACAGCACTCATAAGAATAAAGCCCCATAAGACAACCGATAACCGCAACCCATTGATGATCCCCATGGCAGACGCCAACGGATGGTCACCCAACTCGTCCACTCTCTTCTCAGCTTCTAGGCCAATACGCTCACCGTCAATCGCCGCACGAGGACTGGAGAGCGCCTCCAAGATCACCCGCGCACGCGCAGGGTCACCGACTGATTGCCGATACGGGTGTCTGACTGGTCCTTGGACAGGTATCATGCGTACCTCCTTGATATTCGGTAACATCTCCCTGTTGCGATACCCACAGAATACCCGAACCTATCCTCCTTCCATACAAAAACACTCTTTCATGATGAAGACTTAACGAACCGCATCTTTATTCTCACAGCATTGATCACCCAGACCCTTCACCTGCGTCACGAGGGGCTCAGGAATCGCCGGCAGATCGTTCCTGGCCGTAGAAATCATGTTCTTGAATCCTGCACGTGCCTTGCTCTCCACACAGAACTGGCGCCTCATCCCAACTGCAGTGAGCTGCCTCTATCGGATTCCTCATAAGAGCGAACAGGTGAACCGTGTCACAGTCCCGCTCGGGCGGCCGACCATCATGGCGCTCACCTCCCCTCGATACTCAAGACAACCGTCTCAACGATCAAGACCGGCTATCGCCTCACCAAGCATACGATCAACGGAACCATATGGGTTGTACGAGGAACATCTCAATTCACGAAAGAGACAACGAAGCTCGCATATCGCATCGGGAAGTTCACCTTTGAGATCGTCCATACTCCGTTGGACTCCCACCTGGCCAGGGAAGACATCCAGAGCACCGATGGCCTCCCCGTCAGAGAAGCGATTCAACTGGGGCGTGTGAAAACTGCTCCCTATAACGTCAAAGGAGTCCGCTATGTCCCCATGACGGTGGCCAGCGTCGAGACCTATGAAGAAACAGGCTTGGCCTCCTGGTATGGGGAAGAAACAAGGCGACTGCCGAGAGGCTCCAGGACTGCTAACGGAGAACAGTTCAATCCCATGGCGCTGACGGAAGCCCATAACTATTTGCCGCTCCCCACTCACGTGCGGGTGACAAATCTTGAGAACGGACGGTCGATTATCCTCAGGGTGAATGCCCCTGGCCCTTTTCCGAGCCAACACAACCCTGACTCCGCCAAGCGAATCATCGACGTGAGCCAAGGAGCAGCCGAGCAACTCGGCTTCGTCGAACAAGGCACCGCCCGAGTCCACGTGGAAACGATTCAGCTGGAAGAAGAATGAACGCCGAACACACGTTTGCTCGGCCTAATCAAACCACGTGCATCCGCAGTGTCTTACCCTGACAAGAGAGGTACCCGGACATCGCCTCTCGTACGTAGCTGGATCATTACGCCGGTTGCAGATCCCCAAGCCTCACGGAGACTAGCTTCGACACACCCGGTTCTTCCATCGTCACGCCGAAGAGCGAATCAGCGATGCTCATCGTGCGTTTATTGTGCGTAATGACAAGGAATTGGGCATTCTGCGCCAAATCTTTCAAGACGGTCGTGAAACGCCCGATATTCTCCTCATCCAGCGGCGCATCGATTTCGTCTAACAAACAGAACGGAGTCGGCCTGATCAGAAAGCTCGCAAACAAGAGCGCCATCGCCGTCAAGGTTTTTTCACCGCCTGACAGCATCGTAATGCTTTTCAGCCGCTTACCGGGAGGTTGCGCGACAATCTCAATACCGGGCTCTTGATTCCCAGGCTGTTCTCCGTTCTCCGATGGTGGTTCCTCGACCAACTGCAACTCAGCCCGTCCTCCAGGGAAAAATTGCCCAAACACCTCGGTGAACTTCTGCTGCAATTCATCATAGGTCGCGGCAAACATCTCCTTCGTAGTCCGGTTGATACGCTGGATAATCTCCTTCAAGGAGGCAATTGAGTTTGAGAGATCCTGCTCCTGCGCCGACAGAAATGTGTGACGTTCCTCTAACTCCTGATGCTCGCTGATCGCAGCTAGATTGATAGGCCCCATGCGATCGAGACGATCACGGAGTTTCTGCAGCTGTTCTTTCAGCTCAACATCCGAACGTTGCTCTGTCTCCTGTCTCACGGCAACATCCGTCTCACCCATCGGCTCATCTGATTGCGGCGGAACATCGACCAGTGTCAGTGGGTCAATTTGATAGGTGCCGGCCAATGTACTCTCGACCGTGCTGAGGTGCATACGAACCTCGGCACGACGAACCTCCACGGTCATTCGAGCATCCCGAATAGCCGACATCCCTCGCCGAATCTCCTCCAAACCGGCTTCAAGCGATTGACTCGCGGCCATGTGCTGCGCCTGTCGTTCCTGGGCCGCAACCAATTCGCCCTTCACCTGTCCGGCGGTCACGCCGAGATCTTGGCAACGCGTCTCCTGCAAGACCTGCTGCTCTCGGCTCTGTTCGATCAAATCCTTCAAGCTATTCAGGTGCTCGCCCAAGACTCGCCGCCGCTCCTCGGCCTCCTGGATCTGCTGCATGACACGCGCACGATTCAGTTGTTCATGTTCCCGTTTGCCACGTAACGCTTCGACGGTCAGCTTGGCCTGCGTGACCTGCTCCTGATGCTGATTCATGGCCTGATCAAGCAACCCCAAGCGTTCTCGTACTCTCGCCACCAACGCATCCTGACCGTTTTTCTCTGCGATCCATTGCCCCAGCTGAGCCTGCACCGATTGTGACTCCTCCTCCACCCGTCCACGCTCACTCAGACCTTCCCGAATCTCTTCGTCTACGGCCTGCAACCGTTGATCGAGATCGGCCAACACATGCTGGAGTTTCTCCTCATCCTTGCGCAACGACAGATTCTGCATTTCAGCTTCACGCAGAGCATCTCCGAGCTGGCGATCACGCTGGGTGAGCATCTGAATCTGCGCAACAATCATGTCCCGCTGTTGCTTGCTCTGATCAAGCTCCGTCACGAACGAAAGTCGCTTGGCTTCGAGATCCATCACCTCTCGACGACGTTCGAGCAAACCAGGCGTACTTTTCACTTGGCCACCCGTCACAATACCCGAGGCATCCACGACTTCCCCATCCAGCGTGGAAAAAATGGGGCCGTGAGGAGCACTCCACTCATATCGCTCCCACAGCTGCAACGCTTGGTCCAAGGACCGAATGATCACGACACGATCGAATAGAGCATCGCGAGCCGCCGTTCGGTCGGCGTCAGTTTGGATCAGATCGACCGCTCGCCCGACCACGCCGGGCTCCGCAGCGATCATCGGCCACCACGAGGGCGTCGAGGGTCCATCCCATCGTGGCCGCTGAGGAATAAAGCTGCCTCGTCCAAGCGCTTCCTGCTGCAGAAAGCGAACGAGTCGCTTGCCGACCGACGGTTCATCCACGAACCACCCACGAACGCGTTCTCCCAATACCGCTTCAACCGCACGTTCCATCCCCGATGGAATGACCAGCCACTCGGCAACTGCATCCCGCACACCTTCGCACGATTTTAATGCAGGACCTTGTTGCGTCCCCTGTCGACCATAGCCCATCTCTTCACGCACTACGCTTTGGAGCGCCTCAAGACGTGAATCGACACCAGCCAATTCTTCGGATCGCCGCAAAATTACCGGATCCAACGATTGCAAGCTCGCCGCAGCTTGAGCAGCCTCTTCCTGCACTGCCAGCAACTCCGCGCGCAGTTCCGACACCCGCCGATCGGCCTCTCCATACTCTTTCCGCAACAACGCATGCCGGTCAATCGCCGTGGCACGCTGGCTTCCAAGCTCCTCCCGCTCCGCAGTCAGCCGGGTCCCACGCCCCATGAGATCTTCCATCCGTCTCGCTAATTGAGAGATGGCCTGTTCGGTATTCGCTACAAGAACCGCCAACTGCAACACATCTTTGCGGCCTCGCTCCTCTTCCGAGACGGCCGCCGCCCGTTGACTGACCAATTTCATCAGCTCCTGATCCAACCCCTCAAGCGCCTGAACCCGAAGCGTCATTTCTTCTTCTACAGACCGTAAAGATGCCTCAATCGTCTGCAGCGCCTCAGATACCTGCCCCTGTGAACGCACCAGTTCCTCGAGCTCAGCCGACTCCTGCACCTGTTGTTGTCCAAACAATTGCCCGCGACTCCGTTCAACCTCCGCAGCGGTCAACGCCTGAGCCTGTTGCTGTTCAAGACCGGCCAGCTCTTCACGAATCTTGCCTATGGTGTCGGACACACCAATCGCATCGAGCCGGGCCTGTTCAAGCTCGGTTGTGAGCCGAGCCTGTTCAGCCGCCTTCTCCGATTCTTGCTGGTCAAGATTCAGCACGTCGCTCTCGACCTCCTGTAATGTCTGCCGCAAGGCCAGGAACTCCTTGGTCAGTAGCGACACTTCGATCTCACGGACTTCCCCTTGCAAAGTCTGATAGGTCCGCGCCTGGCGCGCCTGCCGCTCAAGAGAATTCAACTGCTTCTTGACCTCGGCCACGATATCTCGAACACGAAGGAGATTCTGTTGGGTCGCTTCCAGCTTGCGCAGCGCTTCGGCCTTTTGCTTTTTGTAACGGACGATACCGGCCGTCTCCTCGATCAACTCACGTCGATCTTGAGGAGACGCGTTCAAGATCTGATCGATCTGTCCCTGGGCGATCACCGTATGTCCTTTGCTTCCCGCGCGTGTATCGAGCAGTAAGCTGCGAATGTCCTTGAGTCTGCAATGGATTTTGTTGAGGAGATACTCGCTTTCGCCGTTCCGGTACAACCGGCGGGTAATCATCATCTCCTGCAGGTCGGTCAAGTCGTCGGGGAGACTCGAGTTCCCGTCGAGCTTCATCATTGCAGGATCAAGCCCGCCGATGACCAGAGAGACTTCGGCCATCCCTAGAGGCTTTCGGAGTTCCGTCCCGTTGAAAATGACATCTTCCATCTTTTCACTTCTGAGCGTCTTGGTACTCTGCTCACCTAATACCCAGAGAATGGCATCCACGACGTTGCTTTTCCCGCTTCCATTCGGACCGACGATCGCGGTTACGCCCTCGGGAAATTCGATCTTGGCCTCAGCAAACGACTTGAAGCCTGTCATGTTCATGGTCTTTAAATGCATCAGCTCACCTTATGTTATGCGCCAGACTTGCAGCCCGCGAGCACGCTCTTGATAAAGGAAAACTCCGGGACCTTGTACCATAGAGGTCTAAGGAAATCAAAATCAAAACACTGCAGGTGGGGGATATAAATCGAGCAGCCTACAATTTATAGATGTTGTTAGGAATAGATACAAAAAGAATGGAGATCGCTCATGACCCGCCCGCAGCAATACACACCCTCGCTGCAGAGGAATAGGCGGCGATCGCGTGTTCGATTTCTACACTTATCGAGGCACGCCAGCCATCGACTTCTTCGAGGACTCGATTTGAACCAGTTCCTTCGGCAACAGGAACTCGACATCCTCCTCGATGACGGTTAACTCCTCGACTTCGAATGGTTCCGACGCTCTCAAGAATGCAACGACTTCCGTGACCAGAATTTCCGGCGCTGACGCACCGGCGGCAATGCCGACGGCCTTGGCTCCTTCGAGCCAGACAGGATCGATATCGGCAGCGGAGTCGATGAGGTAGGAAGGAATGCCGCACTGCTCTCCGAGTTCCCGCAAACGGTTCGAATTGGAACTATTCGGCGACCCGATGACAAGAATAACATCCACCAGACGGGATAATTCCTTCACGGCATTCTGACGGTTCTGCGTCGCGTAACAGATGTCTTCTTGATGAGGCCCTTTGATATTCGGAAACCGCTTGTGTAACGCGCCCACAATGTCCCGACATTCATCGACACTCAACGTGGTTTGCGTCACATATGAGAGATTGACCGTATTGTCGACTTGCAATTTCTCAACGTCTTCCACCGAGGACACCAGGTGAAACTTGTCGGGAACCTGTCCCAGCGTCCCGATCACTTCCGGATGACCGGCATGACCGATGAGGATTAGTTCATAACCCTGAGTGTAATCACGGTTCACTTCATTGTGAACCTTGATCACGAGCGGACACGTCGCATCGATGACATGAAGACGTCGCTGATTCGCTTCCTCCCAGACCGACTTCGCCACACCGTGCGCACTGAAAATCACGACCGACCCTTCAGGAACTTCGTTCAACTCCTCCACGAAGACTGCGCCCTTCCGGCGAAGAGTATTCACCACATGGCGGCTATGGACAATCTCATGCCGAACATAAATCGGCGCGCCGTATTTCTTGAGCGAGAGATCCACGATATCGATCGCTCGATCGACTCCAGCACAAAACCCACGAGGATTGGCGAGATATATCTTCATGGTCGTCGTAGCTCCTT
>JAEURV010000302.1 GCA_016788465.1 Nitrospira sp. | reverse complement strand
GGGGGTGGACTCGCTCCCAGAGGTTGTCGGGGAGCCATTTGGATACGGTTCCTGGCATTCGTTCCTCCGTAAATGCCAGTATGCTGCATCACGTGCCGAAACATCACTCGCCCCTCAACAGTCATTTTGTTACGCGCTCTTAGTGTGTTAGTCGCACTGGTGATCCAGGCAGCTTATTACCTGGTTCGTATCCGATTCGGTTCGTGGGTATCTCCCAGACAGTTGCTGCAGGGTGGACGTGATGCGCTGGTCATGGCCTTCTCGACGGCTAGCTCGACGGCTACGATGCCTGTCACGTATGCCGCGCTGAAAGACCGTGTGGGGTTGCGCGAGCGATCCGCCAGTATGGGAGCACTGGTTGGTGCAAACTTCAACAACGATGGGACCGCGCTCTATGAGGCGATGGCGGCACTCTTCGTCGCCCAGATGATTGGGATGGACCTGAGTCTTCAACAGCAGATGCTGGTGGTACTGACGAGCATCATTGCTTCGGTGGGTGCCGCCGGTATCCCCGAAGCGGGACTCGTGACGATGACGATGGTCTTTACCGCCGTCGGGTTGCCCGTGCAATACATCCCAGTTTTATTAACGGTAGACTGGTTTCTCGATCGCTGCCGTACGGCGATCAATGTGATGGGGGATATGAACGTCAGTTGTCTTTTGGATGGGAAACAGAAGAGGGAGACGCCCTAGGCTTCAGACAGACCCCTCATCTGTTCCGAGCGGGTGACATAGTAAATGTTTTTCCGGGCGATACCGTTACTCTTTGGCGATCTTTTGTTTGTGCTGGTGTGTCAAGGCAGCTCGGAGCTTTTCCTCCTGCTCTTTACTCAGAGATGTCTTGAGGATGGCGCCTTCATACCGGGAGAAGCTCGCCAACAGTTTGTCTTGGTCTGCATTCCTGATCAGTAGAAAAATCGCAGACGTGCCTCGCTGGATCGTACTGCCCAAATCCTTGATGAACTGATCGGGAATTCCGTAGTCGCTCAGGAGGCCAAACTCACTGGCTCCCACCGTGACCGCTCCGCCCCCTGCTCCGCCTGCAAGGCTTCCCAGCAGCCCGGCAAGGGGGTTAAAGAACAACAAACCTATCAACCCTCCCCATAACATGCCGAGCGCGACACCATGCTGGGTGGCGCCCCCGAACACGTCGACACACTGTTTCAGGTGGACCTTGCCATCCATGTCCCGGATGACAATGACGGCATCTTCCAGGTCGAGGATATATTTCGATTCCATAGCACGCAGTTCGTTGAGTACCCGATCGGCGGTGCTGGAGTCCTTAAAGGCGATGCAAACCAGTTCACTCATGATGTTCTCCTTGGAACGGACAGGTGTCGCCACAACTTCCTGTGGCGGGGAATCTATCTTGTTGATGAGATCTTAGATAGCAGTAGGATTGTCCTCAGTGCAAGATGGCCGTCCCACCTGTCTGATGAGTTGTTCCGTCTCTCTACTCACGCCCCTTGTTTTTCAGCGTCTGGTTCCCTTACTCTCATCGGTTCTTGAGTGGATAAGAGGATTATGTTGCAAGCTGTTGCCCTGAGTTGTCGTCGCGGCGAGCGCCGGCTCTTTTCTGATCTCAATGTGAAGGTTGAGCGGGGGAAGCTGTTGGCGGTCGTGGGAGAGAACGGGAGTGGAAAGACCAGCTTGCTCCGTATCTTCTCGAGTTTGTTACCCCCTGAGGAAGGCTCGGTGCGATGGGAGGGGCAGGACATTCATCAGCTGAAAGAGCTCTATTCCGGGCAGCTGATGTATCTCGGGCACCTCAACGGACTCAAAGACGATCTTACGGCGGTTGAAAATCTGGTGAGTTCGATGGCGCTGGCCGGGGAGCCCTGTTCGGAGAGTAAGGCTAAGGAGGCGCTAGAGGCGATCGGGCTGAAGCGGCAGGTCCATCGGTTGCCCTCAAAAGTGCTCTCGCAAGGGCAAAAGCGCCGAGTGGCGTTGGCCCGACTGTGGCTGTCGACGCGCCCGCTCTGGTTGTTGGACGAACCGTTCACATCACTCGATACGGCATCTACCGCAGTGGTGACCCAACGGCTTCATGCGCATTTGCAGCGTGAGGGGCTGGTAGTCGTCGTGACCCACCAGGAGATTGGGCTTCCCGCTGAACGGCTGCAACAGCTGAGGCTGGCTGGATGAGTGACTCCAGTATGTGGGTGTCGATCAGTGGAATCATCCGGCGGGATCTACTGCTGGCCATGCGACGGTGGTCGGATGCTGCGATGTCCGTCTTTTTTCTGGTGATCGTCGTGAGTCTGTTTCCTTTAGGGGTTGGACCGGAGCCGGCAGTCTTGCGGACCATTGCTCCGGGGGTATTATGGGTGGCGGCGCTGTTAACCTGCCTCCTCTCACTGGCGCGTGTGTTTACCCCGGATTACCTCGACGGTGTTCTTGAACAAATGGTTCTGGTTCCCCAGCCTCTGTCGCTTCTGGTGCTTGGGAAGGTCCTGGCCCATTGGGTGATCTCAGGGCTCCCTGTTGTGCTGCTTTCGCCGCTCCTGGGGTTGCAGTTTGGTCTGGAGGGGGAGGCGCTGGGGGTGCTGGTTTTGTCGCTCTTGCTTGGGACGCCGACGTTGAGTATGATTGGTGCGATCGGCGCCGCGTTGGTCCTTGGCGTGCGGGGGAGTGGTCTACTGGTTGCCCTCCTGGTGCTTCCACTCTACGTTCCAGTCTTGATCTTCGGGGCCGGCGCCGTGACCAGCAGCATGGCTGGGATCGGCGGCGAAGCAAACTTGTCGCTGCTTGGGGCCTGTCTGGTGCTCTCGCTCTTTCTTGCGCCCTGGGCTACGGCAGCGGCGTTACGTATCGCATTGGAGTAAAAGGATTTCAAGCACGTGATCTGGTCGAAGTATTCAGCGCCTCAAGCGTTTTATCCCTTGGCAGGCCGCCTCATTCCTTGGTTTGCAACGGTGGCTGTCATCCTGATGGTCGTTGGCCTCTACATGGGTTTTTTTGTAGCGCCCACTGACTTTCAGCAGGGAGAATCCTATAGGATTATCTTTGTGCACGTTCCGGCTGCCTGGATGTCGATGTTCCTCTATGTGGTAATGGCCGTCTGGGCCGGCGTCGGGATGGGGCTCAATGCCCGACTGTCGTTCATGATGGCGCAAGCGATTGCGCCCACCGGAGCGATGTTTACCTTTTTAGCGTTGTTGACTGGAGCCATGTGGGGGAAGCCCACGTGGGGAGCTTGGTGGGTGTGGGATGCCCGGTTGACGTCGGAACTGATTCTCCTGTTTCAGTATGCTGGAGTGATGTTGCTCCGGACATCGATTGATGACCTGCGCCGTGCGGATCGTTCCAGCGCGGTGTTTGCGCTGGTTGGGGTCGTCAATGTGCCAATCATCTATTATTCTGTTCAATGGTGGAACACGTTGCACCAAGGGGCCTCGGTGAGCATGGCGACCGGTTCGAAAATGGCGGCGACCATGCTGATGGCCATGCTCATCATGACAATCGCGTTCTGGATGTACAGTATCGCGGTGATCCTTGCCCGGGTCCGCTGTGTCATGGTCGAGCGGGAATCTCTGTCAACCTGGGATGAAAAGGCGGCAGCGATGCCCCAAGCAGTGGAGGCACGCTGATGCAGTGGGGGAGTGCGTCGGAGTTTTTTGCAATGGGAGGCTATGGCCTCTATGTCTGGACCTCGTTTATTGCCACGGCGTTATGCATGGTTTGGGAAGTGATGGCTTTGTGGCGACGACGGGTGGCGGCGCGCGCCGAACAGCGTGCTGCGTTGTTAGGAGGCACGGATGAAACCGCGGCATAAACGTTTTGCCTTTATTGGTCTGGGGCTGGTTGTTTTAGGGATTGCCACTATCTTGGTCTTGAACGCGTTCCAGAGTAACCTGGTCTTCTTTTTCACGCCGACGCAGGTGGTGAACGGCGAAGTGCCGCAAGGGCGGAGTTTCCGAATCGGAGGCATGGTTGAGGACGGGAGTCTCGTTCGAGAAAACGATGGGCTGACCGTTCGGTTTATCGTGACCGATACGGCGAAGCGGGTGCCGGTGACCTATAAGGGGATTCTTCCGGATCTCTTTAAGGAAGGGAAGGGTGCGGTTGCCCAAGGGAAACTCGCCGGTGACGGCACGTTTGTCGCCAGCGAAGTCTTAGCGAAGCACGATGAAAATTACATGCCACCTGAAGCGGCTGCAGCTCTTGCGAAGGCCAAGGCTTCCGGGGCACAACAAAGCAAATCGCTCGTCGTTCCTGAAGGTAGGAAAGATTCACTATGATTCCAGAGATCGGTCATTTTGCGTTGATTCTTGCACTGTGCGTTGCCGTGGTGCAGGGCATTCTCCCCATCTACGGTGCGGCAGTCGGAAATTCGGCGTTGATGGCCGTGGCGAAGCCGGCTGCCCGTGGGCAGTTTTTCTTAGTGCTCACGGCGTTTGGCTGTCTTGCCTATGCCTTTGCCGAAAAGGATTTCTCCGTTCTGTACGTCGCGGCCACTTCCAATTCGCAATTGCCCCTTCATTATCGTTTGGCGGCTATCTGGGGTGCGCATGAGGGCTCCTTGCTCTTATGGACCTTTATCCTCACGATCTGGATGTTTGCAGTCACGCTGTTCTCCGCCCATCTTCCCGAGTCCACTCGATCGCGTATTCTTGGTGTGATGGGTCTTGTCAGCATCGGATTTCTGTTGTTCATGTTGACTGTCTCCAACCCGTTTGAGCGGTTGATTCCTGCCGCTGCTGAGGGACGGGACCTTAATCCCCTCTTGCAGGATCCAGGCATGGTCATCCATCCGCCGATGCTCTACATGGGGTATGTCGGGTTCTCAGTGGCCTTTGCCTTTGCGATTGCCGCTTTGTTAGGAGGAAATCTTGATGCGGCTTGGGCCCGCTGGTCTCGCCCATGGACGACCGTCGCCTGGTGTTTTCTGACAGTCGGCATCGCGATGGGCAGCGGCTGGGCCTATTACGAGTTGGGCTGGGGGGGCTGGTGGTTCTGGGATCCGGTTGAGAATGCCTCCTTCATGCCGTGGCTGGCAGGGACGGCGTTAGTTCATTCATTGGCTGTCACGGACAAGCGAGGTGGCTTCAAAGTTTGGACCGTTCTCCTGGCCATCATGGCCTTTTCATTGAGCCTTCTAGGGACGTTTCTTGTCCGCTCCGGTGTGTTGACCTCCGTCCATGCTTTTGCGACGGATCCGAAGCGCGGCATGTTCATTTTGGCGTTTTTAGCTGTCGTCATCGGCGGGTCGCTTGCACTCTATGCTTGGCGAGCCCCGCGTGTCGGATTGGGCGGCAGTTTTGCGACGGTGTCGCGCGAAGGGATGTTGCTGGCGAACAATGTATTGCTGGTTGCGGCGATGGGATCAGTGTTGTTGGGGACGCTGTATCCCCTATTCTTGGACGCGCTGGACCTTGGGAAAATCTCCGTCGGACCTCCGTATTTCGACTCGGTCTTTGTCCCTCTGATGGCTCCGGCGATTTTCTTGATGGGAATCGGTCCGTTGGCGCAATGGAAAAAGGCAAGTCTGCCTGATTTGGCAAATCGATTGAAGTGGGCATTCGGGGTGAGTGTGGTTACGGCCATTGTTCTTCCCATTGTCATGGGCAACTGGACTCCCTTGCTCAGCCTCGGACTTCTGCTGGCGATCTGGATTGTGACGAGTGCCGCGGTGACGCTGCGAGAACGGTTGACGCATGTCGCCGGGAATAGTCTCGGAGAGCGGCTGGCGTCTGTACCAAGATCGTACTGGGGGATGCTTGTCGCGCATTGCGGTATCGCGGTGTTTATCGTCGGTGTGACAATGGTGAAGGGCTTTGAGACGGAAAAAGATGTGCGGATGAACGTGGGAGAGACGGCGACCATCGGGGACTATGTGTTTCGTTTCGACGGGGCGCAGGATGTCGTTGGGCCGAATTACACCGCCGCGCGCGGGACGTTTGCGGTGAGTCGTGACGGCAGAGAGGCGACGGTCCTCTACCCTGAGAAGAGACGGTATACGGCACAGAATCAGATCATGACGGAAGCGGCGATCGATCCTGGATTGTTGCGAGATCTGTATGTGTCGTTAGGGGAGCCGCTCGATGACGGAGCCTGGAGCGTGCGACTCTATCATAAGCCGTTCGTCGATTGGATTTGGGGCGGATGTTTTATCATGGCTCTGGGTGGTGTGCTCGCCATCAGTGATCGCCGGTATCGCATCGCCTGGCGCCGGCAAGAGCCGGCGGTGCCTGCGTCCGCTCGAGCAGCAAAGCGAAAAGTGGCATGAACCGCTTTCTTCTGCCGCTGTCGATTTTCATCGTCGTTGTCGTGTTTCTCGGGATTGGGCTGAAGCTCAATCCACGGGAAATTCCCTCACCCCTGGTCGGGAAGGCTGCCCCGGATTTTTCTCAACCACAGCTGTTCGAGCCAACCAAAATATTTTCACCTGCGGATATGAAGGGGAAGGTCTGGTTGCTCAACTTTTGGGCTTCCTGGTGTAGTGGATGTAAGACGGAACATCCGGTCCTCATGGATCTGGCCAAGTCCGGGGAAGTACCGATCTACGGCATGGATTACAAAGATCAAAGGGATGAAGCCATGACCTGGTTGAGCCGATGGGGTAACCCCTATCCGATCGTGGGCGTAGATGAGGCCGGCCGTGTTGGCATCAACTACGGAGTGTATGGTGTGCCGGAGACCTATGTCATCGATAAGCAAGGGGTTATTCGCTACAAGCAGATCGGCCCCTTGGATCCTGACACGGTTGAAAAGAAAATCATTCCCCTCGTGAAGCAACTTGAAACACAATGAATATGAACTGGATCTTGCTCGTTGCCTTGTTCCTGTCCGGGCCAGTGTGGGCCGGCGAAGCCAAGCCGTTGGCTGATGACCCGGCAAGTGAGGCGCGGCTCAAGCATCTTGCCGTTGAGCTGCGTTGTCTTGTCTGTCAGAACCAAACCTTAGCCGATTCCAACGCTCCGCTTGCTGAAGATCTGCGTCGGGAAGTTCGAGAGATGATCGCCAAGAATATGAGCGATCAGGAGATCATCGAATTTCTGACGGCGCGCTACGGCGATTTCGTTTTGTACCGGCCGCCGCTCAAGGCTACGACGACGTTGTTATGGGTGGGACCGTTTGTGTTGGTGGGCATTGGCGCGACTGCGTTGGTTATCACGCTTCGGCGTCGTGCCGGCAAGGTCGTTGATGTGCCGGTTACGGAAGATGAGCATCGACGGGTTGAACAACTCTTATCCGAAGGAGGTAAACGTTCATGACGGCTACATTTTGGGCGATCGTGTCCGCCATGACCCTTGCCATCCTGGGACTTGTCTTGCGTCCGTTGTTGATGCGTCAATCGACCGTGACGAATGAACAGGAAATGAAACTGCCCGTGTATCGGCAGCAATTCTCGGAGTTGGAGCAGGATCTTGCCAACGGTTTATTGACCGATGAGCAGTATCAAACGGCGCGGAGTGAGCTGGAGCGTCGTGTGTTAGAGGAGACCGGTTCGACTGAAACTTCACCGTTGACCACCGGAGGACTTGTGAATCTTCGATTTGTGGCGCTTTCGTTGGCGATGATTATCCCGGCTTCCAGCGGTGTTCTCTATTGGACATTGGGGAATCCCTCCGCCATGACCCATCCGACGGTAGCTTCCGCCTCTCAAGGCGGACCAGGCGGTGACGGGCAGATGGCGGAGAGTCTGAACCAGCTGATCGAGCAATTGCGAAAGAAGTTGGAGCAGAATCCCAACGACGCGGTCGGCTGGGGGCTGCTCGCTCGATCCTACATGGCGATGGAGCGGTATGCGGATGCGGTGCCGATTTTCGAAAGGGCAACGAAGCTCGATCCAGACAATGCCGGTCTTCTAGCCGACTATGCTGATTCACTCGCTGTGCACCAGGGGCGTAAGCTTGAGGGGAGGCCGGAAACTCTCATCCAAAAGGCGTTGAAGCTGGATCCCCACAACGTCAAGGCGCTCATGTTATCCGGGACGATCGCGTATAACCGGAAAGACTTTTCACGCGCAGCCAAGGAATGGGAAGATGCTCACGCCCATCTTCCCCCAGATGATCAGGAGTCTGCCGATCAGCTGAAGGCTAGTATCGCCGAAGCGAAGCGGCGAATGGGTGGTGGACCGAGCATGAATATGCTGGTGGCGAATCCACCGATGGAACAGGCCAAGCCGGCCAAGGCGGCGGCACCATCCGGCCAGTCTCGCGCGATTACAGGAAAGGTAATCCTAGGGCCGAATCTGGCAAACAAGGCTTCCTTGCCCGACACACTGTTTGTGTTTGCCAAGGACGTGGCCGGTCCACCGATGCCGGTGTCTATCGTGAGGGCGTCGAGAAAGGATCTCCCATTTACATTCCGGCTTGATGACTCTACCAGCCCGATGCCGTCGAGAAAATTGTCGGATATCGACACAGTTGTCATCGTCGCACGGTTGTCGAAATCCGGAAAGGCGATGGCGGAAAGTGGAGACTTGGAAGGAATGAGCCAGCCTCTCAAGCCGGGTGCTGAAAATATTACAGTCGTTATTGATCGGGAACGACCCTAACCAGCAGCGGATTGACGAGGATTTTGATCAGGAAATTTGCGAACTTCTCAGATCATTGCGCGTGAAAATTTCTTGACACTTAAGAGGGGGCTGAGCTATATTTCGCCGCCGCTTTGTTTCTAATTTTTTTGAAGCGGAATACCTACGCGCATTGAAATAGAGGATTTTTGATGAGAAGCAGAATGCAGTGGCCATCAAACGGAAGGAGTCGAGCTGTGATGGTAAAACACATGGTGAAGTATGCCCTGGTGGTCTGCGGCGTCTTGGCTGCGGTCCAGGCCCAGGCGAATTTCCCCACCGTGCCGAAGGAGACCTATGAGGCGTTGAAGATCGACCGATCGGCCTCGCCGAAGGAGCTGTACGAAGCGCTCCTCAAACGGTATCTGGATCCGGCTCAAGGGGTGGGGAAGGGCAAGTATGGAGACTATTGGCAACCGGTCTCCTTCAGCCGGTATTTTGACCCGCACACCTTCTATAAGCCGCCGCAAGCGGTGAAGGAAGTGGCCAGCCGCGAGCAGTGTGTGAAGTGTCACACCGACGAATCGCCGGGCTGGGTGGCGGCCTGGAAGAAGAGCACCCATGCCAATTTGGACAAGATCCGAAAGCTGACCCCGAAGGACGACACCTACTATAAGAAGGCGAAGTTGGAGGCCGTGGAAGAGAATCTGCGGTCGATCGGGAAGTTGGGCAAGGGCGAGAAGTTGAAAGAAGTGGGCTGTATCGATTGCCACTTCGACATCAACACGAAGAACAAGGCTGATCACCGTAAGGACATCAAGTTGGCGACGGCCGATACCTGCGGCGCGTGCCACTTGCAGGAGTTTGCGGAGCGTGAATCCGAGCGCGATACGATCACCTGGCCGAAGGATCAGTGGCCGAAGGGCCGGCCGTCGCACGCGTTGGACTACAAGGCCAACGTGGAAGTGGAAGTCTATGCCGGCATGCCGCAGCGCGAGATCGCGGATGGCTGCACGGGCTGCCACGTCAACCAGAACAAGTGCGACACGTGCCATGCGCGGCATGACTTCAACGTGGCGGAATCCCGGAAGCCGGAAGTCTGCGCCCAGTGCCACAGCGGGGCGGACCACAACAACTGGGAAGCCTACAGTCTGTCGAAGCACGGGTTGAAGTATCAACGGGATAAAGACAAGTGGAATTTCAATATCCCGATCAAGGACGCCATGGCCAAGGGGGCCGAGACCGCGCCGACCTGCCAATACTGCCACATGGAGTATCAAGGCAAGATTGCGCACAACATTGTGCGGAAAGTGCGGTGGGCCAACTATCCCTTCGTGCCGGGGATTCGCGAGAACATCAAGACCGAGTGGGCCGAGAAGCGCAATGATGCCTGGGTGAAGACCTGCACCAATTGCCACTCGGAGACCTATGCCCGAGCCTGGATGGAGTTCATGGACAACGGAACCTTCTCCGGCTTGGACAAGTATGACGAAGCGCACCATGTGGTGGAAGAGCAGTACAAGGCCGGGTTGTTGACCGGCCAGAAGACCAATCGGCCGGCGCCTCCGGCACCGGAGACCGATGGGTTCGAGAAGTTCTTCCAGATCTATTGGTCGAAGGGGAACAACCCGGCAGCCAATGAGTTGCGGTTGTTCGAGATGGCCGAAGACCACCTGGTGCAGTTGCACGTGAGCTTGGCGCACCAGTACTGGGGCTACACCTATACGGTGGGTTGGGCCGCGATGAACCGGGCCTATGTGGAGATCATGGATGACGACACGCGCTTGAAAGAGAAGTTGGAGCTGCAAGCGCGGGTGGCGAAACTGGAGAGCAGCATGAAGAGCAGCTTGTTGGATCTCGACAGCGAGACCGGCAAGATTTCCCTGGGCGGCATCGGCGGCGGCATGATGCTGGCGGGGACGCTCGCGCTCGCCGGCTGGCGCCGGAATAAGAAGTAGTTGCTGTGTCGACGTCGTCCCTGAGTGAGTCCCTCAC
>JAEURV010000295.1 GCA_016788465.1 Nitrospira sp. | reverse complement strand
AGCACCGGAGCCATGCTCGTATCCCCAGATTTCGCCGCCTCTTGAATAGATTGCTTATAGGTCAAGTTTGACTGACCCGTATCATTCGCAAACTCTCCTCTTGATGGATACCCTGGATGCTTGGGCAGCATCGCTGGATTCGCCATCGTAACCGCGGTCGTTCCAATGAACACAAGTCCCGCCCACGCAATCAGATAGAGTCTCATGATGAAGACCTCCCTCGTTAAACAGTCCGCTATCGCCTCGATAGAAGACGATCCCAATCCGTGATCAGGAAGTCGTCTCTGTCAGGACAGTGACAGACAGAAGTTCTCACGATCAGTCGGTGAGGGCACCCTCAACAGACCATCGAACATCGTCGGCACTCTGGCATTGAAGCAGCGTAGACTGAGGAATCGATCGCGCCGGGAAGGATGCGGGAGGCGCAAAGGATGGGACAGTCAGCGAAACCGGAACGTCAGAGCGTAAACAAACTCGCCAACATTACGTTCCTCACTTTCATGGCATCCCAGAGGGAATGAACAACCACCGAAGAGGAAGATACTCGTCCTTAACACGTTACAAAAGTTTACTATATATAGTCAATATATCTCCTCCACGATCATTAATTATATTTCTTTATTAACTCTTTTAGTTAATCCTATGAAACGAGGGCTCCTCTCCATTTACAGGCCTCGATCATCCGAGCACGATACGAATATGGTGCTGGCCATCCACAAGGAGCGGGATATTCGTATTAGCAGGCAACGCAGTGCCATCCAGCTCCGTCAGCGTCACACCGCGACTCACATGGCCTGGATTGTCCACCGTAATGCTATAGACCGCCGTATGATACCGGAAACGAATCGAGTACCCAGACCAGTGGCGTGGAATACAAGGATCAATGGAGAGGGTGGCACCGCGCAAGCGGAAACCGAGCATCCATTCCACACCGGTCCGGTAGAGCCAACCAGCCGCGCCGCTGTACCAGGTCCATCCCCCACGTCCAACATGCGGCGGCTCGGCATACACGTCGCCGGCGACGACGTAGGGCTCGACTTTGTAGCGCTGAACGTTCGCTCGCGAGGAGACCCGATGAACGGGATTCAACATGCGGAACAATTCACCGGCCTTGTCACCCTCACCCAACGCCGCGAAGGCCAGCACGGTCCAGACCGCCGCGTGGGTGTATTGACCACCGTTTTCCCGTACGCCAGGGACATAGCCTTTGATATAGCCCGGATCTCTCGACATCTGATCAAAGGGTGGCGTCAACAGACGGATCAGCCTGTCCCGCCGGTTCACAAGATACCGGTCCACCGCGGCCATCGCACGTGCCCCGCGATCCGGATCTGCCGCGCCGCTGATTACTCCCCAGGACTGAGCAATTGAATCGATGCGGCATTCCGGGTCTGCAGCGGAACCGAGTGGCGTCCCATCATCGAAGTACGCGCGGCGGTACCATTCTCCGTCCCACCCATCCCGCTCGATCGCAGCCTTCAACGCACTCACATGGAGCCTCCACGTTTCGGCACGAGCACGCTCACCGCGCTGAGCCGCCACCTTGGCGAACTCCCAGAGCACCGTATGCAAAAACCAGCCAAGCCAAACACTTTCCCCCCTGCCCTGCTGGCCGACACGGTTCATCCCGTCATTCCAGTCTCCGGTACCCATGAGCGGAAGGCCATGACTACCGACGACAAGGCTCCGGTCCAACGCACGCGCACAATGTTCAAAGAGGGTGGCGCTCGTCTGGGACACACGTGGCTCAAAATAGGATTCATGTTGTCCCTCAGCCAACGCCGGGCCTTCTAGAAAGGGCACCAGTTCGTCCAGCACGGTCATGTCGCCCGTCACTTCCAGAAACTGGATCACCGCATATGGCAACCAGAGCAGATCGTCGGACATGCGGGTCCGCACGCCGCGTCCGGATGGAGGATGCCACCAATGCTGGACGTCCCCTTCGACAAACTGCCGCGCAGCGGCACGTAGTAGATGCTCGCGCGTGACATCGCGTGCCGCC
>JAEURV010000253.1 GCA_016788465.1 Nitrospira sp. | reverse complement strand
GAACTGGACCTGCGCGGAGTCATCTGTCCCTATAACTTCGTGAAGACGAAACTGAAGCTTGAGACCATGAAAGAAGGTGAGGTCCTGTCTGTCCTTTTGGATGACGGTGACCCCATTCGGAATGTCCCGCGCAGTGTCGAGAATGAAGGGCACACCGTCTTAGGCCAAGAACGAGTGGATCAAGCCTATCGAGTGTTGATTCGCCGAGAAGATAGTGACTGACAGCATGTTCCACGGCTTCAGTGATAGACTGTCGGTCGAAGCCGTTTCGTAACCGTACCTTCCACGGATCTTCGGTGGGATGTTCTCCCTGACAAGACAATTGTGATGTCTTCGCCCTGTATGGCTGACAGTTGCCGGCTTACGTGGGATGCCCTTCCGCGGATAATCGTCTCATTCGGTTTTGTTAGGTCGCAGGCCGCGACAACCAGCCGTTTTGGCGCAAGACGAACAAGGGTTCTCAGTGCACGTATGGCCGTCATGTGAGTGCCATAGGCAACGGTTGGAACCTCTCTATTGACCGCCTCAAACACGCGTCGAGTGAGATGTGGGCCGGTACTCGGCAGCTGCCCAAGAAAGTAGAACGCCTCACAGGCCACTCCTGCAACCATTAGCGCGGTCATGATTGCAGAAGGTCCTGGAATCGGAATCACCCGACTCCCTTGGTCATAGGCTCCCGCGACAAGCAGCGCACCTGGATCCACGATCACGGGCGATCCAGCATCAGCAACGAGGGCAATCTTCGCTCCCTGTCGTACGCGCTGGAGAAGGACCGCCACTTTTTCTTTCACATTCATAGGACCATACCCGGTCAGCGTTGCTGAAATCCGATGATGCTTGAGCAGTTGCTGTGTCATCTTTGGGTCTTCAGCGGCAACGAGATCAACAGCCCTCAAGATTTCCCGAGCACGCAGGGACAGATCATCAGGGTGTCCGATGGGGACCGCCACGACATAGACCGCCCCCCTCTGATCCAGTGAATTGACCGAAGCCATTGACCCTCCAGCGTTTTCTTGACTCTGTTTGCGCGTCACCGATATAATTTCCTCTTCAATCGTTCGAACGTCGTGCCGGAGATTCAGCGGGGACAATCCCAATGGCAGCCGCCTGTTTCATGATCGCCCTCATCCTGTACATCGTGGCCACGGTGTCGTTTCTCTCCTACTCTCTACGACGTTCCGAAGCCCTCTCAAACGTGTCATTGGGCATCACCGCAGTCGGTTTCGCCTTCCATACAATCACCCTTATCATGCGAATGACCGGAGCGTCCTCTTCGGCTCCACCGAGTTTCTCCGATGCTTTGTCGTTTTTCTCCTGGATGATTGTCCTGGTGTTGCTCATCGTCGAATTTCGTCATCGGATTCATGTGCTGGGATCCTTTATGGTCCCCCTGGCGATTGTTTCGCTCATTGCAGCGGCAGCCCTTCCGGAAAGCGAGCCGACGCTTCAACCGGTCTTCAAAACCTTGTGGTTTCATGTCACCCTCAGCATGCTGGGGACCGTAGGATTTGCCGTCGCATTCGTAGCGGGAGTGATGTATCTCATTCAAGATCGGCTCCTCAAGTCGAAACAGTTCAACGTCCTCTATAGTAAGCTGCCGGCACTCGATTTTCTCGATCATCTGAATCAGCAATCGATCGTCTTAGGCTTCCCTTTGCTGACGTTGGGAATCGTGACAGGTGCCATCTCCGCTGAGCTCGCTCGCGGCTCATATGTCAGCTGGAATCCTGAACAAACATGGGCCGTCGTGACCTGGCTCTTTTATTTCGTTGTCCTCCTTGGGAGACTGACCATCGGCTGGAGGGCCAAGCGGGCAGCCTATCTCACGGTCGTTGGGTTTGCCTGTGTCATCCTGACATTGGTCGGTGTGTTGCTCAAAGGACATAGCACGTTGTCGTAGTTGTATGGATGTGGTCGTGTCATGCATCTGATCGTCGTCGGTTTAAGCCATAAGACTGCTCCGGTTGAAATCCGAGAGCGTCTGGCCGTTCCAGAAAGCCGTCTTGGTGAGGCTCTTACTCGTCTCTGCTCTTACCCGGGTGTGAAAGAAGGGATTCTGCTGTCGACCTGCAATCGAGTCGAAGTCTATTCCGTAGTTGAGGATGTCGACACCGGATACGGCCGCATCCAGGAATTTCTTGCCGATACGCATCTCTCTCTGTCGTCCGAACAGTTGACCCCGCATTTGTATTGGCATACCGGGGACCGGGCGATCGCCCACTTGTTTCGCGTGGCGTCCAGTTTGGATTCCATGATCATCGGGGAATCGCAGATCCTTGGA
>JAEURV010000240.1 GCA_016788465.1 Nitrospira sp. | reverse complement strand
CGTGACCGCGATCAGCTCAAGACGCAGCAACAGCTTCAGGACAAGCTACAAACTCAAGATCAGCTGCATAAAGAGTTGAAAGACAAAGATCAGTTGCAGGAACGTGAACGAACGCGGGAACGCGAACGGGCGAGGGAGCATATGCAAACAGAACGTCCTGAGAAGCCACAGCATGAGCGGACTGAGCACGGCGGAGGTGGCGGGGGGCGGCACTAGGAAATATGAGGTCTGAGTGCTGCGTGAAATCACACCCTCAGCACTCAGCACTTCGGACTGGAGGTGAACGATGGCACGCGTGGCGATCATCGGCGCATCGATTGGCGGGTTACCCGCCGCCTATGAGGCACGGGCTCTGCTGGATAAGAAACATACGGTGACGGTCATTTCAAACGTGAGTTCGTTCCATTTCGTGCCGTCGAATCCTTGGGTGGCGGTCGGGTGGCGCACGCGAAAAGACATCAGCTTTGAACTCGCACCTGTCTTGGCGAAGAAGGGAATCGAATTCGTTCATGCTACGGCTGATCGCATCGAGCCGGAACAGAACCGCGTCGTCACGGCGAAAGGCGAGGTCTCGTACGACTATCTCATCATCGCCACGGGACCGAAACTCAACTTTGCTGCCGTGCCTGGGCTGGGCCCAAGCGGCCATACACAGTCAGTATGCAACGTAGACCATGCGGAACAGGCTTGGGGTGCCTATCAGAGCTTTCTGAAAGATCCAGGTCCCGTCGTCATCGGCGCCGCGCAAGGCGCGTCCTGCTTCGGACCTGCGTACGAGATGGCCTTCATCCTCGATACGGATTTGCGGAAGAAAAAACTTCGCAAGAAGGTTCCGATCTATTTCGTGACACCCGAGCCCTATATCGGTCACATGGGTCTCGCCGGCGTCGGGAAATCTCGTCGGCTGATGGAAGATGAGTTCGCCGAGCACTCGATCAAACCGATCCACAACTCGGCGATCAAAGAGGTCCAACCCGGCAAGATGCTCTTGGAGGATGGTCAGGAAGTGCCGTTCCGGTATTCGATGATGATTCCGCCCTTCGCCGGAGTTGATGCGGTGGCAGGAACACCGGGTTTGTGCAATCCCAAGGGATTCGTCAACATCGATGCGTATCAGGCGAATCCTAAGTACAGAAATATCTACTCGGTTGGAGTCTGTGTGGCCATTCCACCGGTCGAGCAGACGCCGGTTCCAACCGGTGCGCCAAAGACCGGCTATATGATCGAGTCCATGGTGTCGGCGGCCGTTCACAATATCAAGGCCGATATCGAGAACAATCCGAAAAGGGAAACCGCGACGTGGAACGCCATCTGCCTGGCTGATATGGGGGATACGGGGATGGCGTTTGTGGCACTGCCCCAGATGGCTCCACGCAACGTCACGTGGGCGAAGAAAGGCAAATGGGTTCATCTGGCCAAGATCGCCCTCGAGAAATATTTCCTGATGAAGATGAAACGTGGCATCAGCGAACCGTTCTTCGAGAAGGCGATCCTTGAGGGTATGGGGATCGGTAAGCGCGAAGTCGGCGGATAACGGCCTTTTCCGGTCTGAATCCTTTCTTCATCCGGTGCCTCACATGAATAAGAGGAAGGGAGGGTCATATGAAACTCAATGAGCAGCTGAGATTAATTGCCGGTGTGTTTGTGCTCATCGCAGTGATCTTGGGGGCGACCATCCATCCGTACTGGAACTATTTCGCTGCCTTTGTGGCAGTCAACCTCATCCAATCAGCCTTTACCGGCTGGTGTCCGATGATGGCGCTCTTGCGGAAGCTCGGCGTGCAAGAATAGTCGTGACTTTGTCGTGGGATGCTTTATTCTTGGTGAATGCCGACCCGTCCGGACGGTAACAGAGGATTATGAATGCCGCTATGACCATTCCCTTGATATTGACAGATGCGTTTGCGAGTGAGCGGGATCTGCGCAAGATGATCGCCGCTCGGAAGGTCTGCTTCGACCACGATCCGTTCTATGTGAAAGACGGATCGAATCAGATCGTGCAGATCGGTTTTCAGCTCAACCTCTACGCCGCTTTTCAGGATCCCAAGCATCTGCCGTCGGGCGAGGACACCGAGTTGCGCGACCTCATCGGTGATCTTCAGCGGCTTTGCCGCGTGTTCTTCCAGTCGCTGGATCTTTTGAAGCCCTGCGAATATCCCGAACCGCCGATGCATCGCATTATGTATGCTCCGGAACGTCAGTACCGAGCGGAAGTCTGTCTTCAAGTTCCTATCTTTGATCGGGGACACTACGGGGCGAAACCAGATCGTCGCTTAGAAGAGTTGCTCAAGACGGCCGAGTGTCTTCTTCGGCAGCTGGGAGCCAAGCGTGGAGCTTGGGACGATCAGAAGAGCGTACAGGCTCACTCTCAGGATCGCTGCGAGGACCATGCTCGAGCTGCTGCGGGCGAAGCCTGAGTCCGCAGGACCACATCACGCAGATGAGCGTCAAACCAACGAAATATGTCGTGCTTGCGGTACTGCTTTTCACCGGTTGCGGATCCAAGGAAGAGCCGGCCACGCCAATGGTCTCCGCTGCTCCACAGAAGGTCATTCAAGCCGCAGTCGTGGAAGCCAAGCCGATGTCGGTTCCGATTCGGGTTGAAGTGACGGGACAGGTTGCTCCCATTTACCAAGCCACGCTCTCCAGTCGTATCCAAGGATCCATCGACAAATTGCTGGTTCGAGAAGGCACGAAGGTTTCCAAGGGCCAGCTCTTGATCCAGCTGGATAGCCGGGACCTTCGGGCGGAGTTGGCGCGCGTGAACGCCGAGATCGAAAATGCGAAAGCGCATCTCGACCGCATGAACCAGCTCTACATACAGGATGCCGTTTCAAAACAAGAGATGGAGAATGCGACCAGGGCGTATCGTGTGGCGGAAGCGAGTCGCAACGCGGTGGAGGCTCAGCTCAGTTATACGACGGTGAAAGCACCATTCGATGGCATCATCACTGAGAAGAAGGTGGAAGCGGGCGAACTGGCCTCGCCGGGACAACCGCTGCTGAAAATGGAAGATCCGCTGCATCTTCGTCTGGAAGCCACAGTCGCGGAAGGGGATCTCAGGTCGGTTTCTCGAGGCGATAAAATGCCGGTCGCCATTGAGGCCTTAGGCGGCCAAGAATTAATTGGCGCAGTGAGCCAGATCCTGCCTGCCGGAGATCCTCACACCCATACCTTTATGGTCAAGGTTGACTTGCCGAAGGTCGCGGGACTGAAGACCGGGATGTTCGGCCGATTTCCCCTCGAGAAAGGCATCACGCAAACCATTCTGGTTCCTGTGACGGCCCTGGTTGAGCGAGGCGAGCTCAGCAGCGTCTACGTGGTCGGATCGGATCTATTCGCTCGGCTTCGGTGGGTCAAAGTCGGGCGGAGGTTCGACAAATATGTTGAGATCTTGTCCGGCATCAATGAGAGCGAACGAGTCTTGGCGGACGGGAGCCTTGGGGCCGATGGAGCAGCCGTCCAAGTCGTCGAGACGGCGGTATCGCCATCCAACTAAGAGTTCCGGGTTTCGAGTTTCTGGTCGCGCGCGGCGTATCGGCCGACTGTTTCAGGTGTGAAGTTTTTGAAGCTCTTCGAAGCGTCAAGCGTTGAACGTGAAACCTGGAACTCAGGTTCGAGATAGGAATAACGAATCCCATGACTCCTCACCCCTCACCCCTGACCGCTTACGGTTTGTCAGGCCGCATCGCCGCCCTCTTTATCGACAGCAAACTCACACCGCTCATCATGCTCGCCGTGCTGTTGTTGGGTCTGTTCGCGGTGGTCGGGACACCTCGTGAGGAGGAGCCACAGATCGTGGTGCCCATGGCCGATGTCTGGCTGCCGTTTCCCGGGGCATCAGCCAAGGTCGTCGAGGAACAACTCACCAAGCCCTTTGAACGAAAGCTCTCTGAGATCAAAGGAGTCGAGTATGTGTACTCAATCTCCAGGCCCGGCGGCGCATTGATCATCGTCCGGTTCTATGTTGGCCAGCCGATGGAGCAGAGCCTGGTCGATCTCTACGACAAATTGATGGCGAACCAGGATCTCCTACCTCCGGGAGCGGAACCGTTTCTGGTCAAGCCGAAAGATGTGAACGACGTCCCCATTGTCACCCTCACGCTGTCGAGTGAGCGCTATGGAGAATTTGAGCTCCATCGGTTGGCGGAACAGGTTTTGGAGGAGATCAAGAAAGTAGCCGGCACATCAGCGGGATTCATCGTCGGCGGGCGGCCGCGCGAGCTGCGCATCCAGATCGATCCCACGAGATTGAAGGCCTACGGGTTGACGCCTCTGCAGGTCGCGAGCATTGTCAGAGGAGAGAACCGTGCCTTGTCGACCGGCCGCTTCGACAGTCGTAATCAAAGCTTTCTGGTAGAAACGGGTCGCTTCATCCGATCACGTGAAGACCTAGAAAGTCTGGTCGTTGGCGTCAATGAGCAAAGACCGGTGTACTTACGTCAGGTGGCGGAAGTTACAGACGGACCGGCGGAAGCCACGAGTTATGTCTGGTTTGGGTTAGGCGCCGGTGAAACGTTAAACGTGAAACGTGAAACGGGGGACTCTACTTCTAACCCTTTACCTTTCACTTCTCACGAATCACCTGCCGTGACCGTCGCGGTTGCGAAGCAGGCCGGTATGAATGCCGTGACCATTGCCGCCGAGGTGATCCGCAAAGTCGACGAAATGAAGGGCGTGACTATTCCGTCGGACGTCCGTGTGACAGTGACGCGTGATTACGGAGAAACGGCCAAAGAGAAGGCCAACGAACTCCTCTGGCATCTCCTGATCGCCGTTGTTGCGGTGGTGGTTTTTCTCGGTGTGGCATTAGGGCCGAGGCCGGCGCTTGTTGTCTCGATTGCGATCCCTCTGACCCTCGCGCTCACACTCTTCACCTCGATGATGATCGGCTACACGATCAACCGGGTGACTCTGTTTGCTCTCATTTTCTCCATCGGTATCCTTGTGGACGATGCCATTGTGGTCGTCGAAAACACCTATCGCCATCTGAAGATGCGTCTCACCGCTCACCACGATGCCTCCATCCGGGCGGTTGATGAAGTCGGGAACCCGACGATTTTGGCGACATTTACCGTCATCGCCGCCCTACTGCCGATGGCCTTTGTCTCCGGGCTCATGGGACCCTATATGAGGCCGATTCCCGTCAACGCCTCCATCGCGATGTTCTTCTCCCTGCTGGTTGCGTTCATCGTGATCCCATGGTTTTGTCAGACTTGCTATCGTCCTGGAGCTGCCGTTGCCGGTGTCGACCAGGAAGGTGACGAACAAGGGATTCTGGCTCGAATGTATCGACGACTTCTTTCTCCGTTGTTGGCTCGTCCATTCCTCGCCTATGTGTTTCTGGCCGGAGTCGGGCTCTTGCTCGTCGGATCCACCCTGTTGTTCTATACCCGTCATGTCGTCGTGAAGATGCTCCCCTTCGACAATAAGAGCGAGATTCAACTCGTCATTGATATGCCGGAGGGGACGACGCTCGAAGAGACCGCAAGGGTCACACAGGCGCTGGGACGCTATGTGAAGACGGTGCCCGAAGTCCGGGACTATCAAGCCTATGTCGGAACGGCCTCCCCCTTCAACTTCAGTGGACTCGTTCGGCACTATTATCTTCGTGAACAACCCCACGAGGCGGACATTCAGATCAATCTGGTCGCGAAGCACGAGCGAGCCGCTCAGAGTCATGAGATCGCCCAGCGGATTCGTCCACCGGTTCACGAGATCGCTCGTGAATACGGGGCCAATGTGAAGATCGTGGAGGTGCCGCCCGGGCCGCCTGTGCAATCGGTGCTGGTTGGGGAGGTTTATGGCTCCGATTACAACAGACAACTCGTTGTGGCTCGGGAAATTCGAACCTTATTCGAAACCACGTCCGGAGTCGTGGACGTGGACGACTATATCGAAGCGGACCAGGTGAAATATGTCTTCACCGTTGATCGTGCCAAGGCAGCGCTCGCCGGTATTCCTTCCGACGAGATCATCAACACGCTTCGCATGGCACTCCAAGGAACGAAGATCGGCCTCGTCCATATCCCGCAAGAGAAAAGTCCGGTCCAAATCGTGCTTCGCCTCCCACTCGTTGAGCGAACCGGGCTTGAGCATCTCGGTGAGATCGGGTTGCGCACGAGTGCCGGAGGGATCGTGCAGCTGTCCGAACTCCTCAAGGTAGAGCGAACGGTCCAAGACAAGGCGATCTATCACAAGAATCAAAAGCCGGTCGTCTATGTGGTCGCGGATGTCGGCGGCCCTGGAGCAGAGAAGGCCGAGAGTCCCGTGTATGGAGTGCTGGGTGTGGGGAAAAAACTGGAAGAGTTTCGTCCAGCAGAAGGGTATCAGATCGAGCAGTATTACGCGTCACAGCCCTGGTCTGAAGAGAAGATTGCCATGAAATGGGATGGGGAATGGCACATCACGTACGAAACCTTCCGCGACATGGGCATCGCCTTTGCCGTGGCCATGGTGCTGATCTATTTGTTGATCGTCGGGCAGTTCCAATCGTTCGTCACGCCGTTGATCATCATGGCTCCCATTCCGCTCACGCTCATCGGTATTCTCCCTGGACATTGGCTGACCGGATCGTACTTCACGGCGACATCCATGATCGGCTTCATCGCGCTGGCCGGGATCATCGTACGGAACTCCATTCTCCTTGTCGATTTCATTCAACTGCAAGAACGTGCGGGCGTGTCCTTATCGGAAGCCGTCGTCAAGGCAGGTGCCATTCGCACACGACCGATCTTATTGACCGCCGCGGCACTGATGGTCGGTGCCTTCGTCATCATTCTGGATCCCATCTTCCAGGGGTTGGCCGTCTCGTTGCTCTTCGGTGTCGGGGCCTCGACGTTGTTGACCCTGGTCGTGATTCCTCTGCTCTACTACCATGTGACTAGAAAGCCAGTTGCACCGCCTCTTCCCTCCGTCGGATCGATCGATAAGGATAGTTCGCGGAGTTCCGAAGAAAAGAGATCACAGCCGGTTCTGACCTAGATTCGAAGCTGTCGCCTTCTGCGACAGTCGCAGCGTACTCTCTGTTGCAAGTCTCCCCTGTGCTCAAATCTTCGTCTCAACTGTGGTCGTTCAACTCATTAATCTCCAAGCGGAAATGAACGTTTCTGATCTCTTCCTCTGACCGGCTCTCTCCTTGCAGTCAAACCAGCTTCGGCAGGACGGAATCGATTATGGGGCTTTTCACAGGCATACAGGCACGGCGCCTGGTCACGGGGCACACGATTTCGCTCGTCCTTGCCACAGCCTTTGGCATAGCCGTTGCCGGAGTTGTGGCCACGGAAGCGTCTGAGAGAAATCCTCCTGAACTCAGGCTCAGTCTTCGCGAGGCCATTCAAGCTGCCGTCGACAATAACGCCAACGTGAAGCTGCTGAAAGAACGTATCGCGGCGGCCCAAGCCCAGGCTAATGCGAGCTTTGGCGCCCTATTGCCGAACATCTCCGGCTACGCGAGCGGTCGAAACCAGACGGTCAATCTCGGCGCCTTCGGCCTCCCGCCCGACCGGCTTTCCGGTCTGGGTCTGCGACGTAGCGTGACGGACCCGTTTGAAGTGTATGACGCGCGCGCGACGCTTGTGCAGAACATCTTCAGTCTCAGCCTCATTCAACGGTGGCGTGCGGCAAAGAGCGGTGTCGACGTTGCGAGTCTAGAGGCAGAGGTCACCAAACGCGACGTGATGGCGACCGTCGGATTGCTGTACATCGAGGCGTTACGGGCCGACGAGGCGGTCAAGGCGCGGGAGGCTGATATTGAACTGGCCCAGCAATTGGTCAAACTCGCCAAAGACCGTAAGGCGGCCGGCATTGCGACAGGACTCGACGTGACAAGAGAGGAGGTCCAGCTGGAGAACGAGCGACAGCGCTTGCTGGTCGCGCAGAACGAACAGGAAAGTGCGAGGCTTAATCTGATCCGTACCCTCGGGATAGACTTCGAGGTGGGATTAGTACTGACCGACGAACTCAAGTTTATTTCGGTGGCGGCGCAGTCCCCTGAGCA
Organism: Nitrospira sp.; assembly: GCA_016788465.1. Taxonomy (GTDB): domain Bacteria; phylum Nitrospirota; class Nitrospiria; order Nitrospirales; family Nitrospiraceae; genus Nitrospira_D. The sequence goes on along the minus strand of JAEURV010000240.1, from coordinate 9,852 downwards.
GGCCCTCTCGATTGCGCGGGAACAGCGGTTGGAGTTGAGGGTGCAAGAGAACCGGCAGAAACTTGCGGCACTCAGTCTCAGCTCTGTCACCAGCGAACGAATACCGTCCCTCTCGTTGAACGGCGATTACGGCTGGATCGGTTTGAAACCGGACGATGCATTGGCGACTCGGTCGATCGGGCTGACTTTCTCGATTCCGATTTTTGACGGTGGTCAACGCGAGGGGCGAATTTCAGAAACCCGCAGCCGGGTTCGGCAGGAGTTGATTCGCATGAAGGATGTCTCGGATCAAGTTACGCTCGAAGTGCGGAACGCTCTGTTGACCTTGGAGTCCTCCACGCAACAAGTCGCCGTCGCTGAAAAAGGAATGGAATTGTCACTGAAAGAACTGACCTTCGCACGTGACCGGTTTACGGCCGGTTTGACCACCAACATCGAAGTGACCAATGCCCAAACGTCGGTCGCGCGGGCGAGGGACAATCAGATCGAAGCCCTGTTCCGCTTCAATGCCTCACGGATCAATCTCGCTCGAGCCAAAGGCGAGATTGAGCAGTTGTTCTAAGGGGAGTGTCATAGATGGCGACCCTTCGAAAACCGATTATCTTCGCCCTCCTGACCCTCGTCCTTGCCGGAAGCGGCTATGTTGCGCTCGACCGATGGGTTTTGAACCAAAGACTACCTAACGGCCTGATTCAAACGAATGGTCGTATTGAGGGCGATCACGTTACCGTCGTGAGCAAGTTTTCGGGACGTATCCAGGAATTGCTCGCCAGAGAAGGAGCGACGGTGACGCAAGGTCAGGTGCTTATTCGACTGGATAATAGCCAGACAGCCGCTCGTGTTCAGCAGGCGAAGTATGCAGCCGAGGCGGTGGAACCGCAGGTGCAGGCGGCATATACGACAAGTGACACAATAGAAATAGGCGCTGTCCCCTTCAGGGGTGAGGTGGGTTGAAGCCTTTAAGATAGCGTCATAGAATGACCTGAGACCCTCTCTTGTCAGATTCGCAGTCAGCCGCAAGGCCGCATGACGATGCTGCCGTCTGTATCGAGGAGCGCCACATGACAAAACGCTTTGGATCGGAAGAAACCGCGGGAGATGGTGCCCCGCCTGAAGCTGAAGGTGCACGTCTTCTGAATCGTCGAAGCCTCTTGGCAGGAACAGTCAGCCTAGTGGGCTCGATGATTGTAGGGTCACATGGGCCTTCCGGCGCAGGGGCCACGGAAAGTTTTCCGGATGATCCCACGAGGGTGCCAGGCAAGGCTCCGACGACGTATGGACAACGTTCCACCTTTGAGACGGCCGTTCGTGTTCCTCGTTCAGGGGCGATTTCTCTGACCCCCCTTCAAGATTCTCATGGGATCCTGACTCCTTCCGCCTTACACTTCGAACGGCATCATAACGGAGTGCCGACCATCGACCCGGCACGCCATCGGCTCCTGGTTCACGGGTTGGTGGACCAGCCGTGGACCTTCACTCTGGATGACCTGAAGCGATTCCCCGCTGTCTCTCGGCTGGCCTTCATCGAATGTTCAGGCAATTCCTCGATCGAATGGAAAGGGCCGACAGGAAAGACCGTGCAAGACACTCATGGCCTGACGAGTACGAGTGAATGGACCGGCGTGGCGATGAAGACTGTGTTGCAGGAAATCGGAGTGAAGCCAGAGGCTTCTTGGATGTTGGCAGAAGGCGGCGATGCAGCTGTCATGACGCGCAGCCTCCCGCTGGCGTCCATCCTGGATGAGGCGATGCTCTGTTATGCCCAGAACGGGGAACCGCTTCGACCGGAACAGGGCTATCCGCTCCGTCTCGTCATTCCAGGGTGGGAGGGCAATACCTGCATCAAGTGGTTGCGGCGGTTGAAACTTGGCACGGCACCGTTTATGACCAGGGAAGAAACGTCGCACTATACGGATTTGATGCCGGATGGTACGGCGAGGCAATTCACTATGGTCATGGACGCAAAGTCCGTTATTACCTTTCCTTCTGGCGGACAACGAATCCAACCGGGATTCGTGGAAATCCGGGGCTTGGCTTGGAGCGGCAGGGGACGCATCACAGAGGTCGAGGTGAGTGTGGATGGGGGGAGGATCTGGCAGCAAGCAGTCCTACAGGATCCTGTGTTGCCAAAGTGTCATACGCGGTTTCACCTGCCTTGGCGATGGAATGGTGACGATGTGATTCTACAAAGCCGCTCTGTGGATGAGACAGGGTATCGACAACCGGATCGCACAACCTTGGTGGCGGTTCGTGGGGTGAACTCTTTCTACCATTATAATGCGATCCAAAGTTGGCATATTGCCGCAGACGGGCAGGTGAGTAATGTGCAGCCGTAATATCCTGACTGTGGGGCTGGCCGCTGTTCTGATCCTGGGTCCTGGCGAACTGTGGGCCGGCGACACAATCGAACGGTCAGAACGGACCCATGGCTACGGACTGGGCCGGCCTGCTACAGACCAGGAAGTGCATGAATGGAACATTGACGTGGCACCGACCGGCGAGGGCTTGCCTCCAGGGCGGGGCACAGTTACAGAGGGAGCGACTCTCTTCGCCATACGTTGTGCAGGTTGCCATGGAGCGACGGGCGAGGAAGGTCCGATGGATCGCTTGGTCGGAGGTGCCGGTACGTTGTCCGGTCAAAAACCGATCAAGACTATCGGCAGTTACTGGCCCTATGCCACCACGCTCTATGATTATGTCCATCGCGCCATGCCCTTCTCTGCGCCGCAAAGTCTCTCTCCGGACGAAGTCTACTCGGTCGTAGCCTGGTTGCTGTATCGGAACGGTATCATTGCCGAGGATTTCGTGCTCGATGCCCGGTCACTTCCGGGCGTTGTCATGCCAAACCGGCGGGGTTTTGTCCCGGACCCCAGGCCGGATGTGCCGAAGCCCTGATGTGATACGGCTCGATCAAAACATGCTAGAAGTGGACCTCTCGTGATCTGGCTTCCAACACCCATTGAACCCGGAATATCTCATCGAGGCGGGTGATACCTTCGCATGATGTTCCCCGATCACGTTGGCGATCCCTTGCGCCACCTGTTGTATGCGGCAGGTGTGCTTGCCATGGTGATTGCCCTTGGCACGTTCGGATACATGATCATCGAAGGGTGGTCGGTCTTCGATGGGCTCTACATGACGGTCACGACGATCACAACGGTAGGGTACAGAGAAGTCAATCCCCTCTCGGCTGCTGGCCGGGCCTTCACCATTGGGCTCATACTCGCCGGAGTCGGCACGTTGTTTTATGTGCTCGGCAATTTCGCACGCTTTGTGCTGGAAGGGGAATTGCGGCAGGTATTTGGGCGATATCAATCCGGAGGAAAAGTGAAAGCGATTGCCAATCACTATATCGTGTGTGGGTACGGTCGGATGGGCCAGCATATTTGTAAAGAACTGCGCGCGAAGCCGGTTGACCTCGTGACCATCGAAAAGAATCCCGAGCGCGTCGCCGCGGCACAGCGGGATGGCATGATCACGATTGAAGGAGATGCGACCAAAGACGAGGTGCTTGTCCAAGCTGGTGTCGATCGTGCAAAAGGGTTGGTGTCAGTGGTGAATTCCGACGTGGAAAATCTGTACATCGTGTTGACGGCCCGCGGACTCAATAAGAATCTGTACATTGTGGCGCGAGCCGGCGATGAAGGGTCAGAACAAAAGCTGGTGCGAGCTGGTGCCAATCGCGTGTCCTCTCCGTACTTGATCGGCGGCACCCAGGTCGCGCAAGTGCTCCTCAGGGCTCATGTCGTTGATTTTTTGGAGTTAGCCACAAAGAGTGAACATTTGGATCTCCAAATCGAAGAGATCACGATCAAACCCGGCTCGCGTTTTGACGGGACCTCACCCTGCGAATGCGGAGTTGATGGGGATCAGGGCCTGATCGTGGTCGGCATCAAGCGGCATTCCGGGCATTTGGAGTTCAATCCAGGCTCGAAGGTCGAATTGGCATCGGGAGATACCTTGATTGTGCTCGGACAACCACAGAGTCTGAAGAAACTCGAGTCGATTGTTCATTCGGCTGCAGAAATAGGGTAGGGGGTCAGGGCAAACAGCGAGCGTGAAGGGGCACTGATGGTTGCTCAGATGCTGGGTGGGGTGCCGGTTGGATCTCCTTGACCTTCTCTAGGCTCAGGACTCAATAAGTTTGCGGGTTCCCACAGAAGGTGATCTGTGCGTCACTCTGGCTGGAGATGCCTATGAGTGAGGAGTGTCTGTTGATCATGCAGCAGTTGAACCGGATCAAGATCTCTTTGTTCCCTGTCGCACGGTGTCCCGCGAGTGGCTGATCGACGGGTGATGATCGGGAGCATCGATGTCATCCGGTACGGCCTTAATGGAGGGATGCCTCGAACGCGTATGGGCGGTATAAGACGCGCTGCAATCGGTTTGTGCGCGTGCATCGAGCGGGGATCTTCCATAAGATCTTCCGCGAGTTGGCGCGACCAACCGAGACCAGAGACTGCCTGATGATCGATTCGACCTATCTGAAGGCCCACCGAATGGCGGCCAGCCTGCCCCCAAATGGACCGTCCCCCGATATATTAGCCGTACGAACGGTGGCCTGAATTCGAAGCTGCACGCGGTGTGTGACAAGACGGGCAGGCCGGTGCACCGGTTGCTGACCGCCGGGCACAGCAGCGATGACACGGGAGACCGAGGCTTCTTGCCCAGCCTTTCCTAGGCGAAACAACTGATTGCCGACCGTGGCTATAGTGCCGATTAGCGCATCGCCGCCTTGAAGAACCGAACGGCACGCCGCCGCTACAACAAAACCCTCTCACGATAGCGGGACAAAATCGAGATCGTGTTCGGGCGGATCAAGGATTGGTATCGGATTGCCATGCGGTACGATCGCTGTGCCCATACCTTTTTCTGACGATCTGTCTCGCTGCAACCGTCATCTTCTATCTCAAAGAATGAGTCCTGAGCCTAGGGCTCTGTGCTCGAAAAGAATTGCGGGTCCTTGGAATCTTGATGGGTTTGGAGAACTGCTACATGATCGGGTGGGGAATCGATCGTGCAGACATTCAGGTGTAATTGGGGAAATCTGCAACAGTTACCTTGGGAGGTGTGACCCGATATGCCTCGATCCGCACTCGGTATAAATCAAACACTCGTTTTCAATCTCGTATCCTCTTCTTGTATTGCCTGCTCTTTCTCCGGGTCTTCTCACCGAGAAGGTCACAACGTGCGGAGGTGGTACACAAGCTGCAGATACCCGGTCATAGGCTGTCTTCCCCAGGACGTATGGAAGCGGGGTCATGATGACTCACTGTGAGACAGGTGATCGAGTTGTAGCGGTCGTCGTCAGCTCGCCAAACGCCACCCTTGATGATGTCGTGCGTCAGTATCCCGATCTAACCTGGAATCACATCGTTCTCACCATCGATCGGCTCACTCGAAACGGGGAAATGCAGGTGATTGCGAAGAGCCCTGGTGTCTATACACTCAGCCTGTCCGAACCTGTCGGTGATACACACATGGCCAGTGAGCTAGCTGTGAGATGAACGGAAGATCGATGTGGCAAGTCCGTTTTCATGGGCGGGGAGGACAAGGAGTGGTCACGGCGGCTGAGCTGCTCGCCTTGGCTGCCTTTCGCGACGGGAAATATGCACAAGCTTTTCCTAGCTTCGGGTCGGAACGAATGGGCGCCCCCGTGATGGCGTTCTGCCGTATCGACGACACAACCATCCGTACGCGGGATACCGTCACCTGTCCCGATGTCGTCATCGTGCAGGATGCGACGCTTCTGCATCAGGTTGATCTGTTTGCAGGGCTCACGCCATGTGGATTTGTCTTGATCAATTCAACACGGAGTCTCAACGTCCTTCATCTTGAAGAATTTCTGTCGATATTACCCGTCGGCCATGTGTGCGCCTTTCCAGCCTCGGACCTCGGCTTGAAATACCTCAAGCGACCGCTTGCGAATGCACCGCTGTTGGGCGGATTCGCCGCACTGACAGGGCTGATCCGGCTGGCCTCCGTGGAATCGGCTATTCGCCAACGATTTCCTGGCGAGATCGGGGAAGCAAACGTCGCGTCCGTACGCGAGGCCTATGACCATGTGACTACGCTTACCGCTGAACAACAGGGAATCCTCCGACGATGAACGTGCAGATGGAAGGATCGCAAGCTGTCGCTGAAATCCTGGCGCGCTGCCGTCCGGAGGTCATTGCCGCGTACCCCATCTCACCGCAGACTCATATCGTCGAACGGTTGTCGGTCAAGGTTGCGCGAGGCGAAATCGGACGCTGTCAGTTCGTGAACGTCGAATCTGAATTCGCTGCGTTGAGTGTCCTGATCGGTGCCTCGGCGTCCGGCGCCAGGACTTATACCGCCACAAGCAGCCAAGGGCTGCTTTTCATGGCTGAGGCGGTGTACAACGCGGCTGGGCTGGGACTCCCGATCGTGATGACGATTGCCAACCGCGCGGTCGGCGCTCCGATCAACATCTGGAACGACCATTCCGACAGCATGGCATTGCGGGATGCCGGCTGGATTCAACTGTTCGCTGAGCATAATCAGGAGGCCATCGATCTCCACATTCAAGCCTTCCGCTTGGCGGAAGCACTGAGTTGCCCGGTGATGGTCTGCATGGACGGCTATGTGTTGACGCACGCCTCCGAGCCGGTGGACCTGCCGGATGCAGCTCACGTGGACGCCTATCTTCCTCCGTATCAGCCGGTGCAGCTGCTTGATCCCAACGATCCCGTCTCCATCGGTGCGATGGTCGGGCCCGACGCCTTTGCAGAAGTCAAATATCTCGCCCATCACCAACACTTGCGGGCACTCGATCTCATTCCCGAACTGACGCAGGCGTTCGAGCAGCACTTCCATCGACAGTCCGGCGGACTCTGCTCCCCCTATCGCATGGAGGGGGCCGACATCGCCGTGATTGCCATGGGGTCGGTCATCGGCACCATCAAGGATGTCGTGGATGAGTTACGCCGTGCAAGCATCCCCGTCGGGTGCATCAAGATCGGATGCTATCGGCCGTTTCCAATGCTCCGGTTGCGGGGTCTGTTGGAGGGTGTCTCGCGTGTGATTGTCGTCGAAAAAGATCTCGCGGTCGGTGTGGGAGGTATTGTGTCCGCCGATGTCCAACTAACGCTATCAGGACGGCAGATTCCCGTCCACACTGTCATTGCAGGATTGGGCGGTCGTTCCATCTCCACATCCTCATTGAAGCAGATGATTGTGGAAGCCCGAGCAGAACGTCTGACGGAACCGTACTTCTTGGACCTCAATAAAACAGTGATCGAGCAGGAGCTCGCTCGACGGCGCGACATCCGACGGGCTGGTCCAGTCGCCGAGCATATCCTGCGAACCATGAATGTGATGGGAACGAAAGTGAGTTGATGGACGAAGCCATGTCAACGGAGCGCATCAAGTTTTACCAGACCGGCACCTTTACCGCCGGAAATCGGTTGCTCGATGAAGCCACGCGAACGGTCCAGTCACGGGTGGATCGGACCAATTCACTCAACTCCGGCCACCGAGCGTGCCAGGGGTGCGGAGAAGCGCTCGGTGCGCGCTATGCCCTCGATGCCGCCATGCGTGCCAGTCGGAATCAACTGATCGCGGTGAACGCAACCGGCTGTCTGGAGGTTTTTTCCAGCCCCTATCCTGAGAGTTCATGGCAAATCCCGTGGATGCATTCGCTGTTTGGGAATGCGCCGGCGGTGGCCAGCGGCGTAGCGGCGGCGCTGCGTGCCAAGGGACGAGACGAGGTGACTGTCATCGCGCAGGGAGGCGATGGCGCGACCGTCGATATCGGGTTTGGTTGTCTATCCGGGATGTTCGAACGAAATGATGATGTCCTGTACCTCTGTTACGACAATGAAGCCTATATGAATACCGGAATCCAACGGTCAGGGTCGACTCCGCCCTTCGCCCGAACGAACACCACCCAAGTGGTGGCAGATCATCCTGGCAATCCTGTCGGTACCGGCAAGAATCTACCGCGGATCGCCATGGCGCATGGGATCCCCTATGTCGCAACGGCTTCCGTCGCTGATCTCCATGACCTGGAACGCAAGGTCACCACAGCAATCGGTGTGCAGGGGGCGCGCTATCTTCATATCCATGTGCCCTGCCCGCTGGGTTGGGGCTCGGATCCGGCACACACGATGAAGGTTGCGCGTCTGGCGGTGGAATCAGGACTGTTCCCGCTGTTCGAGGCGGAGTGTGGAACCGTCGTTCGCTCCACGCCGATTCGTCGCAAAGTTCCTGTCGAGCGCTACCTGGAACTGCAAACTCGATTTAAGCATCTGCTCGGTCCGCCTCAAGACACGAACGCGATCGCGGCGATTCAAGCGATTGCAGACGCGAACATCGTCACCTATGGACTATGGGGGTGAGGAACCGCATGGATCGCAAACCATTCGCCATCACGCTCGATCCCGGATCAAGTCTGGCCAACCACACGGGCAACTGGCGCACGATGCGGCCGGTCTATGCCGATCATCTGCCTCCCTGCAACCAAGCCTGCCCGGCAGGTGAGAACATTCAGGCCTGGCTGTACCACGCGGAAGAAGGAGCCTACGAACAAGCCTGGCAACAGTTGATGCAGGACAACCCGATGCCCGCGATCCACGGCCGTGTCTGTTATCACCCCTGTGAAAGCGCCTGTAATCGTGGACACCTTGATGAGGCCGTGAGCATTCACGCGGTGGAACGGTTCCTGGGTGATCAGGCGATCCCGCAAGGGTGGCGAGTGGCGTGCGCTCCACGGACGGGGAAGCACGTGTTGGTCATCGGCGCCGGTCCAGGCGGACTCTCCACGGCCTATCACTTGGCCCGGATGGGGCATCAGGTCACCATTCATGAAGCCGGTGCACAAGCCGGCGGCATGATGCGGTACGGCATCCCCAAGTATCGACTGCCGCGCGAAATCGTGGATGCCGAAGTCGCAAGAATTCAATCCATAGGGGTCACGATCAAGCTGAACAGTCGAGTCGACGATCTTGAGGCGACCATGGCGGAAGGGCGATTCGACGGGGCCTTTCTCGCGCTCGGTGCGCATCTGGCTCGGCGCATCGAGATTCCGGGGTTCGATGCCAAGCGGGTTCTCGATGCCGTCACGTTCTTGCGCGACATGGAGGGGGAGGCGCGGCCCAAGCTGGGACGCCGCGTCGCGATCTACGGTGGAGGCAACACGGCCATCGATGTCGCACGCAGCGTTGAGCGGTTGGGGATGGAACCGGTCATCATTATTTACCGGCGAGACTTAGGCCATGCGCCGGCGTTTGCCGGCGAAATCACGGAAGCTCAGGAAGAAGGAGTACAGTTCCAATGGCTGCGGAGGATTGCGCAGGGCGACGAGTCGACGTTGACGGTCGAGGAAATGGCGCTCGATGAGCAGGGAAAACCACAGCCGACCGGTCGCTTCGAAACGATTGAAGCCGACAGTGTGATCCTGGCGTTGGGGCAACGGGCCGAGACCGGTTTTCTTCGCCGGGTCTCCGGGTTGCGCGTCAGGGAGGACGGCACCATCGAAGTGGATGAGACGATGATGACCGGGCGCCCTGGGATCTTCGCCGGTGGGGACATGGTACCCGGCGAGCAATCCGTCACGGTGGCTACCGGCCAAGGGAAGAAGGCTGCCCGTCACATCGATGCCTATTTGCGTGGGACCATGTACGTCAAGCCGGACGGTCATGCACCGGCGACTTTCGACCATCTGAATACCTGGTACTACAGCGATGCAGATGCATCGAAACAGCCGCTCCTGAATCTTGTGCGGCGCCGGTCGAGTTTTGACGAGATTGTCGGCGGGCTTGATGCGGACAACGCGCTCTTGGAGGCTCGTCGCTGTTTGTCCTGCGGCAACTGCTTCAATTGCGATAACTG
>JAEURV010000094.1 GCA_016788465.1 Nitrospira sp. | reverse complement strand
CTTCCGGTGTTGCCGGTGCAAATTCTGTGGATCAACATGACGACGGCGGTGGCGCTTGGTTTGATGCTGGCATTTGAGCCGAAGGAGCCCGGCATTATGCAACGACCACCCCGCGAGCCTGATCAGCCGATCCTGACGGGTGTGTTAATTGAGCGGATCTTGCTGGTCTCAACCTTGATGCTGGCCGGCGCCTATGGTGTATTTCTGTGGGAATTGGAGCGAACCACCTCTGTGGTGGCTGCCCGCACCGCAGCCGTGAACGTCTTCGTCATGGTTGAGTTGTTCTACCTGTTCAACTGTCGCTCGCTGGAACACACCGTATTCCATGTCGGCCTGTTCAGCAATCCTTGGATTTGGCGTGGGATCACCGCGATGACCGCCCTACAACTCCTGTTGACCTACAGTTCGAGCATGAACCGGTTGTTCCACACCGCGCCGATAGACGGGCTAGCCTGGGCGCTGATCCTGGCGGTGGCTGTGACCGTCTATCTCGTGGTAGAGGTGGAGACCTGGTTGCGGTTGCAATGGAAGCGGCGTAGAGGGTCGGTCGTATTGAGAAGGGAGAGGGCAGAGGACCATCGACATGCTGCGTAAGGATTGCGGATCAAAACCGGTCGGCTCATGTGTCGTCGATTGAGATAGGACGTCGTGTGATGGTGAACAGGAGGCGGATTGCGTCTTGGGCGCTTGTGGTGGGGGTGAGTGGGCTTGTACTGGCCTCGTTCAGTCTCCTCAGAGGATTCCAGGCACGCGATGAACCGATTGAGGCATCGAGTCGTACGGTGCCCCCGTCGTCTCCGAATATGGTCACGCTCAAGCCTGAACTCCTGGCAAGTGCCGGGATCGAGGTAGTTCCGATCGTTCGTGGGGAGTTTCGGCTCCATCGAGATTTTCCCGCCGTCGTCCAGCCGAATGAGAATAAGTTGGCGGAGGTCACGACATTGATTCGAGGACGGGTCGAAGAGGTCTATGTCGACTTCGGCCATGATGTTGAGCGAGGCACTGCGCTTGCCTTGGTTCATAGTACGGACATCGGCCTGTCTCAATCATCCTATTTGAAGGCCGCAGCTCAATCGCACGAAGCCGCCTTAGCCTATGAGCGGGCCCGTGAGTTGTACGAACATCAAGTGGTGAGCCTAGCCGAATTGAAACGTCGTGAAGCCGCGATGCGGGTGGCTCACGCCGATCTGCGGGAAACCACGCATCGGTTGGAGTTGCTCGGGCTGCCGCGAGAGGAGATTCGGCGTTTAGATCGTGAGCGAACTGTCCGCTCAGATGTGCCGATCCGTGCGCCGATTGCCGGCCGGATCATCATGCGCAATCTCACGCGTGGTGAGGTGGTGGAGATGGGGCAGACCATCTTCGCGGTCGCCGATCTCTCAGATGTCTGGGTCGTCGGCAATGTCCCGGAGAAGGACGTGCAGTTCATCCATCACGAGCAGTCCGTCGAGGTGCGGATGACGGCCTATCCCGGCAAGGTCTTTTCCGGCACGATCACCTATGTCGGTGATGTGCTGGACTCTGCAACGCGTACCATGCGCTTGCGTATCACGGTCCCCAATCCGAAGAAGCTGCTGAAACCGGAAATGTTCGCGACGGTGCGCGTGTATGCGGAGCCCGAACCGGAGGTCGCGATGGCGCCGGTCTCAGCCGTGCAACGGAGCGGCGAGTCTTCGTATGTGTTTGTCCAATTGGACGGCGGGACGTTCGAGAAGCGTCCCGTGGTCCTCGGCCAGGAAACCGACCAGGTCGTCGCAGTGCTGAACGGCCTGCGCGGCGGGGAGCGGATTGTCACCGCAGGCACATTCGTGCTCAGGTCTGAATTCGAGAAAACGCTGATTGAGCCTGCGCCATGATCGACGCGCTGATCGCCTTGTCGATCCGACGATGGCCGCTTATTTTGATCCTGACCGGCCTCCTGGCCGCGGCCGGTGTTATGGCCTTCCGTGAGTTACCGATCGACGCATTTCCGGATGTCACCAACATCCAGGTGCAGATCTTGGCCGACGGGCCGGGCCTGTCTCCGATCGAGGTTGAGCGGCTCATCACCATTCCCCTTGAACTGCAGATGACGGGCTTGCCCGACCTCACTGAAATCCGTTCATTGTCAAAATTCGCCCTCTCCCAAATCACCGTCGTGTTTAAGGATCATGTGGACCTCTTACGTGCCCGCCAGCTCGTCCTGGAGCGACTGCTTGAAGCGAAAGCGACCTTGCCTCCTGGGGTGGAGCCGGTCATGGCGCCGGTGACGACCGGCCTCGGTGAGATCTATCAGTACTATCTGGATGGGCCGAGGGTGGACGCGACAAGCTCCGCGGCGCTCGAGGCCGCCCTGACTGAGCAGCGAGTCTTACAGGACTGGGTGCTTCGGCCGCTTCTCAGGACGGTTCCCGGCGTCATCGATGTGAATGCGTTGGGCGGATTCGTGAAGCAGTATCAGGTCATCATTGATCCGGCCCAGTTGCGCAAGTACAACTTGACGTTGGCCCAGGTCTTCAATGCGGTTGCGCAGAACAATGCCAACGCCGGTGGCAATGTGGTTGATCGACACGGTGAACGGGCGATTGTACGCGGGTTGGGGCTGGTACGAAGCATCGCCGATATCGAGGATATCGTGGTGAAGGAGGCGGGCGGGACGCCCGTGTATGTGCGCAATCTTGGCGAGGTACGTATCGGCCATGCCATCCGCCACGGCGCCGCCGTGCTTAACGGCGATCAGGAAGTGGTGGCCGGCATTGTTCTCATGCTCCGTGGCTCCAATGCGCGACAAGTCGTCGAAGCCGTCAAGGCCAAGATTGAGCAAGTCCATCGGGCCGGCATCCTCCCCGGCGGGCTGAAACTCATGCCGTTCTACGACCGATCTGAACTGGTCACGGCGGCCCTCGACACGGTCCGTCAGGCTTTACTAGGGGGGACGATCTTAGTGGGTCTCATCCTCTTCGCCACGATCGGCAACGTTCGAAGCGCACTGATCGTGACGGTGACCTTAATTCTCACACCGCTGTTGACGTTTCGGATCATGAAGGATCTTGACCTTTCGGCCAACCTCATGTCGCTGGGCGGACTGGCGATCGCCATCGGGATGGTCGTCGACGGGTCAATTGTGGTGGTGGAGAACGTGTATCGCCGCCTTTCCACATCCGACGGCTCGCCCGACTCCCGTTGGGACGTGGTACTACAGGCGTCGAAGGAAGTGGCGCGACCGACCGCGTTTGCGATGCTCATCATTATCGTGGTGTTTTTGCCGCTCGTGACGTTGGAAGGCATCGAAGGCAAGATGTTCGCCCCATTGGGCTATACAGTCATCATCGCGTTGGTCGTATCGCTGGTGTTGTGTCTGACCGTATCACCGGTCCTCTGTGCGCTGGGACTCCGCCGCGGGAACGAACGGGAGATGCCGATCGTCCGATGGGCGAAGGCAGGGTATGAACCGCTGCTCCGCTGGGCCCTCGCCCATCGTCGACTGGTGCTGATCAGCGCCCTGTCTCTGCTGGGTCTGACGCTGATGCTGGTGCCGTATCTGGGTAAACAGTTCGTGCCGGTCCTGGATGAAGGGGCGCTGACGCCGCTGATCATCCGGTTGCCACGGGTGTCGCTTCCTGAATCCATCGAATTGGAGAAACGCGCCTTGCAGGCCCTGCGGGAATTTCCGGAAGTCCGCCTCGCGGTCGGTAAGATCGGTCGGTCGGAAATTGGCAATGAACCGCAAGAGGCCAATGAAAGCGATCCGGTTGTCCTACTGCACCCTCGGGACACCTGGACGACCGCCCGGACCAAAGCCGAGCTGGTCGAGAAGATCCGCCGACGGCTTGCCGAGATCCCCGGCATGTCGTTCATGATGAGCCAGCCCATCCAGCAGCGAGTGGACGAGTTGATCTCAGGCGTCAGAACGGAGTTCGCCATCAAGTTGTTCGGAGATGATTTGGATGGTTTGAAGGAACGGGCGGACCAGATCGCTGTCGTGATGAGAACGATCGAAGGTGTAAAGGATGTGCGTGTGGAGCAGATCGCGGGACAACTGTACCTCACCGTGGATATCGATCGCCACAAAATCGCCCGCTACGGCATCAACGTGGCGGATATTCGCGCCATCATTGAAACCGCGATCGGCGGAAAACCTGCGACGACGGTCTATGAAAATGAGCGCCGATTCGAGCTCATCCTACGATTCCCCGAGGAACACCGGAGCACGGTGCGCCAGATCGGCGAGATTCTTGTTAACTCGGCGGTCGGCGCGCCGATTCCGCTCAGTGAGCTGGCGACGGTGGAGATGCGCGAGGGCCCGGCGCGGATCAGCCGCGAACAGGTGCGCCGACGGATCTTTATCGGCTTCAACGTAGTGGGCCGTGATCCCGGCAGCATCGTTGAAGAAGGGCAGCGTAAGCTCGCGGAACGTGTTCATTTGCCGTCCGGCTACACCATCACCTGGGGCGGCGCGTTCGAACAGATGGAGCGCGCGATGGCGCACCTCAGGATCGTCGTGCCGATCACGATCGGGCTGATCGGACTGTTGCTGGCCCTTGCCTTTAACTCCCTACGCTCCGCGTCGTTGATCGTGGCCAATCTCCCATTCGCTCTCATCGGCGGTGTGTTCGGCTTGTGGGTGACGGGACAGTATCTGAGTGTTCCGGCTTCGGTGGGATTTATCGCGTTGTTCGGTGTAGCGGTCGAGAATGGCATCGTCCTTGTGTCCACCATCAACGGCATGCGGCAAGAGGGATTCACTACAGAAGACGCGATCCTGAAAGGGTGTCTCCAGCGCTTGCGTCCGGTCATAATGACGACGCTGACCACACTGCTGGGGTTAGCGCCCCTGGCGCTGGCGGAAGGCATCGGCTCGGAGGTTCAACGGCCGTTGGCGGTTGTCGTGATCGGCGGTCTGGTGAGTTCGACGCTGCTCACGCTGATCGTGTTGCCTGCGCTCTATCAATGGTTCGAGACGGGCGATCAGTCGGAAAAGGCGCTGCGATGAATATGGGCAATGCTCTTTCGCGTACGATCTCAGATGCCAGATTGCTCGTCGTAATACACCGTATTTCATATCGGTCTGTTCAATAATTCTTGGTTTTGGTGAGGGATAGCTGACATGAGGGAGGTGCAAGTCTTGTTGCTGATAGTCCGAGCCTGAGCCGAAAGTTCCACACGGTGAACTGCCAGGGTACTGATGCTGGCGGCGGCAGTCACGGTCTCTCTCGTGGTAGGCCTAGAGACCTGGTTATGGTTCCAATGGAAACAGTGGCGGGGAATAAAACGCCGTCTTTCTGGGAGCGCACAAGTCTAGGTTATCGGGGAGTGAATTTATCACGGAATATTATCTATATCCGTATCATGAAGGAGACGAATGATGAGTGAACTGGTGTGTATCGCATTTAAGGATTCCAGCACAGCTGATCGAGTCTTGAACGAACTGCGTGCGATGGAAAAAGACTATGTGCTCGACTTGGAAGATGCAGTGATCGTCGTTCGTGATATGGATGGGAAGGTCCATCTCAAACAGTGTGTCGATGTGTTTGGCGGTGCGACGACACAAGGGGTGGCACTGGGCATGTTGTGGGGTGGACTCATGGGCCTGCTGTTCCTCAATCCCCTGGCGGGCCTTTTCGGCAGTCTCGCTGGGGGAGCTGGTGCCGGAGCGTTCACTACGACGGCAAGCGAGTACGGACTCTTGAACGACTATGGGATTCCCGATAAGTTCATCAAGGATTTGGGAGGCACCCTCACGCGAGGCACCTCGGCCATTTTCTTGCTGATCCGGAGTGCTGATCACGACAAGCTACTAGCCAGCTTCTCACGATACGAAGGCACCATCCTCACGACATCGCTGACCACAGAGCAGGAAGAGAAGCTGCGCGCTGCGCTGGCGCACGAACATCAACAACAGATCGGTGGGAAGTAGCATGCATCGGGAAACCTGTCTGTGGGTTCATGGTTATGAACAGGACAATCTGTTACGTATTTGGTAGATTGGTTACATGAATCTGATGAATAGAATGGCGTCCGATTCTACTTGTCACGCCATGGGTATGGCGAGCCTGGTCGTGTTGCTCTGTGTCTGCGTGGTGACGCAAATGCTCGGCGCACCAGTCACGCTGATTGGTCTGATGAATTCGGATATGCTCGCGAAATCCGAACCTGTTTCCGAAGACTTTTCTTCTCTCTCACCCTCACTTGAACCGGAGAAGCCTAGCCTCCTTTACCTCTTCACTGAGTCATGTCTTGTGCTGCAACTCCCAGTATTGGCCACGTCGGTGTTCCGTCCCCCTTCCATCTAGCGGGATCTCGTCGGCTCTATAGTATCGATCCGAGAGTTGTCTGGTGGCCCACGCTCGCGTGGGTGATCACGACTACCTTTGGGAATTGTTGTGAACAGTGGATGTCACGATATCAAGAACGTGCTCATGGCAATAGACATTGCTCCTGAGCTTAGGGCGATCACCGATATGGCGGAAGAATCGGTGCAAGCCAAGAACGCTCATACGAGGAGTTAGACGCATCGATATCCAATCAAGGTCTCGAAACTCGCTTATGCGTTTGTGTGTTTTCGTCTCGCGATGCATGCATTCTAAATTCTGCGTTTCAGTTCGTCATCTTGTGTTAGCTCTTGCCGTGTTGGTCCCTTCCCCTGGGGAAGCCCTTGATATCGGCCCACCGGCACCGCCGAGGTATTCCAGTGAGGCGATGGTGTCTACCGTGCGTGACACGCTGTTTTCATATATGCAGGAATCGATCGTTCCTGTACCGCGCATAGAGAGTATGACGGGGGCATCTTCTAACGGCGGGACAATTGAGCGGGTATCGGGAGAAACACGAGGGCCACGGATTCCCGAACCGATGGTTTTTGACCTGGTGCGTCCCTTGGGTGGGAGACGGGGTGAAGGAGAGATCAACGCTCTTGGGCGCATTCCTCTGCGGCGGAAAGCCAGAACGGTCGACGATGCACCTGATCCCTTGGGCTTTGTCCGGCGTAGCCCGGACACACAGGGCCTCGAGTGGGCCCCGGAGATTGAGTATGACGTCTGGGATGGCATTGGGATTGAATTTGAATTACCGATGGAAAACGTCCGCGTGGAGGCCTACAAGGGCGCAGGTCAGGTGTTCTTCGGTACGGGGTTGAAGGACCGGTTTATTCATGGATCCCAGATCATCGTCCAATATGACCAGCAGCCGAAAATCTGGACGACCACGTTTCTCTATCTGGCCGGCTTCCGCTTCAATGAAACCTGGAGCGTCTTTGGGATGTTTGGGCCACGGACTGAATTGGGAGGCCGTGTCACAGACCGTCGAACTGAGTGGCTCAGCAATGTGACGTTGTTTGTGGATGTGACGAACCGACTTGTCGCGGGTATTGAAACTAATGTGGGGCAAGTCGTCAATGGCCATGCGTCTTTACTGGTTATGCCGCAACTTCATTATGAAGTTAGTAAGCGCTGGATGATTCAAGGAGGTATTGGAACAAGGATTACCAAGGATCTCACGCTCCCTGAAATCGGGTTTCGGCTGATTCGCGAGTTCTAAGGTCTTGTAATCTTTTTTCGACAGCGAGTAGAGAGATGTACTCCGGCTTTCTCCCGGACAAGAGCGATGGCCGGCAAACAGTTTTGATCTTCTCGTCAGCATGGATCCGGGAGTACGAGAGGCTCTATCCATTCCCTGCGCGCATGACAGCATGTCTCTCATATGATAAATTGATTTCATGAGCCTGATGAACCGAATGGCATTACACTCCTTCTATCACCGAATAGGTGTGGGGTGCTTGGTGGTGCTGCTGTGCATCTGCGTGGTGACGCAGATGCTTGGAGTCCCGGCCACGCTTATGGACTTATTGAATTCGGATGTCCTCACAAAGTCAGAGCCAGCATCGGAGGACGCGTCTGCTTTCTCCCCGTCGCCCGAGCCGTGGCGGCCTCGTTTTTTCAATTTCTTTGTTGAGTGTTGCGCTGCTCGTCATCTTCCGGTGTTACTCACTGCGGTGTTTCACCCTCCCTCTACATAGCCCAGTCGTAACAGTTCCAGAGTCCTGATCGTCCGACAGTGTGAGGGTCCCCTCAGACTGTTCCGCCGTATCGAATTGTGTTGCTGTGCCGGGCGCAGAGCCTCTTGGACTTGTCTCGATCTCTGTCTCGACAAAGGAGGGAAGTATGAATGCCTCAATTCTTCGTCAACGTTTAGTCGTGGCGAGCGTCGTTTGGTTTATGGCGTTCGCCGCCGGCTGTACCACCGTGTTGACGCCTCGCTCGACGTCGGACTCCATTTCGCCAGATAAGAATCATGGTTTGGTGGTCGGACATGTTCAGCTGACCTGGCACGGGCCAAACACGTCGTCGGGGCGCACGCAGCCATTGGATATGAAATGGTCTCTTGAGGAGGAGATGAGGGGCAAGCGCATCGTGATCGTTGATCTTCCGACGTCCGGTCCCTTCGTGGTGAAGCTGCCGGTAGGCTCCTATCGGGTCAAAGATATCAGCTTCAAGGGCGTCTGGGGCACATGGCACACTGTGTTGCCCACTGCCTTTCAGGTCCAGGCGGGAGGTTGCACCTCACTCGGAACGTGGTACCTACAACGGGAGACCGAATCATTCGCAGACTGGATCACGGGGCACGTCTTCAAAGACCTCGATGAAACGCATGTTGAATTGCAGCAGGTCCTGGCTACACAAGACTGTTCTGCGTCGGCTGGATCACCTGTGAGGAGCAAGCTGGGCTTTCAAAATAGACATGGGGGGTACGAATTCTGACAGCGCAAAGCTTCACGTGGGCGCGCTGTGGTGCGACCCTGTTTGCCCAGGAGGTGGACAAGCATGAGTCCACCCCTCGGACCTCATGTTGGGCAGTGGGACGTCTTCACGTCTGGGAAGAGTATCTCGCTCGTGATCAAGAACGTTGCCTGTCTTCAAAATAGTCCTGAACCGGTGTGTCGGGATATCTGAAAGAGAGGATCATATGAACTATCCGAATCTTCGAGGTACGTTTCATCTCAGTGTCATTTTATTGGCTGCCGGCTTTGTCCATGGTTGCAGCACCACCGTCGTTCCTGTAGCGCCGCCCTTGAGGGACCTTGTGGCCGACGACAATCATGGGCTGTTATTCGGAAGAATTGATCTGGCTCAGAACGGAAATCATACCTCAGCTCCTCTTCAGTGGCCGATATACATGAACTGGTGGATCGAAGAAGAAAGTCGGGGATCGCGCATACTGCTTACCCGTCTTCTTTTTGATGAACCATTTGCGGTGAAACTTCGCCCTGGTTCCTATCGAGTCAGGGACATCAGTTTTCGGAGCAGTCGGGGTGTATGGCATGCCGACCTACCGACAACATTTCGCGTTCATTCCAAGGAGTGTATCTCGCTAGGGACCTGGGAACTTCAGGTTCAAACGGAGCACCTGGCCGGTTTGATGACACAGACCGTTTCTCATACGCCGGTGCTTACCCCGAATGTGATGGAAGACACTCTTCAGTTAAAGGGTTGTCCGTCGTTGATTCATCCGCCGGACTTGGGCATAAAACGCTCCGTCAAACTCCACCTCCGCCCACGAGGTGCTGATCGCTACTGACTGTTCACTGTTCGACAACGAGTCGGCTTGAGGTCTCGAAGCACTGCGCGAGTTCGAGCACGACATCGCGGCCAATAAGCCGGTCATTCCGAACTATGGAGACCGTTACTGCAACGGAGAGCATGCTGCGAGCTTGTTGCTGAAAGCGGCTGATATCCTCGAAATGGATGAATTCATGACGGTCCAATTTATCCGCCAGGTGCTCTCAATTCTGAAAGATGAGGTGATCCCTTCCCTCATCGAGCGCGATACCGCGTGGGGCCCGATCATTTCGCCCTCAACAAGGACCGACGGATGAACGGCGAGCGAAGAACCGGTTACTCCGTGGATCCAGAAACCCAGCTCGTAAAAGGTTCATATGCCAAACAACGGTACGAGATTCCCGGGTATCCATTCTCAGCTGACCCGCATGCACTGTGGGTTGCTGGTGGACCTTGATTCCCGCGATGTGATTGTGGAATGCGAAGCGATCTTCCTTTCTCAGGGGACCATCGCATATGCCAGAGAGCCCGCGATATGATATAAAAGACCTATGAGTCACAGGGCCCCAAGGGTAGTTCGTTCTCCATCTCGTGCAATCGGCGTCGCCTGCTTGGTGATACTGCTCTGTGTCTGTGTCGTCACGCAGATACTTGGAATGCCCGTGACCCTCATCGGTCTGCTGGCCTCAGATGCGCCGGCTGAATCCCTGTCCGAAGACCTTTCAGCTCTGTCATCGGCTGTTGACATTAAGATGCCTGTGTTGCTCGGCCTCTTCTCCGACATTCGTCCAAGACTTCATCTTCCTGTCTTGCTCACGTCTGTGTTCCATCCTCCCGCGCCTGTCGTCCTGTAACCAGATTTTCAGACACCATCGCAGGTATTGCGTAAGCGCCATCGTTGTGCAGGCACTTACACCATACTGAACGTGATGGGTACCGAGACCTGATCATCGTCTTCAGGCATTGTCCGGTTATCAATTGGAATCTTCATGCTTTGAGTTATTCAGCATGCACTAAATGGTCGTGACAAAAAGGAGCGCACAATGGATCGTGCATTGTCTCCTACTGCCTATCTGATGACCGTCCTGTTGTTGATGGCTGGTGTAGCATATGGCTGTACCACGCGCCTTGTTCCCATCTCTGACTTGGACGTTGAGATGATCGATGACAGTCGTGGGGTGCTGCTTGGAACACATCGCCTCGATCGCGATGGGAAAACACAATTGTCGAACCTCAAGTGGTCGAACGATATGAAATGGTGGATTGAGGAGGTCACGCATGGAAAGCGGTTTCAGATCGTTCGCCTGCCTTTGGATGGGGCATTTGCCGTGAAACTTCCCGCAGGTTCTTATCGCGTCACCACTATCGTCTTCGATAGTTCCCGAGGAAAATGGCACACGGTCCTTCCCACTACCTTTGAGATTCGTCCCCGAGAATGTACCTCTCTGGGAACCTCTGAGTTTCAGCTCCAGGTTCGATTTCTTGATGGATGGATCACGCGCCAGGTGATCAAGGAGCAAGAGCTTGAGGACGATGGCCATGACCGGTTCGTGGGAGGAGAAAAATGCCCGACTGCCATCACCCCACTGGAATCACCCGTGACGCGTTCGGTTAAATTAGGGCTTTACGAAAAGCGTTTGGAGCGATTCTAATCAATAGGGTGGTACTGAAACGTGCATGAAGTGCGCATTCGATGAATGGCAGGAAAGGACCACGAACGTACCATGGTCCAGGTAACAGGCTTGTCGCAAGGTGAGACGATCAAAAGATGAAGGATCTCATGTTTGGGATGACTGCTGTCTCCTCATCCACTCTTTTCGGTGATTGTAAGGCCGGTCTCGTGGTGTTTTTCGTGGCGCTACCTCTCTGCCTGGGGATCGCACTCGCATCCGGTGCTCCGTTAATGTCTGGATTGCTGGCCGGGATCGTCGGCGGGTCTGTGGTGGGACTCCTCAGCGGATCACATACCAGTGTGAGTGGTCCGGCGGCCGGATTGTCGGCGGTTGTGGCCGCACAAATTCTCTCTCTCGGCTCCTTTTCAACTTTTCTGATGGCTCTGATGCTTGCCGGGGTGATCCAAATCGGTCTCGGTGTCGCCAAAGGAGGGTTCATCTCAGAATTCTTTCCGTCCAGCGTCATCAAAGGGTTGTTGGCGGCGATCGGTGTGATCATCACCTTCAAACAGATTCCCCATCTTGTTGGGCATGACTCCGATCCGGAGGGGGACATGTCCTTTTCTCAGCCGGATCTCGAAACGACGTTTTCCGAACTCTTCCGCATGTTCGGAGACTATCAACTGGGAGCCGCCGTTGTGGGGCTGTTGTCCGTGGCACTGCTCATCCTCTGGGACAATTGGAAGCCGTTGAAGATGTCTCTCTTTCCCGCTCCTGTCGCTGTGGTGCTGTTCGGTATTGGAGGAGGATTGTGGTTCGAACATCTCGGCGACCCGTGGGTGATCAAGCCAAGCCATCTGGTGCAGGTGCCGGTGGCGGGCGACCTGGCTGAGTGGTTTGAACTGCTTCCACGACCAGACTTCTCGCAATGGATGAATCCGGCGGTCTATACCGCAGGGATCACACTGGCTCTTGTGGCCTCGCTGGAAACCTTGCTCAATCTCAACGCAACCGATCGGCTCGATCCGCAACAGCGGACGTCCCCGCCAAGTCAAGAGCTCTTGGCACAAGGTATCGGAAACGTGGCTTGTGGATTAGTCGGTGGGCTCCCGGTCACCTCTGTGATCATCCGTAGCTCTGTCAACGTCACTGCCGGTGGTAGAACCAAGTTGGCCACGATCATTCACGGCACCTTGTTGCTTGTCACTGTTCCCCTCATCCCGACCTGGTTGAATGCTATTCCTTTATCGTGCTTGGCGGCCATCCTGTTGATGACCGGTATCAAATTGGCCAGTCCAGCCCTAATGAAGCAAATGTGGAGGGAGGGGCGCTATCAATTCATTCCGTTTGTAGCAACGGTGGCGGCTATTGTCCTGACCGACCTCCTCATCGGCATCGTGATCGGACTTGCTGTGTCCATTGGGTTTATTCTCAATAGCAATATGCGTCGCCCGGTGCGCCGCTTCGTCTCCAAGCATCTTGGTGGTGAGGTCGTCCATATTGAGCTCGCGAATCAGGAGAGTTTTCTGAATCGTGCCGCCCTTACCGCAGCGCTCAACGAAGTCCCTCGCAATGGCCGTGTGCTTCTTGATGCGCGCAACACGGACTATATTGATCCCGACGTGCTTGGCCTGATTCGGGATTTCAAGGAGACCGCAGGCCCTGTTCGCGGCATTGATGTAAGCCTGATCGGATTTCTGAACGAGCATAAGTTTAAAGATCAGATCCAAAATGTGGATTATTCAACACGTGAACTCCAGGCATCCCTCACGCCTCAGAGGGTCTTGCAGATTCTGAGGGACGGCCACGAACGAATGCGTACTGGCCGACGACTGCCGACAAATAGCAATCGCCAAGGCCGTGTCTCAGAAGAGAAGCGACATCCCTTGGCCCTGGTCGTCAGCTGTAGCGATGCTGTGCAATCCCCGGAGCAGGTATTCGACATGGGGATGGGGGATATCCTTAGTGTTCGGATCGCTGGTCATGTTATGAGTCCAGAGGTGATTGCGAGCGTGGAATACGGGTGTGTGAGGAGTGGAGCCAAACTGATTCTCATCATGGGACATACGCGATGTGGTGCGATTGCCGCAGCGATGGAATGTATCGCATCGGCTCGAACCGATGGTATGGCGAAAATGGGCGAGCCTTTTGATCCGATTGTGAGGGAGATCCAACAATCGGTGAAGAAGATTATGTGCTCTGAGGTCGGCGAGTTGCTCTTGCCAGTAGAAGTATGGAGTAGCGACTTTGTGGCCAGACATCATGTCGTGTGGGTGGGGCAGGAACTGCGAGCTCGGAGCCAGATGCTCGATAGCCTCGTTCAAGAACGACGTATTGCAATTGTTGGTTCCATGTACGACGGCGTCACAGGAGGGATCGAGTTTCTGGTGGCGGAGGGGGTAGAGGAAATGGGGGAAAGACATAGGGCTTGATCGTGACCCAGATCCCATCGAATCAACTGAGGAAGATCAGAATAATTTAGTTTGTCAGCCAACCAACGCTGAAAAAGCTGGAGACTTGACTGGTTTCGACTCAAAACTCCGAATAAATCAGACCTTCTCTCAGTGTGTTGCTATCGTTCATACTAATATTGCCAGATTGTTCCTACTCCCACAGTCCAATCCATATGTTGTCGCCTTGATGGAGAAGATTGACTGATGCATCAAAAAGGCCGCTACAATGTCCAACTGGACATGGGCGTCTCACCCGGCGATCATCGGGACACTCAGTGGTGAAACACCTGTGGCGAGTGTCGTGTATCATCCAGCAAGGCATGGCGAGAGCTTCCGCTCAAAATTGATGGTGGGGGAGATTGGTCTGCCACTGCACAGTCGCCGGCGTTACGCGCGATCGACCATAAGCAGCAAGAGAAGTTCTGTCACTGCCTCAATGTCCTGAGCGTATTTGAAGCGTCGAAAGTTCTATTGCATAGATTCTGGTTGCTAATAGATAGGCCGTCTGCAAGCTGCTTTCCGGAAACGTTCTCTGAGCGGCTGTCACTTGACTGCCGATCATGAGAGCCGGTACCTTTCAATCATGAAGCTGATAGGGTTGGATGGGATTGTCTTTTCAACGCGACGGTTGGCCGTAGTCTGGCTGATCTCATTCCTCTGTCTCTGTGTGGTCTTTCAAATGCTTGGGGTGCCAGTCACGTTGCTTGCCCTGCTCACTTCGGATTCACCGATAGAATCTCTTTCTGAAGACTTGTCAATTCTTCCGATTACTTTGAAGCCCGGTATTCTCAATCACATTTCCATCTCTGTGGAGTTTCAGCGACTCATTTACCTGCCGATCTTTTCAACCGCCATCTTCCGCCCTCCCCAAGGGTAGCCTTCGGTTTTGCACGATTACGCTTGTGTAGGCGCTCAACTGAGTCCTGCGTGCTCGGTCTTTGAGCATAGTCGCACGTTGTCTGTGCCACAGCCATTTTGATCGAAGGCCTGTCGCCTGCAAGCCCTAGGCATCGGACGATCATGAACGGTCATCCTCGTGCAGCGAGCCAAACTAGTCGCTTGCATCGAGCGAAACAGACCATCATCGAGAGTAGAGGAACAACATGTCGAAAATGAATCATTTCCATGGGGTGCCACGCCCCAGCGTACGAACCTATCCGTTTCTTGGGCTGCCTCCATCCAACAGGTCGCGAGAGGCGGAAGACTTCCAGAAGCAGGTCGCTGAGGAAATTGCGAAGATGCGGGGCAACGAACGTGCGCGAGACATGTTACAGGATTTTGACGATGCAAATCTTGAACATGAGCTGAGCAGTGAGCCTGACGATTCTCAACCGCTCACGGTCGAGCCGCCTCTGACCTTATCGAAGATCATTCCTAAACTGACAGTCGTTGAGCGGCTCTGGATGGCTCGGATCGTGAAGGCGCATGGTAAGGATGTCGTACTTGCTCGGTGGCCGGCCTACGAAATCCATATCAACTACGTTCGGTACCTTCGTTAGATCCGACGAAGGTATCACATGGCAGAACGAGCCACGTTGCAAGCTTCAATACAATGAGAGGGACTAGATGACGAGTTTTGTTACCCATTGGACAGGCTATGTGGCGCTCACCGTGTTTGTCGCCGCGTATCTGTTGGTGATCGTCGAAGAGTCCATTCATCTACGTAAATCAAAACCGGTTCTGGTGGCAGCGGGGGGAATCTGGATCGTCACGGCGCTGGCATACGGTACGCAACACCAATCTCATGTCGCTGCAGAAATTCTGCGGCATACCCTGCTTGAATATGCCGAGTTGATGCTCTTTCTCCTGTCCGCCATGACCTTCATCAATACGATGAGTGAGCGCAATCTCTTTGAGGCGTTGCGGACCCGCCTTATTTCATTGGGGTTATCACTGCGCAGCATATTTTGGCTCACCGGCATCCTGGCGTTTTTCATTTCGCCGGTCGCCGATAACCTCACGACGGCGTTGGTCATGGGCGCCGTGGTTTCCGCAATCGGTGCAGGTAACGGGCGCTTCATTGTCTTGGGCTGCATCAATGTCGTCGTGGCCGCCAACGCCGGTGGCACGTTTAGCCCGTTTGGGGATATCACGACGCTGATGGTCTGGCAAAAAGGCGTGATCCAATTCGGGGAGTTTATGGCCCTGTTTGTTCCCTCGCTTGTTAACTGGCTTGTGCCGGCAATAGTCATGGCCATGACTATCGGACCTGACAAGCCAACGGCCACCCTGGAATCGGTGGAAGTGAAACATGGCGGTTACATCATCGTACTGTTGTTTCTTCTCACCATAGCGGGCACCGTGGTGATGCATCATTTTCTGGAGATGCCTCCGTTTCTCGGCATGATGACCGGACTGGGGATACTCAAATCCTATGGGCATTGGATACGGAGAAAGGAATTGGTCGAATGGACGGACATTCCCATATCTGATGACGAGCAGACGGGACAAAGGCCTGCGCTCTGGAAACCAGCCGTCAAACCGTTCAACATTTTCATCAGCATGAAACGCGTGGAATGGGACACGCTGATGTTTTTTTACGGCATCATGCTCTGTGTCGGCGGCCTTGGGGCGCTGGGCTATCTGGCGGTTCTGTCCAGCCTCCTGTACCAAGACCTAGGCGCAACGGCCGCCAATATCCTCGTTGGAATCTTATCAGCCGTGATCGACAACATCCCTATTATGTTTGCCGTCTTGAGCATGAATCCGGATATGAACCTTGGCCAGTGGTTGCTGGTCACGTTGACCGCAGGGGTTGGAGGATCGCTTCTCTCGATCGGGTCGGCTGCCGGCGTGGCCCTAATGGGACAAGCACGAGGTGTCTATACCTTCTTTGCCCACCTGAAATGGACATGGGCGATTGCGTTGGGCTATGCGGCCAGTATCGGCGTTCACTGGATGATGAACAGCCATTTGTTCACTCCCTGATTAGGGATTCTCCTTCTGTTCGTATGGGTTTCCATCTTGGTTCGTTCCTTGCGCAGGTACTTGTCACTATCACATAGGCTGGTGTGATTGTTTCGATCGTCATGCAGGAGTGGACGATCAACGGAGCGCTGAGAGGGGTCGGAATAATTGAGAGAATATGGACCATGCAAGGTTGTCTGGTACAAAACAACTCCTTTTTGCGTGCCCACTATCTGATGATCTGAATTTGCCGCCAGCGTTCCGACTGATATCGCCAGAGGAGCAGCCCCATTCGTACGGTCCAGTCTGCAATCATGGCCGCCCAAATATAGAAGACCGACTGACGCATCCAGAGGGCGGCCACGAGGGCCAATGGGACGCGGACGCCCCACATGCCGATCATGGTAGCGCCCATGATGAACCGTGTGTCGCCGGCGCCGCGCAACGATCCAGCTAAGACCATGGTGAGAGCCAACGGGATTTGCAATAACGCGACGATCTTGAGAAACATTGTTCCGAGTTCGATCACGGCTTCGTCGGTGGTGAATGCCCTAAATAGGGTGGATGGTACGAAGAAAAACAGGAGCCCCATCACGGTCATGATGACGATCGCCAGACGATTTGCTTCCCAATTTTCTAATTTGGCCCTGGTGTACTTGCCTGCTCCGATACTCTGTCCGACCATCGTGGCGGCAGCGATAGCCAGCCCATAGCCTGGGAGAAAGGAAAAGGATTCGATTGATAATCCGACTTGGTGGGCCGCATAGGCGACGGTGCCATACAGGAGAACGAGTTTGGTGTAGATAAAAATGCCGGCTTGTTGAACGATGCGTTCTCCGGATACAGACGCTCCCACATCCCAGATCGATCGAATAAGATCAATGCGTAACTTTGACGATTGCTTAAGAATGGGACGACACTGCGACATGAGATAGAGAACTCCTGCCGCTTCTGCAAGGCCGACGGCGATCGCCGCACCCTTCAGTCCCAAGGCAGGAAGGCCCCACCGCCCATAGATGAGCGGGTAGGCCAGGGCGATATGGAGAAGATTGACGGCGATGAGACCATACATGGGAGTTTTTGTGTCGCCGGTACCTTGAAGAATCGATGACAAGACTTGGATGAGGATGGTACAGGGAATGACCAGAAAAATGAGCGTCGAATAGGGGAGAGCAAGTTCAATAACGGAAGATTCGGCACCAAGCTGCTGCATCACGAACCCATTACCGGCGATCCCTAGGCTAGCCAACAGAATTGCGATACCGAGTGAAAGCCAGAGAAAGTGACGGGCTGCTTCTCCTGCATCCTGCCGACGTCGTGCTCCCCAGAGTTGGGCCACGACCACATTTGTGCCAACGGAGATCCCGGAGACCAGGGTCGTGGCGACGAACGCGAGCAGTTGCCCAAGCCCGACTGCAGCGATGGATGTGGCACCGAGTCCGCCGACTAAAAAGACGGCGACAATCCCTTCTGCCCGCTGGAGTAGCGTGGTCAGCGTGACGGGAAGGGCTAAAGTCATCACGGCCCGTCTGATTTGGGTGACACCGTTGCCCATGGAGCGCTATCCTAACAGAGATTGTTCGTAGATCATGTCAGAAATCAGTGATCACACCATGAATCGGAAGCCGAGCGTGGATGCTCAGAACAGGATCTCTCCTGCCGCGGTCCCACCGCGGCTTTCAAAATCTAAGTTTCTCTCTGGATTGCAATGCCACAAACGACTCTATTTGGAAATTCATCAACCAGCCGTCGCAACGCCGCCGGATGCGTCCACACAGGCGATCTTAGATATGGGTACGGAGATCGGTGTCCTGGCGCAACAGCGCTTTCCCGGAGGCGCTCTCGTGAAAGCAGGGTTTCGCCAGCGAGAGGCTGCGGTCGCCGAGACTGCTGCGTTGATTGAAGATCCCAGGATCCCGGCTATTTTTGAGGGAGCATTTGAATATGATGGGGTGCTTGTTCGCGTCGATATCTTAGAGCGCCTCCAGAATGGCTCGGAGGGATCGCCTTCCTGGCGCTTGATCGAAGTGAAGTCTTCGACAAGAGTGAAAGAGGTGCACCTCGATGACTTAGCGATTCAGAGTGCGATCGTTCAAGGTGCGGGGGTACAGCTGGATGCGACCTGCCTGATGCACATCAACACAGGCTACGTCTACAACGGTGGTCTTGTCGACTTGCATCGGCTGTTCTCGGTTGAAAATGTATCCGAAGCTGTGTCAGGCCGACGAGCATCGGTACAGGAACGCTTAGCCGCCATGAAAGCCATGTTGTTGGGAACACAGGTTCCAGCGATCGAGCCGGATCAGCATTGCCACAGTCCCTATGAATGTCCCTTTTGGGCTCATTGTACCAAGGACAAGCCGCCACGCTGGATTTATCACCTGCCGGGGAAAAAAGAGCTGGTCGGTCAGCTGGTCCGACAGGGGATCACGACGATCGACGAGATTCCGGAGGGAGCCCGACTGTCCGACGCACAGCAAAAGGTCAAAAACAACGTGGAATGGGTTTCGTCGGAATTGGGTTCACTCCTTCGTTCTCTCCGTTATCCCATCCACCATCTCGATGCAGAAACCGTGATGTTGGCCGTCCCACGGTTTCCTTCCACGAGGCCCTATCAGGCTCTTCCTGTTCAGTGGTCCAATCATATTGAACTCGAATCCGGTGAAGTCATGCATCAGGAGTTTCTTCACACCGAAGCGTCTGAGCCACGCCGGCGCTGGGCTGAGGCCTTGATCGAGTCCCTCGGTGCAAGCGGCAGCATTCTGGTCTATTCAGCCTACGAAGCTGGGCTCATCCGCCAGTTGGCAGACACGTTCCCTGAATTCAAGTCAGCGTTTCGGGAGATTGAAAAACGCCTGTGGGATCTGCTGCCTGTGATCAAAGACCACTACTACCACCCGGCTTTTAACGGATCGTATTCGATCAAGTCGGTGTTGCCGGCGATAGTACCATCGCTTGGATATGGGGATCTGGCGATTCAGGAAGGCGGGCATGCAGCGGCGGAGTACTACCGTATGGTTTTTGTCGAAACCGACTGGGTAGAACGGGAGGCCATACGAGAAGCCTTACTACGGTATTGCGCGCGAGATACGCTGGCTATGGTGGAGCTGAGAAGGGCGCTCAGAGGAAAGACTGGACGTCATGGAGAAGAAAAAGTTGCGGGAGTGATGTGAAGCCATTGCAAAACTGCATGGACCACGGTAAGCTCGGCACAGTCATTTGGTAGGCACTCCTCATCCGCTCGATAATCCATCCAGCCGACGATCTGTCATAACGGAGAGGTGCGAGAGCGGCCGAATCGGGCAGTCTCGAAAACTGCTGTCGGGGTAACTCGACCGTGGGTTCGAATCCCACCCTCTCCGCCATTTCGGTAGCCGTGTTTGCCCTACGGCCAGAGCAAAGTCGGAAGCCATTGTCATTAAGAATGAACAGAGGGGGTAGGATTCGAACAAGGGGGACCGCGGGGGAAAAGTTCCACCGCGTGGGGAGCGTACGAGGGGGATGGCCCCCTCTGTAGGAGCGTGAGCAATCTCTGCGAGCGCGACTTCGAATGCCCACCCTCTCCGCCAAACAGAGCTTGCTCGATCCGAAGCCTTAGTCTTGTTCCTGGCGACGGGATAGAGCACCGCCTGTGTTGTCCCCCTCAGTAGGAGCAAGCGCAACTGATGCGAACGCGACTTCAAACGCCCCCCCTCGCCGTTGGCACCAATTTTTGACTGATCTGTTTCCTCTTCGCAGAAGAAAAAACGTACGAGCTAGGTTGTGGAAGAGGGGAACGACAACTCCGTCAGTTCGACTTTCTCGAGTCCTCGCTTGACCAGCTCGGCGATATCCAAGGTGCGCTCAATTCTTAACACGTCATCCAGCCGGGTCTTGGTGCTTGGATGAGGAGGCACGAAGAGTTTGCAGCAATCCTGGTCCGGCTCGATGGAGGTTTCATAGGTGCCGAGCCGTCTGGCTTCGTCGATGATCTCACGTTTGTCCATCCCGATCAGGGGGCGGAGGATCGGCAGTTCTGCGGCATCTTCAATCACACAGAGGTTTTGAGGGGTTTGTGAGGCGACTTGGCCTAGGCTATCGCCGGTGACCAGCGCCCAGCAGTGGTTTCTCCTGGCCAGTTCCTCTGTAATCCGGACCATCATTCGGCGATACAGCACGACGCGGAAGGGCGCCGGTGCCGTGAGGACAATCTCACGCTGAATTTCTCCAAACGGAATCATGTAGAGCTGTGAGGCATATTGATATTGGGTCAATGTCCGTACGAGGTCACGAACTTTCTCCTCGGAAGCTCGGCTTACAAGAGGTCGGCCAGAAAAATGGACAAACATCGCGAGGCAACCGCGTTTGACCATGCGATAGGCTGCGACCGGCGAGTCGATCCCTCCTGAAATCAGGCATGCCACCTTCCCGCTGACGCCGGTGGGCATGCCTCCCGGGCCTTCGACTTTTTCCGCTGAACAAAATGCATCCTTCGTCAGGAGCTCTATGTAGACTGTGACGTCTGGCTGCTTCAGACTGACTGTTTTTCCGGTTTTCTCGCAAATGGCGGCACCGACGGCTTTTTCAATATCCATAGAGGTCACCGCCAATCGTTTATCGGCTCGCTTCGCGGTGACTCGAAAAGTCCGGAATGATTTGGTCTGGAGCTCCTCAACCGCAGCGCTGGAGAGTGCCTCAAGATCCGGGTTTCCTAACTGCAACGGTATCACGCGACCCAGCGAGAAGTTCGCAATACCACACACGCGAACAAGCCGATTGCGAACGACATCTAGATCTGATTCCAGTGGAAGCTCAATGCGGATGCGGCTATGGACGTTCTGAACCTGTCGAATGCCCAAATCTTTGAGCGCCGTCCTAATGTTCGTGATGAGGCTTTGCTCGAAGTAGTCTCGATTGTGACCCTTCAAGGCGAGTTCATGGTAATGGGCGATGGCGACTTTCATCGTGAAAAGTGAAAAGTGAAAAGTAAAAGGTGAAAAGTAAGAAGTGAAGGGCAAAAAGTGGAAAGTGAGAGGTGCGGAGAAGAGCAGTTAGAGTGCATGCGTTACTTTCTAGTGCGGAAATGACGAATGAGGCCACTGAGCAGGCGGTCAACGTGTGTGAGTTTGTCATTCATGGCATGCCACTCTGCGGGGCTTAGATAACCGAGGAGATGAGCTAATTCAAATTGTGTACCCAATTCGCTCAAAGAGCCTTTGGCGATATGGAGAAACTTAGTAAACTCCTTCTTGGACTGACGCGCTGCCCCTTCTGCGATATTGCTAGGGATGCTGATTGCAGCACGACGAACCTGAGTGCAAAGACCGTATTGTTCTTTAGATGGGAACGCATCAGCTAGTTTGTACACGAACAGAACCATCTCAATGGCTGTTTTTCAAGCCTCCAGTTTCTTATGCGGCTTCTCCACCGAGTCCACCTTTCACTTCTAACCTTTTACCTTTCACTCGCTTCCAGAAACCGTTCAACGTCAATCGCGGCCATGCAGCCGGTGCCAGCCGCGGTAATGGCTTGACGATATGTTGAATCTTGTACGTCTCCGGCGGCGAAGACACCCGGCACACTCGTGGTCGTGCCCCTGTGGGTTCGGATATAGCCTTTTTCGTCCATGTCGAGTTGGCCTGTGAAGAGAGCCGTATTCGGTCGATGACCGATGGCGACAAATATGCCTGCGCACGCAAGATTCATCGTCTTGCCGGTGACCACGTTCTTGAGTCGCACGCCAGTGACCACGTCGTTGCCGAGAATGTCTTCCACGATGGAATTCCACACAAACGCAATCTTCTCGTTTTTTAGCGCACGCTCTTGCATGATTTTCGAGGCCCTGAGCTTGTCACGACGATGCACAATGGAGACCTTCGTGGCGAACTTGGTGAGAAAGATGGCTTCTTCCATCGCGCTATCGCCTCCGCCCACTATGATAAGGTCTTTCCCTCTGAAAAAAAATCCGTCGCAGGTCGCACAGGTCGACACGCCATGGCCCGTCAGTCGCTTTTCGTTCGGTACATCGATAGGAATGGCTGATGCGCCTGTGGCGATGATGACGGTTTTTGCTTCTACGGTTCGCTCACCATCGATCGTGAGCGTCAACGGGCGGTTCTTGAAGTTTACGGCTGACACCTCGCCGGTGAGAAATTCCGTGCCGAAGCGTTCTGCTTGGGCTCGCATGTCTTTCATCAACTCCGGGCCCATAATGCCCTTCGCAAATCCAGGGTAGTTTTCCACTTCCGTTGTGGTGGTGAGTTGTCCTCCTGATTGCCAACCTTCGATGAGGAGGGGGGACAGATTCGCCCGCGCGGTATAGATTGCAGCGGTTAAACCGGCCGGTCCCGAACCGATGATGACGACGTTATGCATAACGGGACTTTAACACAGTGTGGGAACGAGACGGTAGGAGGTGGTCGGCGATCGGCTGAAAGCACGAAGCACGATTCATGCGGCTCGTGCCCTTGGATGATCATCGACTGATGGGCAATGGCTTGCGTTTCGGCATACAATCGTCGGGAGGACAAGGACGCGAGTCTACCGGATCTGCGGAGAATCCGTGGATGATGCCAGCGTAGAGAGTGCTCTGAAAACACTCCGCACTCGCTTCCTACCAACTGTGCGAGGCAATGTTCCGTCAATGACCATATCGGCCTTGCGAAGTTTTTCTGACAACGGCATTTGGCTGCGAATACGCCGGAGTGCTTCAGCCCGGGTGAGGCCATTCCGGTTCTTCAGACGGGTAATTTGCGTGCTTCGGTCGGCAGTGACGACAATGATCTTGTCAACCCGTTTGTTGATACCGGCTTCGAAGAGTAGGGGGACGTCATAGATCACCACCGCGCTTGGATCTTTTCTTGCTGCTTCTCTGGTCAGACGTCGTTGTTCTCGGGCGACACGGGGGTGGATGAGACGTTCAAGCACTCGTCGCTTCACCGGACGACTGAATACGATTGCCCCGAGGGCTTGTCGATTGATCGTGCGGTCGGCGTTCAAGACGGACTTGCCAAATTGACGCACAATGCCGCGCCACGCCGGTTTGCCTGGGAGGACGACCTCTCTCGCCAGTTCATCGGCATCGATGATGATGGCCCCGCATTGCTTGAACATCTTCGCGACAGTGCTTTTCCCGGTGGCAACACCCCCGGTGAGTCCGATCAATATCATGGCGGCGGAGCTTATCACGCGTCAGGCCTGACAATAAACTGAGATTGACATCCCCGGTTCCCCGCTTGTATGAGTTTTGCCATGTATCGATTTCTGCTGATCGTCGTCTGTTCTGTCCTCGGCGCGGGGATTGCTGTGGCCGGGACGGAGGGCATGGCGTCTGATCCACGGACGATCACCGTGGCATTGGATGGTTCAGGTGATTTCTCTTCAATACAAGAGGCTGTCGACAGCGCAGGAAAAGGCGACACGGTGTTGATTAAGGCCGGTCTGTATCGCCAGGACCTGACCATCCATAGTAAGGAAAAGGTCAAGATTGTCGGTGCCGGAGTTGAGCAGGTTGTCTTGCAAGGGCGCGGGGAGATGGTGGGAGTTCTCCATGTGGGCAAATGGCCTTATGGTGCCACGGATATTGAGATCAGCGGTTTGACGATCAACGAGCATGGAGGGCATGCGCTGGGTATTTTCAACGGGAACCGTATCGTACTTCGTCAACTTCATGTCAAGGGCATGGTCTTCAGCCAGCAGGTTCAAGACGTTCGAATAGAGGATTGTATCATCGGTGGAAGCGAGACGACCGGCGCGCACTTTTCAGACTCCCAGGCCGTCCTGGTTGGGAATTTTATCCATGATAACGATTATGGGATCAATGTTACCGGCAAGTCGTCGGTTCGACTCGAGCACAATATCATTACGAGAAGTCTTTTTGAGGCTGTCGTCATCGGTGATCAATCTGCTGCGGTATTAGTGAATAACACCCTGGTGAAGAACGGCGGAGGCGCAACATTTCTCGGCGCCTCACAGATTGAGGCCATGGGGAACATTTTGAGCTTCAACAAGGTTGGTTTTCTGATTGCCCCGTCAAGTCAGATGAAGGCGGGGTACAACCTTCTCTTCAACGGCGAGGCCGACTATATGCGAGTCGGTTCGCCGAATCGTCCCGCTCCGGAGCTGAAGGTCAACTCCGATATCTTTGCGGATCCCCGTTTTGTTGATGCCGAGCAGGATGACTTCCATCTCCGGCCGGACTCTACTCTTCTCAATATGGGTGGGTTCTCTCATCTTGGAGCGCTTCCCCCTCGTCGATCTCCATCGATAAAGTAGAAATATTATTAAAAACAATTAGATAGCAGGTTGTGTCGCTTGCCAAGCTGCGTCTGATATCCTTTGAGGCGAGTGCGATGCCTTCCAGTGCACTTTCCGGCTCAAGTAACGGCTTGGGTATGCCGAGAAAGATTCAACCAGGAGGTCGTCCATTGGCTAGCTTCCGAAGCAATCTCGAAAAACTGTCGGGTGAGGCCATTCCCTCACTCATGGATATGGAGTCAGGGAAATTAGTCGGTGCCGTACTTCCCATGTCCGAACAGGCGCAGATCCAAATGCGGAACAGCATTGAAGTGATCGAGTACCTCCTGAACCAGGAACAAGTGATCTGGAGCTAGGTGTCGGCACCGTTCTCCCTCCTGCATTCCTTCGTCATATTCTCCAACCCTATCGCGTGATTCCAAGATAACTGTGTACCTGTCGGACTGGTGGTGAACACCGCTCTTGGTTGATTTCGGATAATTCAGACAATTTGAAAAAAGACCGAAGAGAGACTTGAGTTGAAGTGCCTGGTCGGGATGTGCACTTGATTCGGGTGTCGACTGGGTGCATCGTAGCGATCGTGCACTGCTCACGTGGGTGCTGAGTGCGGGGTGCTTATGAGGAAAGTCGTTCGGAAGGTTTCTCGTTCTCAAGCTCCTTCCGGAGCCGAGCGGCAACGCTTGGAGGAAGATGCTCTTCGTAAACGGCATTGGAAGCGCTGGGGGCCGTACCTCAGCGAGCGGGCTTGGGGAACGGTTCGGGAAGACTACAGTCCGTACGGCACTGCGTGGGAAGCGTTCCCGCATGACCATGCTCGCTCTCGTGCCTACCGTTGGAATGAAGACGGGCTTGCCGGGGTTTCGGATCGTCATCAGTATATCTGTTTTGCGATTGCACTTTGGAATGGCCGAGATCCTATTTTAAAAGAGCGAGTGTTCGGACTGACGGGTAATGAAGGTAATCATGGCGAAGATGTTAAAGAGTATTATTTCTATTTAGATTCAACGCCGACGCATTCATACATGAAGTATTTGTATAAGTATCCACAAGCTGAGTTTCCATATGGTCGGTTGGTTGAGGAAAATCGCCGTCGTGGACGGCGAGATCTGGAATATGAACTCATTGATACCGGAGTTTTTGACGAGGATCGTTATTTCGATGTGCTGGTGGAATATGCCAAGACGACACCGGAGGAGCTGTTCGTCAGGATCCGTGTTACCAACCGGGGGCCTGAACGTGCCGAGCTGACCTTGCTGCCGACTCTCTGGTTCAGAAATACGTGGTCATGGGGGCTCGATGCTCGTCGGCCACGCATGCGTGAGGGAACCCAAGCGAAGAATCTCAGTGTCGTTGAGCTGGAGCACGAGTACTACGGCAGACGTTTTCTCTGGTGCGAACGAACACCACCGTTGCTGTTCACGGAAAACGAGACGAACTCCCGACGACTCTATGGAGATCAGGAAGGCTCAACGTACGTGAAGGACAGCTTTCATGATTACATCATCTATGGACAGATCGATGCGGTGAATCCCGGAAAGATCGGGTCGAAGGCAGCCGCGCAGTATGCCCTGACTTTGGCTCCAGGGGAATCAGATAGCGTTCATCTCTGTCTGACGAACGAGTCTGATCCGGATACCTTCAGCTTGAAACATATCGATGGACTCTTTGAACAGCGGGTTCGAGAGGCCGATGAATTCTATGAAGACCTGGCTCCGGCACATCTCTCCAAGGACGCGAAGCTTGTCCAACGACAAGCCTTTGCCGGGTTGCTGTGGAGCAAACAGTTCTACCACTATGATCTGAAACGCTGGCTCATGGGCGATCCAGGGATGCCGGATCCGCCTCAAGAGCGGCTGCATGGGCGCAACTCCGACTGGACACACCTCTACAATGCCGATGTGATTTCTATGCCGGACAAGTGGGAGTATCCCTGGTACGCCGCGTGGGATTTGGCATTCCATTGCATTCCCTTGGCCCTTGTCGATTCGACCTTTGCCAAGGAGCAACTGGTCCTCATGCTCCGTGAATGGTACATGCATCCGAACGGGCAGATTCCTGCCTATGAATGGGCGTTTGGAGACGTGAATCCTCCGGTTCACGCCTGGGCTGCTTGGCGGGTCTATAAGATCGAGAAGAAGCGGAGAGGAGTTGGGGATCGGGTCTTCCTTGAACGCGTGTTCCACAAACTCCTTCTGAACTTTACCTGGTGGGTCAATCGAAAGGACGCTGAGGGAAAGAATATCTTTCAGGGAGGATTCTTGGGCCTCGACAACATCGGCGTGTTTGATCGGAGTGCTCCTTTGCCCACGGGCGGCCATATTGAACAGTCGGATGCGACCAGTTGGATGGGGATGTATTGCCTCAATATGCTGTCGATCGCGTTGGAACTGGCACGTGACAATCGAGCGTACGAGGATGTAGCCAGTAAGTTTTTTGAGCATTTCGTCTATATCTGCCGGGCGATGAACAATATCGGCGGGGAGAAAATCGAGCTATGGAATAGGGAAGATGGATTTTTCTATGATGTCCTGCATCTTCCGGACGGACGGACTTGTCCGCTCAAGGTCCGGTCTCTTGTCGGCCTGATCCCGCTGTTTGCCGTTGAAACTCTGGATTCCGAGCTTATTGATCAGCTACCACGGTTCAAGCACCGTATGCAGTGGTTTATTGAAAATCGACCAGATTTTAGCGCGCACGTTGAGACCCATTCCCAGGACGGAGAGGTGCGGCGGTTTTTGTCCCTGGTCAATCCGGTCCGACTCAAATCGGTATTGCGGTACATGCTCGATGAGGATGAGTTTCTTTCCCCTTATGGCATTCGTGCTCTCTCGCGCTATCACAGGGATCATCCCTATGTCTTATCCATCATGGGCAGGGACTATCGTGTGGATTATGAACCGGCCGAATCCAGCACAGGGCTTTTCGGAGGCAATTCAAACTGGAGGGGGCCTGTATGGTTCCCAGTCAACTATTTGCTGATCGAGTCCATCCAGAAGTTTCATTACTATCTCGGCGACGCGTACAAGGTAGAGTATCCTGTAGGTTCCGGCCACTTCATTTCGTTGAATGAGGTGGCTTCGGAGCTCTCCCGTAGACTGACGCATATCTTTCTCCGCGATAAAACCGGGCGACGTCCCGTATATGGAGGAGTCAGGAAATTTCAGGATGATCCATACTGGCGGGATGTTATCCCATTTTATGAGTACTTCCATGGAGACAATGGGGCTGGGATCGGCGCCAGCCATCAGACAGGATGGACGGGATTAGTCGCAAAGTTAATCCAGCAGAGCGGGGAGTAGGGAGGCGCGTCGTTCGCTTTTCGGCTTCGCTCAGGGCGGTGAGCCTGTCGAACGGTGAAACGCATCTTCGGAGTGACGAGATAGGGGGCAACAAGGGGAGCTGATGCGGATTGGCAAAGAGGCATGCCAAGATCTCGATCGTGCGCTGAGTCTAGAATGGCTGGAGACGAACGGCTGCGGGGGATTTGCATCGGGGACTGTGGCTGGTGCCAATACGCGCCGCTATCATGGGTTGTTGGTTGTGGCGAGTCCTCCTGAGTACCATCGGTATGTATTGGTCAATCACTTAGAGGAATGGCTCCATGTGGATGGCTGCACGTTTTCAATCTCGACGAATCTGTATCCCGGCGTAACCCATCCTCAAGGGTATAGCCATTGCACCTCCTTCTCATCGGCTCCTTGGCCAACCTGGACATTTAGGTTCAAAGGTCGAACCGTCAGCCGGGAAATATTCTGTGTGCGAGACCACAACACAGTTGTGGTGCGATGGAGACTACCCAACCCTACGACGGACGTCATCAAACTACAGGTGCGCCCGATGCTCACGGGACGGGATTATCATGCCCTCCACCATGAAAACGAAGCGCTTTACCCCAAAGCAACGGTCGCGGAGCAGTGGGTGACCTGGCAGCCATATCAGAGTCTTCCGGCCGTACATTGCAGACATACCGGACGCTATCGCCACGCTCCCGATTGGTATCGGTATGTGCAGTTTCCCCTCGAGCGAGAGCGTGGGCTTGATTTTCAAGAAGACTGGTGGTCTCCAGGAGAAATGATTTTTCAGTTAAAGTCCGACGAGGAGCAAGTTCTTGTACTGAGCAGCGAAGTGGTTGGCGGTATTGAGACAGGAGAACTCATTCGGGCGGAAGGTGCCGGGCGGGTAAGGCATCGCAAGATCATAACGCATCATGACCGCTTCGCCGAAGCGCTCCGACAAGCCTCCG
Source organism: Nitrospira sp. (assembly GCA_016788465.1). GTDB lineage: Bacteria > Nitrospirota > Nitrospiria > Nitrospirales > Nitrospiraceae > Nitrospira_D. Next base: position 10,993 of record JAEURV010000094.1, on the reverse strand, counting down.
GTACATTTTTCGTTCGGCAGGGTTCGAGGCAGACGGTTATCGCTGGATATCCGTGGTTTACAGATTGGGGGCGAGACACTTTTATCTCATTACCCGGCCTCTTTCTTGTGACCGGACAGTACGAGGTTGCGTGGCATATCATTCAATCCTTTATTCCCTTTGTGTCAAAAGGCATGGTGCCGAATCGTTTTCCAGATCTCGGCAAAAGTCCTGAATATAATGCGATTGATGCATCCCTGTGGTTTATTCATGCGGTTGATCGCTATCTGGCCTACAGCAAGGATACGAAACGTGTTCGAGAGGTCGTGTGGCCAGCTATTAGACAGATTCTCGACGGCTATCGTGATGGGACGAGATACGACATCAAGATGGATGTTGATGGACTAATTTCTGGAGGAATACCAGGGATACAACTGACATGGATGGATGCCAAGGTCGGCGATTGCGTTGTCACTCCGCGGCGTGGAAAGCCTGTAGAAGTTCAAGCCTTGTGGATTCGGGCGTTGCAGGTTGGCGGGTGTTTGGCGGAGCAATTTGGAGAGCGGGACTATGCAGCTGGTTGTCGGAAAGATCGAACACGAGCTGTCACGTCGTTCCGTACGCGATTCTGGTACAAGGATGGACGGTATCTCTACGATACCATCGATGGGCCAGGGGGGGAGGACACCTCGATCCGGCCCAATCAGGTATATGCGATTTCCCTGTGCGATGATCTGTTGACGAACGCACAGGCCATGCAGACTCTTCGGATCGTCAAGGAGCAGCTTCTGACCCCAGTGGGCCTTCGAACATTGTCACCACAGGATAATCGGTATCGGCCACGCTATGAAGGAGGGCCAGGAGAACGGGCTAGTGCCTACCATCAGGGTACCGTCTGGCCGTTCCTGTTGGGAGCTTTTGTCACAGCCTGGGTGAATACGTTCGGGCGCACCTCGACAGTCAAACGTGAGGCGCGGTCATTTCTGAACGGAATAGAAGTAAGTCTGGGCGAAACCTGCCTTGGCCAGATATCAGAGATTTTCGATGGAGATTATCCACATGCTCCACGAGGTTGTCCGGCACAAGCCTGGTCTCTTGCCGAACCTCTTCGCGCCATGGTTGAGGACCTTGGACTGAAGATTGCCGCTCAGCCAACCAATTCGGTTCGACCCAATCGGTCAGCTATGAAGCACCGCTAGACGGTCCCTCCCTTGACAGGCCCCCTACGCATCCGTAGTCTGCATGCAGAGTATGATCGGAGGTTCTCAGATGATGAAGATTCTATCACGCCTAGCGTCTCGCATGATCGTCGCCGGGGTGCCGCTCTGTCTTCTCATGAGTTTCGTAGTTCCCTACGTCACGTTGGCCGATGAACTGCCTAAAGAGTCGGTTTTGCCGTTGGAAATGGCGAACAAGGCGATTCAAGCCGCATTAGACGTCTGTAAAAAGGATGGGTACCGGGTCAGTGTTTCAGTGGTAGACCGTGACGGTGTGCTTCGTGCAATGGGACGTTCTGATGGTGCTGGGCCTCATACGGTGGACAGTAGCCGGAAAAAGGCCTATACGGCCGCCAGTCTTCGGCGTCCTACGAGTGAACTTGCCGATCTCATTGCTAAAGTTCCCGCGCTTCAGGCTCTTCGTGAGATCAATGGTGAGGTTCTAATGTTGGGCGGCGGGCTTCCCATTGAAATTGGAGGAGACGTGCTTGGTGGAATCGGGGTTGGTGGAGCGCCAGGTACCCATCTGGATGATGCCTGTGCGCAGGAAGGACTGGATGCGATCGGGGCGGCCCCCAAGGTTTCGCCAGCCAAGTGAGACTCCCCGTCCGGGCGATGATCTATACTGCGTTGTTGCCGATTGCAGTGGGATGCAACAGTAATGTTCCCGAAACCGCGTCGCTTGAGATCGCGACACTGCAGGTGCGAGTCGCCATTGTGAGGACAGCAACCGATCCATTTCTTCAGCGGTTCAATCTTACGATGAATGTTCAGGGACGTGGGGGGTGTCAGTCTTCAACGGAACTGTTTCCAGATACCGGCTATGCGGGTCGGCGGAATGTCTATTTGGCGGCAAAAGGCAATATCTATGTTGTTGGTCAGTACGATGCGCGAGTCATTAATCCACAGAATTGTCAGGCTAATCTGACGGAGTTTCGCCACCTCGATCGAGATGTGATCTTCTTGGGGAGCTTTGATCAGGATCAGGCTAAACAGTGGAAGTATGTGTCCGCGCTTCAACGACAGGAGTTGCCGTTTGAAAAACGGTAAGGGCCGCAGCCGTCATTGAAATCTTCTATCGATCGTGGCTAGGATGCCCATCGGCATTGATCTCTCGACGGCCATGATCTGACGGGGAACGCTCTCATTATATGCAGCAACCTATTATCGGCTACCACCAAGACGAGTACGGCGACTGGGTTGCCGACCTAGCCTGTGGTCATGGACAACATGTTCGACATCACCCGCCGTTTTTCAACCGCCCTTGGGTACTCACTGAGGGGGGGCGTGAGCGGCACCTCGGGACCTTCTTGAACTGTAAGAAGTGTGAAGAGCCTGCAGTTCTTGCCCTTCCCCCTTCATCATAACCGGCGCAAGTCTGTGTTTCCCTCAGTGTCGCCTTTCAGCGTAACCTGACCAGTTCTGATTCATGCCGTATTCATGTGCTTTGTGGATGGTAGTCTTGGTGATACTGTAGATATATGCCGCTTTCTCGATGTCAGGTCGGTCAGAATGGAGGGACTGAGCATGACTACTGCCACATCCACGTCGATGGCAACTGTCAGTCGTCGGTCGGGGTTCTTCGTGCATCGAATCCAAAAGGGTTACGTCGCGTGGATCGGATTGTTGCTGTTTCTGTATTCGGCGCTGTTTTTCACTATGGCCTTCTATGGAGCCCATTTGAAGCCCATCGTCGTGATGTATACGGGTGATTCATTGGACGAACAGCAGGCTGCAGCTGAAGAGATGTTGGCCTTGAGTCAGACGGTTTGGGTTGCGGTTCCGGTACTCTTTTTTGGTTCCATGATTTTCAGCCTTGTCGTGACTCGGCGTGTGGCAGGGCCACTCTCTCGGCTGGACGAAAGTCTTCAGCAGTGGGCCACCGGAAACCTTCGTTGGCGCCTTCGCTTTTCCCCTGGTGACCGGTTGGAAGGATTGGCTGATCATGCCAATTCAGCCTTGGAGAACCTCGAACGGTCGTTTGAGCAGATTCACCATCACGCACGAGCCTTGCAGATGGCACTCCAGCAGATTGAGGAAGTTGAGCCTACCAGCCTGAGGGAAGCCCGAGAGGCTCTGGACGGCATTACCGAAACGTTAGAACAGTTTGATTTTCGGAGGGCGCATATCAGGCACGGAAGGGTGTAAGGGTGGGTAGAGGAAGTCGGAACGGTGGGTTCACTTTGCTTGAAGTGTTTGTGGTTCTCGCCGTCCTGAGTATTCTGGTCACGATGGCGATGGTCTCGCATGATCACGTTGTCAATCATGCGAGAGGTGTGGAGGCTGAGGTGGTCCTCGCGGAGATTAACAGATTGGAAACGCTTTACCACACTCATCATGGGATTTATTCGGATGATGTTGCCGCGATTGGCCTTACTGCCATGCCGACGCTCAAGTATTACAAGGTTGAGGTTCGGGTGGAAGACGGGGGAGCATCCTTTCAAGCGTCCGCAATCCCTCTGTCGGGGAAACAGCCCCAGTCGGCTCTCGTCTTGACGCGTACACGAGGTGGGACAACTCTCCAGAAGAGGGATATAGGGACACTGGTTCGTCAGAGTCAAGGTCTACATCCCTTGAGCGGGATGTCTTCTCGAGCCGAAGGCCAGGTAGAGACGAGCATTGGAATCCAGAGAAAAACTCAACAGGAAGACTGTCGGAAAGGTGGGGAAGCGACGGTGGCCGCGGATGGATTACTTGACATGAACTTCTGCTTGAAATAGATCTGCTGGCGTATTGTCGGCGATCGCGTTTGGTTTGGCCGGGGTAAAATGAGTTGGTAAGATTTCTTGTGAGACCTTCCATCTATCCGTCATGAGCCCGAAGAGCTACACCGGTTTCCTATGACAGCCAGATAAGGAAGTCACGGGCTGCGGTTTATCGGCTTATGTCAGGCAGAGCCGTTCGGCCATCTTGACAGCGCAGATAGGTTTGTTTGAAAACCGTGACAATCAAGACACTCACTGATCCCAGGCTATTATGTTGACGCAACGCTATCAAGTTGCCGTGCTGTTAGTTTGTGTTGTGCTCTGTGGAGGGTATCTCCTGTTGCCGTTGGGCGCCTCGTATGTCTTGGCCGATGGGCTTCGCGCGCATGGGTACAGTCATGTCGTCCTTCAGCTTGGGTATCCTGGCTGGACCAAGTTGAATATACCGGTCGTGTCATTCCAGCAAGATTTAGGAGAAGAACGATTGATGATCTCCCTCACCGATGCAGAGATTCAGTATGACCTTGGACAACTCTTTCAAGGGCGTGCGAATCGTGTCCTCCTCAGAGAGGTCGCCATTCATGTCCTGACCGTTCACTCAACTGAATCTGGATCGGAAGGAAAGCAAGCAGACGAGAACGATGATGAAGAGTCATCGCCGTGGAAATTGCTGACGGCAGGAGATCTCCTGAGGAGTCTTCCGATTCTCCCTTTCGGGGAACTGCAGCTTGAGCACCTGACCCTGTTCCGCGAACAAGCGACGGGCCCACTCCGTAAAGTCACGATTAATGGAGAGCTGACCTCTGCCGGCAATGAAGTGGGAGGGCATCTCTCGTTTCAAGGGCGGGACACCGGCTCGTATGGTCTCGTGGTGTCGGGGAATTCGGCGAGTACCTGGTCGGCCACCTTGTCATCAACCAGACCGCATGCAGCTCCGATTGTTTCCTGGCAGTCCAGAGCGCGTCCGACCGATGGATCGGACATTCAAGTCGACGGCAACCTTCGAATTAATGTGCAGGAGTTGGCTCCGTTCATTGCACTCCTCGTACCGATCGGTCCGGAATTGGAGAAGGTCACTGGGCAGATCGCACTCGATTGGGCAGGAGTTGCTGCCACCCAGGCTGCGCTCGGGTCTCTCTGGGAGGATGCACATACTCGTGTAGACGGTCAGATCCGAATCACGCTCACTCTACCCGCACTGAAAGGAGTGGCGAAGGACATTGCACTGGCCTATGTAGGAAGATTTGTAGGCAATGCCGTTCAGGCGGAGTGGGCCATGAGTCCAGGCGTACTCCTCACCGCGACGCTGAACACGCAACCTCGTCTTATCCCAGACATTGTTCGACTGATCCTTCCTCATGGGGATCAGCCGGTACGAATCGAAAACAAGGAGGTCGTGAAGGGGACGCTCTATTGGAAAGAGAACCCCATCCGCACAGTGGCCCAGGGTCCACTGCAGGTGACCTATGGCAGGTCAGCAGGGCCATTGGTCGCCACATTCGAGACGACAAAGGCGGAAGGGCGCGGGGATCAACTGATATTGGCTGAAGGGGCCTATCAATTGATCGGGACGCTCCCTAAGGTATTCACTGAGAGGCTTTCCGCCAAAGAGGCAGCCGGTGGGGTTCGGGGAACCGTACGGTTGGAACGGACACATCTCGGGGCAGTTTTATCACCGCCATCTTCGATGACCGTAAGACAGATGGGACAAGGCGTGGTGTTTGTCCCAGGAGCAACCTTGAATCTTTCCGAACCCCTGACCGTGGAATGTGACCTCGTTCCATTGCACTGCATCGGAGGACCGCTGGTTGCCACAATTCGGACTCCCGCCGTCAGAATAGGCAGTCAAACTGTCACGGTGACGCAAGGACTGCTCAGCGTCCAGGAGATGGAGACGAGAGGCGCGAATTGGACAACCAGCGGGATGCTGGTGATGGACGGGCTCAATGTGGGTGCGGGAGCGGTCATCCCTTCACCAAGTCGTTGGCTCACAAAGTTCTCGGTTGATCAAACGGGTATTGGGGCGGATCTACAGGTCGATCTCCCGAATTATGAGGGGTTGGTCACAGCGAGGCTTGAGCAGTCACTGAAGACGGCCTATGGTGTGTTACATGCCACGATCGGGCCTGTACAGTTTGATGGGGCGGAGCGGCGGCTCAGCCGCTTTATTCGAACGGTTGCTCCATCGAGCGATCTGCTTGATGGGACCGTCAGCGCCACGGTCGATGTGACCTGGGATAATGCAACAGGGAATCAATCCAGCAGCGGCACCAGAATCACCTCTGCTACCGCACGGGTCGTAGCAGAGAATGTCTCCGGCTACTATCATGACTATGGCCTGAGGGGGGTGAGTACGTCAGCGGTACTTCGTGCGGACGGGACGGAGTCCATACTGATGGTTCAGCCGGCAGCTCTCTTTGTCGGAGCTTTTCAGAGTGGTGTTGAAGTCACCAATATCAAGACTTTGTATCAAGCACGGTGGAAATTGACGGACTCTTTTCCAATCGTTGAGCTGAAAGACTTTCGGTGTGAAGCGTTTGGAGGGACAATTACCAGTCCTGGTCTTGTCGCAGACTTGGCGTCACCTCCGTCCATAACCACCGTTTCTTTACGGAATCTTGATCTCGCAAAGATTCTCAGTGTGGAACAGCAACGGGGACTGCAGGGATCTGGTACGCTCAATGGGACACTCCCGCTCTCGATCACTTCGAGAGGAGTCGCAATAGATGATGGAATGATTGAGGGGCAGCCTCCCGGCGGGGTGATACGATATCACTCAAACGTAGAATCGTCACCGGTACTTTCAGAATCGGATGCGCCGCTCCAGCTTGTTGCGCAGGCCCTTAATAACTTTCACTATAAGTTCCTGCGCGTTGGAGTCAAGTATGGAGAAACAGGCATGTTATATTTGAGTGCTCGATTGGAGGGGCGCAATCCAGATCTTCCACAGCTCCCGCCCATCCATTTCAACCTTACGGTGCAGGAACACATTCCGACGCTTCTGAAAAGTCTCCGGCTCATTGAAGAGATACCGGGCACCATCGAGCGAAAGTATAGACGACTTTCACCCTCATGAGGCTGATTATGGTGAAGATATTGAGACGAGCGAACGCGTTGATCTGGGCAGGGCTCATGATGGCCATATGCGCCTGTACCCCCCGTGTGGAAGTGGCTGCACCAGAAAAACCGATTACGATCAATCTTAATGTGAAGATCGATCATGAGATCCGCCTAAAAGTAGACAAGGATTTGGATGAGGTGTTGTCGAAGGACAGCGGACTGTTCTAAATTTCGGAGGCGATAATGAAAATGGTACGGCTGACGATTATGCTGTGTGTGACGGTCACAGGAGTTGCGGTCGCGTTTTCAGCGTTCGCCCTGTCGCTGGATGAAGCGAAAGCAAAGGGGTTGGTGGGCGAAAAACCAAACGGCTATTTGGGTGCGGTGAACCCTTCCAATGCTGAAGCTCAAAGCTTGATCGAAGATGTAAATCAAAAGCGGAGACAAGCCTACGAAGAGATCGCAAAACGAAACCGTACCGATATGCGAGCCGTTGAAACCCTTGCGGGGGAAAAGGCCATTCAGAATACCACGCCGGGAAACTTTATCGAAGGTCCTGGCGGTTGGATTAAGAAGTAACGTTTGCCTTTATCCGTAGCGATCGTTCTTCCAAGGGAGCGCGGTGTTCGAATATCCTCGGACTTCCCAGAAGCCTTTTTCGTCTTTATCCGACAACACGATCTCCTTCACCCATTTCGCTCCTTTCCAGGCATACCGTTTCGGGACAATCACCCGCACCGGTCCGCCATGGTCTCGGGATAGAGGCGTGCCGTTCCAGCTATGCGCGAGCAGCACATCGTCGTCGTTACAGGCCTCAAGCGGAAGATTCGTCGTGTAGTCGTCGTATGACTTAAAGAGGACAAACTTTGCGAGTGACAGCGGTTTAACCACTGAGATGAGATGTTTGAAGCTTACGCCTTCCCAGTCATTGTCATACCGGCTCCATGAGGTGACACAATGGAAGTCGGAACGATCTTTAAATGATGGCTGTGCAAGGAACTGTTCCCACGACCATGTCACAGGGGTTGTGACAAATCCTCCGACGGTGAGCGTCCATTCGGTTATTGGGATGTTCGGCTTGAAGCCAAGGTCTAGCACGGGGAAGTTCTCGACGAGGTGCTGGCCTGGTGGCAAGCGTGCATCTCCCTCATAAAACACTTCACGCTCTTCTCCCCCTCGCCTGGCCCGAGCCCATTGTTCTTTGGTTTTCGTGAGACGGCTTGAGTCATCCATGGTGACCTCCTCACATCAGATTACGGGAATCGAATCAAGCCTGGCAACCGGCTTTTCGGAACCGAGCCTGTAAGATTGCGCGGCGTGATGTGACTAACACCCCATGCCGCCTATTTCGTTGACAGCCAGCTGAGGAGGTCCCATGATACGCCAGGAGGCCGTTATGCGTACACAGGTTTCCAATCAGGCCGGAACAGGCAAGACAAATACTGTCAAGGTTTTCATTGCCGTTGTCATGGTTCTCGCCATCGGGACCTTCTTTTATCTTGATCTCGGGCGATTCCTGTCGCTTACGGTATTGAAAGAGAGTCGAGATAGCTTGCTGGCGTTTGCGGATGCCAACTTTGGGGCAGCGGTCGGGATCTTTATCCTGACCTATGTGGTGGTGGCCGGCCTATCGCTGCCGGGTGCCGTCATTCTGACGCTGGCGGGAGGCTTCTTGTTCGGTGGGATTTTGGCGACGCTGTTCATCAATATCGGTGCGACGACCGGAGCCACGCTTGCCTTTCTCACTGCGCGATACTTGTTGCGAGACACGGTCGAGCAGAAGTTCAGGAAGTGGATGGGACCATTCCAAGAGGGCTTTTCGAAGAACGCCTTTAGCTATCTTTTGACCCTTCGACTGATTCCGCTTTTTCCATTTTTTGTCGTCAATCTGGTCTCAGGTCTCACACGCGTCAATGTCGGAACGTACATGCTTGCTACGGCGATCGGCATCATTCCTGGGTCGTTTGTGTATGCGTATGCGGGGCGCCAACTGGGCACGATCAATTCACTCAAGGAGATTGCGTCTCCGAGTGTGATCGGGGCGTTTGTCTTGTTGGGACTGCTTGCCTTGGTTCCTGTCGTCTACAAAAAGTTTTCGGCAAAACCAATATGAGAGACAGTGTTGTGATTGACGTGTTCCAACGAAGAATGCAAGGCTATGATCACGCAACCACTTCCAGGGATCTTGAGCATGAGTGAACGCGACCAGCCATTGGTCCTTCCCAATGACGAATACAATCAGCAGTTGCTCAAGAACGTGCATCCTGCGGGTTGGATCAACCCCGAACCGAGCAGCCGTTACAACATTGTGGTGATCGGAGCGGGAACAGCGGGACTCATCACTGCGGTTGTCGCTGCGAGCCTGGGAGCAAAAGTGGCTTTAATCGAAAAGCATCTGATGGGCGGGGATTGCCTGAACGTTGGGTGCGTTCCGTCCAAAAGCCTCATTCGTGCCGCCAGAGCCTGGGCTGATTTGCGAAAGGCGCCGGAGTTCGGTTTGCATATTCCCGCTGGGGTGCAATACGACTTTGGCGCTGTCATGGCACGGATGAGAAAGTTACGAGCACGGATCAGTCAGAACGATTCGGTCCATCGTTATGCCAGCCTCGGTGTTGATGTCTACATTGGCAGCGGACGTTTCATCGGTACTGATACCATCCACGTGGAAGGTTCTGCGGGTAATCGAACTCTCACCTTTGCCAGAGCGGCGATCTGCACAGGGGCACGAGCATCAGTGCCAACGGTCCCTGGGTTACAGGAAGCCGGGTACCGCACGAATGAAACGGTCTTTTCACTGACGGAGTTGCCACAAAGGCTGGGTGTCATTGGCGCAGGACCGATCGGCTGCGAGCTGGCGCAGGCGTTTGCCCGCTTTGGGAGCCACGTGTATCTGATCGAAACCACACACGGCATCATGCCGAATGAGGATCGAGATGCGGCGGAGCTCGTCGAGCAGCAGATGATGCGAGATGGCGTCAAGCTTCTCTGTTGCGGAAAAGACCTGCGAATCGAAAAGGTTGAGGGCGGCAAACGGCTGATCCTCGATTCGCACGGCCAACCGTATGACGTGATGGTCGATGAGATTCTCGTCGGTGTGGGACGCCTTCCGAACGTGGAGCGAATCGGGCTGGAAGCAGCCGGCGTCGCGTATGACACACGGGGAATTCAGGTGAACGGCAGGTTGCAGACCACGAATCCCAAGGTGTTTGCCGCCGGCGATGTCTGCTCTCGGTACAAATTTACCCATGCGGCCGATGCCATGGCGCAAATCGTGATCCAGAATGCACTGTTCCCTCATCCCATGGGGTTTGGATACGCCAGTGTTGAGTCGTTGAATATGCCCTGGTGTACGTTTACTGAACCAGAAATCGCCCATGTCGGGATGTATGAACACGATGCCAAGCAGAAGGGCATCGAGGTGGAAACCTATACGTACAAGCTCGATGAAGTGGATCGCGCGATTCTCGACGGGGAAGAAGAAGGGTTCGCACGCGTGCACATTCAGAAGGGGACAGACAAGATCATTGGGGCGACGATCGTGGCGGCCCATGCTGGCGACATGATCAGTGAGCTCTCGGTGCTGATGAAAACGGGCGCTGGTGCGAAGGCGCTCGCCGGTACGATCCATCCGTACCCGACTCAGGCTGAGGTGAATAAGAAAGTCATCAATCTGTGGAGAAAAGCGCACTTTACAGAACGAACAAAGAATCTCCTCACGAAGCTGTTTGTGTGGATGCGACGATAAGGATGGATGGGAATCATGAGGTAGATGGTGATCACCGGTCGTGTCCTCATAATGATCCTGACCATGTCGGCTGCAGTGGTACAGGCGCAAGGTCCAACCATCGTGGAGGTCGCGCGCTTTTCGGTAAGCAAACCGGGGACAAGTCTGCCGGATGGCTGGAAACCGCTGACCTTTAGGAAGATCCCGAGGCTGACGACGTACGAACTGGTGGAAGAAGGAGCGCAAGTCGTCGTCAAGGCCATGAGCGATTCCTCGGCATCTGGCTTGACCAAAGAAGTCAGAATCGA
>JAEURV010000208.1 GCA_016788465.1 Nitrospira sp. | reverse complement strand
CCGTTTCGTCGAAAAGGGCGCCAGCTTTACGGCTCGTGAGATCGAACAGATGATCGCTGAGCAACTGAAGATCCTGCGCAATGTCGTCGCAATCCATCGACAGCTTCAAGATCGTGGGCAGATCGAGATTTCCACCACGCCGTTCTACCATCCCATCCTTCCGTTGCTTGTCGATACGGATCGCGCCACCATCGATCGTCCTGGAGCGGTGCATCCCACACGGTTTCACCATCCAGAAGATGCGGTGGCGCAGCTCAACCGTGCTATGCAGTACTACGAGGAGCGCTTCGGGCATCCGCCGGTCGGGATGTGGCCAGCCGAAGGAGCGGTGGGTCAGTCGGTGGTCTCACTCTTCGCGGATGCGGACGTGCACTGGCTTGCGACGGATCAAGGGGTCCTGAAGCGCTCCGGGCAGTATGGCTACGACGTCCAGGACCCGAACGTCCTGTGCCAAGCATATCGGGCCGAAGATGAGCAGGGCCACGGGGTCGCCATCTTTTTCCGCGACACCGTCCTCTCAGACAAGATCGGCTTTCACTATCAGGAATATCCGGATCCTGAACAGGCAGCGGCGGATCTTATACGAGAACTGAAAGAGCGGTTCGCCTGGAAGGTGAACGATCCCCCGAACCGCATCGTCTCGATCATCTTGGACGGCGAGAATGCCTGGGGCGCGTACCAGCGGCAAGCTCGCCCATTTCTTCATGCGCTGTACTCCGCGCTCACTGATGACCCGGAGATCCGGACGGTCACCTTTCGAGAGTATCTTGAAGGCAATCTCGCGCGGCGGGTGCCGGCTCACTCAATCCCAGCATTGCCGAAAGTCTCTGACCTCGCTGAAGCAAGCTGGATCGACGAAAATGGCTCGGCGCCTGGGAACGATTTGGGAACATGGATCGGTGAGGACGAAGAAAATCGTGGATGGGATCATCTCCGTGAGGCCAGGGAATGGCTCGACCGCATGCAGGCTACACCGGTGAGTCATCCCACAGCCTTCGAGGCCCTCTACGCCGCGGAGGGCAGCGATTGGTTCTGGTGGTTTGGTGAGGATCAAGCTTCCGACTCCGACGCAGAGTTCGACGATCTGTTTCGGGATCATCTGAAGGCCGTCTATCGGGCGCTTCGTCGCAAACCTCCGTTCTCGCTCGATGAGACCATCGTGCCCCATGCCCTCGTCTGGACGTTTGCCAGACCGATCCGATCAATCCGTGTTGGCGATCGACTCAGCATCAGAACGAACTGCTCCGGTGTGCTGACCTGGAAGACCGACCTGGAAGAGCAATGGACGACACGCGAGATGATCGCAGCAGGCGGCGTGATGGCAGCCGTATGTCGCTTTGGTCTGACGCTCGGACCCTTTGCGCCCTCCGCTCAATGGGTGGAGTTCCAATTCCGCTGCACGCATCCAGGTTGTTGTGGGACTGATCCCTGTTGTCGAGCGGACCTCCAGCGGGTCGCAGTGATCGGCAGTCCAGCTAAAGGAAGAGGATGCGCCCCACATCGTGTACGGCAAGGCACGTAGTACCGTGAGGCGTTCCTCGAGTGACAGCGCATTCACCTAACTGAGGTGGAAGGAGGCAGGGATCATGACATACCAAAAAGAAATGGATCGCGTGTGCGGCATGTGGATTGAGAAGAGCACGACGCCGTTCACCAGTCAGTATCACGGGGAGACCTATTACTTCTGCGCGAAGGAGTGCAAGGAGCAATTCGATCAGAATCCAGAGTACTACATGAAGGGATTTGAGGGTCGGAAACCCTGAAGTAGGTGGTTGGCCGGGATTACTCAAAAGGTATGTCCGCTCCCAGAGAGACTGGCCAACTTCTTTCTGTAGACGAATGAGAACGACGGCAATCACGTTCTCGGCTGGATCGGATCAGAAGGATCACTGCCAGCGATGCGGCGTGTTCATGGTGCCGGCCGAGAGTGACGCAGAGCAGTCACGCGTTGAAGGCATTGCTCCTGTGTCGTGCGATGTGTCAACTGCGGGGAGCGGGTCAATGTGGAGCTGAGGCAATCAGAACATCGTTGATGCGAGATCCACACCGGCGAAGCTGCGTGCCTCGCGGGAGGGGGACCAACCCGCCACCTGTCTGTGAATCAGTGGGTGTCGCGCAGAGGACAGAACGATGGAGAGGAGGAGTGCCATGAAGGCTCAGGGACATCTCTCGGAGAAGTTGTGGTCGGTGATCTTGGCTGGTGGCGAAGGGGAGCGGATGCGGCCGCTGATTCAGCGATGGCTCGGATGCCATAAGCCCAAGCAGTATTGCACGTTCGTGGGCACGCGCTCGATGTTCCAGCACACGGTGGATCGGTCGACCAGGCTCACCCCTCCGGCGCGCACCGTAGCAGTGGTGGCGCGTGGACATCGTCCGGACGCACTCGCGCAGCTCGCACGACGAGGCGGGGGCACCTTGGTCTTGCAGCCTGAGAATCGCGACACCGTGGCCGGGCTGTTCTTGCCCTTGACCTATGTGCGGGCACGGGACCCGCAGGCTACAGTCGTCATGTATCCCTCGGACCACTTTGTCTATCCCGAATCCCGGTTCCTCGACAGCGTTTGGCAGGCCATTTTGGTCGCCGACTCCCTGCCAGATCGGCTGGTGCTTCTGGGAGCCAGGCCTGACCGTCTTGAGCTCGAATACGGGTGGATTCTGCCAGGGGAGATCTTGACTGCTAGGGGACTGGACGCGAAGGTTCAGACGGTGCAAGCCTTCCTCGAGAAACCGACCGCTGCGCAGGCGGATGGCGCGCTCAGCTCGGGAGCACTGTGGAATACCTTTGTCATGGTCGGCAAGGTGAACACCCTCTGGGCGCTCGGGACAAAGTACTTTCCTGGCATCATCGCGCCCTTTGAACGACTCGAACGGGCCATTGGCTCACCCGAGGAAGGCCCTGTGCTCGACGCGATTTATCAGAACATGCCGACAAAGAACTTCTCATCGGACCTATTACAACGAGTCCCGGAATCTGTCGCGGTGATGGAGTTGACCGGAGTGTTGTGGAGTGACTGGGGTAAGCCAGAACGGATTGCAGAGACGCTGCGACGCATCGCGAGAACGCCTGCGTTCCCGCCCGCATGCCTCGATCAACCCTTCGCCCCCATGCCCGTAGTTGAAGGTGAACGCTCGGTGGCCGCCAACGTCTGAACAAGAGAAAGGTGTAAACATGGCAACCACGTCACAAGATCGCCAGACGAAGAAATCCCGTATTCAGGTCAAGGAAGCACTCAAAGAATCTGTTCCTGTTCGCGAATCGGGTGAGCAGCCGGCGCACGATCGGGACGTACTCAGAGCTCGGATTGAGCGACGGGCGTATGAACTCTATGTCAAGCGCGGCTGTCGCCAAGGCTGTGCTCTTGATGATTGGCTTGATGCGGAAAGGGAGGTTCTCGGACGATGAGCCGCCGATCGAAGTGTACTGGCTAGTGAGGAAGAAAACGATCCGAAATCTCTCACTCTGACCAGAATCGCGAGGATATCGTCCGGATGTACAGCGAGGAGCTACCCGCAGGATGATAATGTCAAATCCAAACTATGAGTCGACCGTGCAAACCTTGAAACACTTGGCCTGCTGGATGGTCCAAGCGGAGAAATAGCATGACGCTCCGAACACTGACCCTGCCTCTCAAGGTCCTGGCGAGCGTCTTTCTGCTCACGATCGGCGTGGCCTATCTTTTCGCCTTGGCGTACCTTTACCTGATTGATGTGGAGCCGCACACCAAGCATGGAATGGGACTCGTCGCTGCCGTCATCATGAAATATTACGGCCAACGGGACACAACCAGGCTGGAAGCGGTCCTCCAAGGTCCCATGGGACAGTATGTCACCGACTCGCAGAGAACGCAGCTCATCCAGTGGATACGACAGGGCGCCGGAGAACCAGATTTCGCGAAGGTTCAACCGATCCTGACCGAGGCTTGCGCGGGATGTCACAGCGCATCGTCTGGAATGGGTCTGCCGTCGCTGACATCCTACGCGGAAGTCGCCCGTCATACGGTCGTGGATCTTGGGCAATCCATGAAATCACTGGTGCGAGTCTCGCACATCCATCTCTTCGGCATGAGCTTCATCTTTATGTTCACGAGCCTCATCTTCGTCTTCAGCGAGATCCCCACCTCCATTCAGACCTTTCTGGTGGCGATTCCTTTCCTTGCCATTTGGCTGGACATTGGGTCCTGGTGGTTTACCAAACACGATCCAATGTTTGCTTCGATCGTGATCGCTGGGGGAGCCCTGATGGGACTATCCATGGCGATGCAAATTGGCATTTCGCTGTATGAGATGTGGTTCGCCCGTGAAAAAGCTTGACGCTACTGTCGTTCAAATAGGGAGGACGGACACATGAGGAACGTAGAGCATCAATCGACGGCTGGCAGCGACGGCATTCTGCCCAGGATAAGCATATTGGTGGTCATCGGATTCCTGATCGGCTTCGCAGGAGCTGTAGCTATGGCAGATGATGCAGCGGAGGAGGCTATCCCACCGGAGTTTTCAGGGAAAATCATGCCGACCGGAACATCCGACGATCCTAAAGCGCAAGTGGCAGGGAAGGAGATTTACGAGGGGAAGATCAATCCGGCAGTCAATTGCAGTCGGTGTCACGGGAGTGATGGCAAGCCGACCAAGCTGGGGAAGGGTGCTCCAGATCTTTCAGATCCAACGGTCAGCAAGAAGCATTCGGATGCCCAGTGGTTTTGGCGGATTTCTGAAAAAAAAGCGGGAACCACGATGCCGTCGTATAAGGACAAACTGACCGAGGAGCAGCGTTGGCACGTGATCGCCTATCTGCGGACCTTGGCACCATCCGGCAAGTAGACCGACGGAAGGGGTCGCTATGAAGAAATCCTTCCTCACCATGACCGCCGTGCTGATGCTCGTCGCCCTGATAGCCATGATACTCTTATCCGTTCGTCAAGCCTCGGCTATTCCTTCATTTTCCCGGGAACATGGCCTCAAATGTAGCGACTGCCATGCGGGCTTTCCCCTGCTGAATGAGTTCGGGATGGAATTCAAGCAACGGGGATTCAGGCTGCCGGACGAGGACGGGAAGTATCCCTGGGAGCACAAGAGTCTGCCGGTCTCCGTGATCGGGATCATGCAGTACCTCAACGCGCATGAAGACGATCCCGTGACCAAAGCGCGACTCTCTTCGACCAACAAGGTAGAAATCGAAGAAATCGAACTGATGGCTGCTGGAACTGCCGCGCCGAAGGTCGGATTTCTGGCGGAGTTTGCCCAGGAAGTGGCCGAGGGGGGAACCTTTGGAAACGAACAGATTTGGATGCAGTTCAGCGACCTGATACCGGCCAGCGTGCTCAATCTGCGCGCTGGCCGCATGCTGAACGAACAGTACTATCTTTCGCAGAAGCGGCGGCTGACTTTCCAGCGGTATCTGGCGCCGGTGACCTTCAACGTGACCGGCGCCGAACTCAACGGATTCTGGTCTGGATTTCGGTACGCAGCCGGAGTCGTCAACGACGAACGCGAGGAAGGAGTCAACGCGCCGACGGTCAACCTGGACAAGAAATTCCAAGGGTTCTACTCGTGGACGACCTATACGTTGTGGGATCACATCATTGGCATCCGGTACATCAACACCAAGGCCAATTCCGATCAGCCTTCGCCGATCATCGATGGCCGGACTCGCCAGCAATTGGATGCCACGCTGAATCTCCGCTTTGCTCGCGGCCAGATCTTGCTCGGCTATTTTCATAATTGGGACATCGGAGGTGTGAATGGACAGGATCGGAGGAATTATCTGGTGGAGGGCATCCTCGAAGCGCTTCCAGAGAAACTGTTCCTGGATGCCCGCTACGAGATACAAGATACGGGGCCAGCCCCCGGCAGTCCCAACAATCCAATGAGGGCCAACGGTACCCTGGTCACCGCGCACGCCTCCTATTACGTCACCGCAAACATACGAGCGGTGGCGGAATTTACCAAAGTGAGGGGCGAAGGGCTGGATGTACAGCGGATCGGCGAATCGAATGCCGTCGCGACCGGTAGTCAGGAACGCTACCTGATCGGGATTCACTTCGCCTTTTAGCATCACAATGAAAGGAGTCAACTTGATGAACGTCATGAGCAAGCATAGGCGGTGGACGGTGCTCGGAGCTGCGGGACTGCTCCTGCTTTCCGGAGGTCTGACAGTGGCAGTGTTAGAGGCGCAGGCCCAGAAGTCATCCGTGCAACATGCGGGAGCTCAGGCTCCCGAGCCCCGAGCCTTGGCCGAACAGCTTCAACAATTGCAGCAGCAGGTCGCAACGTTGCAGGCCCTTATTCAGAAGCAGAACACAAAGCAGCGCAACCGCGGCATGGGAAGTGGCGGAACGATGCGCGGCGGGGGCGCCATGCCCATGATGGACGATCAGGGTGAGATGGGCGGCATGTCGTCCGGGGGTAGCTCCGGTATGGGCATGAGCATGATGGACGACGAGGGAGAGATGGCCGGCATGTCTTCCGGCGGAGGCGGCGGCATGGGCATGATGGAAGGCGAGATGAGCGGAATGTCCTCAGGCGGCAACATGAAGATGTGTTGTATGGGCGAAATGGGAGGGATGATGGGTGGCATGAAGAGTTCCGGTATGGGCGGCATGAAAGGATCGCCATCCACCATGCCGGGACAGCCGGGCGCCTCCCACTTGTATCACATCGGGTCCACCGGGTTCTTCCTTGACCATGCGCAGCATATTGTCCTCACCCCTGAACAAAAGACGACGTTGAATCGGTTGAAGGAGAAGGCCCTTCTCGATCGCGCGACGCAGCAACGCCGTATCGATCAAGCCGAGCAGGATCTGTACCTGTTGACGGGCGCCGACCAACCGGATGCTGCCAAAATCCAAGCCAAAGTAGCCGAGATCGAGAAGCTGCGGGCCGATCAGCGCATGAATTTCATTCGAGCGGTGGGGGAGGCCACCAATGTGCTCACACATGATCAACATCGGGCCCTGCTGGGGACGATGACATCCACTCCAAAGTAAAGACCGAACCATGAAAGGAGCAGGTGCCATGCGAACACCAAGACACATCCGTCCAGTCGTTCTTGTTTGTTTTGTGTTGAGTCTTTCTTCCTTGAGCTTCGGAGAAGACAAGTCAAGCCAGGCGTCCCCGGAGTTGCGGAAAAATATGGCTGATATGTATCAGAAGATGGCGGACTGTCTAAGAACGGGGAAGTCCGCCGAGGATTGCCAGCGGGATATCGCAAAGGATTGTCCTGTTCTTTCAAAGACCGGTCAGTGTCCC
Source organism: Nitrospira sp. (assembly GCA_016788465.1). Lineage (GTDB taxonomy): Bacteria > Nitrospirota > Nitrospiria > Nitrospirales > Nitrospiraceae > Nitrospira_D. The sequence continues at coordinate 9,577 of JAEURV010000208.1, read as the reverse complement.
ATTCAAGAAGGGATGGGGCATATGGGAATGGGACAGAGGCGAAGTGGACGTGGCTCCCACTCCGAGGGGAAAGATCCCCTGTCTGGCCCTCATGAGATGCGCTAGCAAAAATGCGTGCGACGATGAAGACGCATTGCAATCGTTGGTCGGCTGCGATTCTTGCAATCGCTCTGGGGTGGGCTGTGCCGTCTCTTGACCACACGGCACAGGGGCAACATGCCGAGCACCATCCGGGTCCAGGTGATTCGGCTGGTTCGAGCAACGCGCCGGGTATGGCCTCGAGCGAGGGAATCGGCCGAGGCATGGGGGGCATGCACGGCGGCATGGGAGAGATGGGAGAGATGGGAATGGGGACTTCACCCCCCAAAGAACTCTATCCCTCCTTGATGAGCCTCCCTGACCTCCCACCCGAAAGGCGGGCAGATATCGAACGTCAGGCTCACGAGCGACTGACGAAGGGCGCGGAGCTGATGTCGGAAGGCCTCTCGGCGCTCTCGTCGAGTGTGGCGCGCGACGATTATGTCCTGATGCAGCAGGCCACGGAGCAGATGCGGGAGGGATTGACACAGTTCGAAAGCGGGCTGGCGGGGCACCGCGCGCTTGCCGAAGGCAACGCGCCACGCGATGTCGCGTTGCACTGGTTCAAGGGCGAGATGAACCTGTTACCCGCCGGACCCGGCCAGCCTCCGCACGGCTTGTTCGGGCTGTCGTGGTTTCATTACTTCGTGATGATGCTGCTCCTGGCGTTCACCGCTTCTATGGTTTGGATCTACTACCAGCGCATGCGGCGAGCCGATGCGCTGCTGGCCAGTCTGGCGTCAGGAAAACAGGAGCTCTCCGCGGCTCCCCTGATGACGGGTGCACCGCCATCGGCTGTTAGCGCCGCTCCCGCCATGGTGGCGAGAACACCGGCAACCTCGGACGCCGCCACGCCCTTGGTGACCATTCCGGCCGGCCGGTGGTCCGGACAACTCCGGGTCGCCAAGATATTCCAGGAGACCCCCGACGTACGAACCTTCCGGCTGGTGCATCCGTCCGGGGGCGACCTTCCCGTCCTTCCCTTCGTGTTCGAGCCGGGTCAGTTTTTGACCGTGTCGGTGAATATCGCCGGCAAGGAGACGAAGCGATCCTATTCCATTGCCTCCTCGCCCTGCCGGCGGACGTTCTGCGAGTTGACGGTGAAGCAGACGCCATCTGGACTGGTGTCGAATTATCTTCATGAGCATATTCAGGTCGGAGCTCTGATCAGCGTGAGCGGACCCTTCGGAAAATTTACGTTTCGCGGACACGAGGCCCCGAGCGTCGTACTGATTGCCGGAGGCGTCGGGATCACGCCGCTGATGAGCGCGATCCGCTGTCTGACGGATCAGGCCTGGACCGGCGACATCTTCCTCATCTATGCCTGTGCCACCATACAGGACATCATTTATCACGAGGAATTGGAATACCTCGTCCGGCGGCACGCCAACTTCCAGCTGACGATCACGCTCAGCAGGGAAACCTCTTCCGCGTGGACCGGCCCGCGGGGCCATGTCACCCGAGACTTGTTGACGAAGGCCGTCCCGAATCTCACGACGCGGCGTATTCACGTCTGCGGACCGCCCCCAATGATGGAGGCCGTCAAGGGCATCCTTGCCGACATGGGCGTCCCGCCGGACCAGGTCAAAAGCGAAAACTTTCTCGGGGCGGAGCCCCGGCCGGCTGGCGCACCCGCTCCGGTGGAACCGGGGGAGGCCGTCGTCACCACGACGTGCCGATTCGTTCGTTCGGGGAAGACTGCTCCGTTGCCCAAGGACAAGACCCTGCTCGAAGCGTCGGAGGATGTCGGCGTCAACATCGACTATTCTTGCCGGCAAGGCTATTGCGGCGTCTGCAAGGTCACACTCCTGTCGGGACAGGTCACGATGGCGGTCGAGGAGGCGCTGACCCCTCAAGACAAAGCGGCCAGCACCATTCTCGCTTGCCAGGCCAAGTCCTCAGCCAACGTGGAGGTGGATGCGTAATGCAGGAACGTGAACGGCTGGTCGCAACCGGGATGGTGCTCCTGCTGCTCGCGCTCTGGCTCGGCTTTGCCGTGCACCGCTCACCACGCTTTGCCGGGTCACTGACGGGAGGTGTCCTGGGAGTCTCGGGCGCGCTGTTGATAGTGTTTTGTATCCTGTATGCCCCGGTGAAACGGATCTCCGCGATTAAGAATCTCGTCACAAAGTGGGTCTCGCTTCGCACGCTGCTCGTCTGGCATGTCTATGCGGGCCTCGTCGGTTCCATGCTCGGCCTTCTGCATACGGGACATAAATTCGACAGTGTGCTTGGCATGCTGCTGACCGCGGCGATGTTGTTGGTGGTGGTGAGCGGGTTCATCGGGCGCTATCTGCTCAATCAGACGTCCCAGGAGGTGCGTGAAAAGAGAGCCACGCTATCCGGATTACAGACGGCCTACGACCGGGTGGCGATGGAGCTCCGCAGCGCGCCCCAACCGGCACTCATGACAGCATTGCAAGACCGGTGGTCGCGATGGCTCCTGTCGGGACCGAGGGCCGAGAACGGGATGCCGGCGGCCGCGCAGGCCATCCGACTGGCAGAGTCCATCGCGGATGTGGACTATGCCGTCAAGATGCACGACACGTTGAAGCGGGCCTTCTCGAGATGGCTCACCGCGCACATCGTCTTGTCCGCCGTTCTCATGGTCCTTCTTGGCATTCACGTCTGGGCTGGCCTCTATTATGGACTGAGGTGGTTCCACCCATGAAAAAGTGGATCCTCATTGTGGTCGTGCTCGGTCTGGCTCTCGCGGCCGTCGTTCTCGGAGTCGTGCGCATTCACATGCCGGCCAACGCCGGACAGCTGCAAGGCTTTATCAGTCCAGGGCCACTCTCGAACGCCCATGCGTTCCTTGAACAGAAATGCAGTACCTGTCACACCTCGATTCACGGCGTTGAGGCGGCCAACTGCATCGTCTGCCATGCGAACAATGACATCCTCCTCCAGCGGCAACCCACTGCCTTTCATGCGGACATCAGCCGCTGTGCTGAGTGCCATATCGAGCACCGGGGCGTGGGTGTGCGTCCGGTCGCGATGGACCACGCGGCCCTCGCGTGGATTGGCTGGAGCGAGTATCGGATATCCGATCCGGAGGCCGAAACCCCTGCGAGGGCTGACCTGATTCGACAGTGGTTTCGCGATCAGCCCCGGACCGCCCGGCTGGAGATGGCACTGGAGTGCGTGACGTGCCATGCGACGAAAGATCGTCATGTAGGCCTGTTCGGAAAAAATTGCAGCGACTGCCATGATACGGAGCAGTGGACGATCGCCGACTTTCGACATCCCTCAGCCCGCTCTGTGGACTGCGCACAATGTCATCAGGCGCCGCCGAGCCACTACATGGAGCATTTTGCCATGGTGTCCAAGAACGTTGTCGCCCGAGGGACGCTCGGCAGTCGGTGCTGTGACAATGTCCAGGTCAATCAATGCTATCGGTGCCATCAGACTACAGCGTGGAACGATCTGCGAGGGGTGGGCTACTACAAGCACCATTAGGGAGGGACACGCATGATTTTCTCCGGATGCAACATGAGTGCGCACAGACGACGCTCAGAAACTCTGCCGGCCTGCTCGTCAGTCTGCATCTAATGCGGAATATCCTGGAAGTTACATCTTGGAGAAACCGCGAGAGGTTGATCTGTGCTGTAAAACGAGCCACGGTGGGGCTGAAAGCGTACGCGCGCGAACACCACCTTGTGTTGGGAGGTCTTACCGGCGACGCTTGTAAAGGATGGGCGTTCACGATGGAACATATGGCACATCACGATCACGGACAGACGTCTGACCCACATGCTGGTCACAAGATGTCGCAGGACGAGCGGAGCCATGACCGTCACGCAGGCCATTCCGTGGAAATGTTTCGTGATAAATTCTGGTTAAGTTTCATTCTCACTGTTCCTACGGTCTACTGGTCCCCCGAAGTCCAGCACTGGCTCGGCTATACAGCCCCCACCTTTCCTGGCTCCGGGTTTATCCCGTCCATCTTCGGCACAGCCGTATTCCTGTATGGCGGTCTTGTGTTCCTGCGGGGAGCCCAGGGAGAGCTGAACGACCGCAAGCCGGGCATGATGACCCTCATCAGCTTGGCCATTATCGTGGCGTTTGGAACGTCGCTGGCAGCGACAGTCGGTCTCTTCCAGGTCGAGGTCTGGTGGGAGCTTGCCTCGTTGATTACGATCATGGTATTGGGCCACTGGCTCGAAATGCGCGCCATTTCCCAGGCTCAAGGCGCGCTCCATGCGCTCGCGGCACTGCTTCCGGACACGGCGGAGCGGGTCACCGGCACGGAAGTCCGCAACGTGCCATTGTCAGAATTGCACGTAGGTGATGTGGTCCTTGTGCGACCCGGAACCCGCGTCCCGGCGGACGGCGTCGTCGTTGAAGGCGCCGCCGATGTCGATGAGTCGATGATCACAGGGGAATCGAAGGCGGTCTCGAAGGAACCGGGAGCCATTGTCATCGCAGGAACGGTCACCGGCGGTGGCAGCCTACGCGTCCGCGTGACCGCCGTCGGCGAGCAGACTGCCCTTTCCGGCATCATGCGGCTGGTGGCCTCTGCCCAAGCGTCGAGTTCTCGTACGCAAGCCTTGGCCGACCGGGCCGCCGCCATGCTGTTCTATGTGGCCGTTGCCTCCGGCGCAGTGACATTCCTCTACTGGTGGGTATCGGGGGACACTCAACACGCCCTCATCCGGACGGCCACCGTCCTCATCATTGCGTGCCCCCACGCATTGGGGCTGGCGATTCCGTTGGTGATCGCCATTTCTACATCACTCGGCGCACGGAATGGTCTTCTTGTGAAGGACAGGTTGGCGCTTGAACGGGCTCGCCTGTTGGACATGGTGATTTTCGATAAAACCGGCACGCTGACACGAGGTGCACCCGCGGTCACCGGGATCGCGGCTGCGCCTGGGACGTCGGAGTTCGAATTGCTTGCCGTAGCCGCTGCGGTCGAGGCCAACTCGGAGCATCCGCTGGCAAGGGCCATCGTCGAAGAAGCCACACGCCGAGGCGTGCGACAAATGCACGGGGCCAATTTTGAGGCCCTCGCAGGACGAGGGGCGCGGGCCATAGTGGACGGGAAAGGCATTGCCGTCGGTGGACCGCGTCTGTTGGCCGAGGCCCAGGCCACGGTGCCTCCAGAGGTGGAGAAGGTGATGAGCACCTGGGCGTCGGACGGAAGGACGGTGCTGGCCGTCATCGCCGATGGACAATTGCTTGGGGTGCTTGCTGTAGAAGACGAGATCCGGTCCGAGTCCCGTGAAGCCGTTACCGACCTGCATCGGCTCGGTATTCGAGTCGCGATGATCACGGGAGATGCGAAAACTGTGGCGGAGTCCGTCGCTCGGCGCCTTGGGATTGATGAGATCGCCGCCGAGGTGCTCCCTCGTGATAAGGCGGAGGCCGTCAAGCGGTTTCAAGCGGGCGGCAAGCGGGTCGCCATGGTGGGAGACGGCGTGAACGATGCCCCGGCATTGGCCACCGCCGATGTCGGCATTGCGATCGGCGCGGGTACGGACGTCGCCATCGAATCCGCCGGTATCGTGCTTGTGCATAGCGATCCCCGTGACGTAGTCGGAGCCATTGAGCTCTCTCGTGCGACCTATCGAAAAATGATACAAAATCTTGTGTGGGCGACCGCCTACAATCTGGTCGCGATCCCGGTCGCCGGGGGACTGTTCGTCCGCTCGGGATTCGATCTCCCGATGAGCGTGGGCGCCGTTGCGATGAGCGCGTCCACCATCATTGTGGCCATCAATGCGCAGTTGCTTCGGCACCTAAAGCTCCGACGCGAGGTTTTGTGATGAACTGCGCGGCGAATCGCCTCGGAACGCCGTTCATTGGGCGATGGTGGTTCTGAAGTGAGAAGAGGGAGATAGGCCAATCGGCTCAAATTAGCAAGCCCACGCCCAAAGGCTCGGAAGGAGGACAGGGATTTGATGATCTTGACCGAACTCATCGATCGCTACAAGTCCGACCCGGAATCCGTGTACAACACGTGGTTCGTGAGCGGCGAAGACCGTATGAAGGCCTTCCGTGCCATTCGACGCGGCGTTCGCGATACCGTGGAGAGCATTGCCGCTGGAACTTTCGGGACTGATTTCAAAGGCTCACCGCTCGAAGTTGTGCTGACGGCCATTACTGAACAGAAGCAAGTCTTTCAGGGCGCCGCTCATGCATTTTTCTGGAAGCCCAAACTCCGCATCCCAGACATTTATGAAAATGATGTCAACAAGCGGACGTTTGCGGCTTTTCTTGAGGTTTGTCTGACAGCGACGCGTGAGGAACTGGTATTGGCTCAGATGAGCCGGCTTGCTGCCGCACACATCAAAGGCCTCGGCCCGGCGGTCGCGAATATCATCTATTTCCTGCACCCCACACTGGTCCCGCCTTTCAACACCGCGATGGTCAAGGGTTTCAACGCCTTGTTCCGTGATAAGAAACAACTCGGCTCCTGGGAGAGTTATCTGGCCATGCGCGAGGTCATTATGCGCACGAACGCCGTGGTGCGTGATCGTCTTTCCAAAGACCTCGGCGCCTTCGCAGGCCTGCTCTTTGAGGTCGGCTCTGGGCGGTTTCTCGTCGGCGGTAATGTCGACGCTGTCCTGGCGGCGGAAAAGGTCAAGGCAGAGAAGACCGCCCGCGCCCGGCATGCGGACGTAGTATCGGAACAGGCTGAAGAGAGCGAGCACACACGGATTCAATACTTGCTGATTAAAGTGGGGCGCGCACTGAAGTACACGGTATACGTGGCCCGCAACGACCGCCATCAGTCGTATGCCGGTCAGGCATTCGCACTGTTGACAGTGCCGGAATTGCCCCCGATGGGCTGGCCACCTGAAGTGATGGAAACGGTGAGTGTGATCGACGTGATCTGGTTGAAACCGACAGGGGAATTCGTCAGCGCCTTTGAGGTGGAGAAAAGCACATCCATTTACTCCGGCATTCTCCGGCTGGAGGACTTGGTGCGCTCGATTCCCGGCTGCACCTGCCAGGTCTACCTGGTGGCACCAGATGAACGCGAGAAAGAAGTGATGGCGCAGTTAGCGCGCCCAGCGTTCCGTGGAGATCTTGCCGATATTCCCTTGGCCTTCATTCCATTCGGTGCCCTCTGTGAGCACTGTGATGCGCTGTGTAAATTCGGGGACAATCATTCGATCCTAAGCAAGATTGCTCGCACGACGACTGCCGTTGATAAGAGATGAGCCAATAAACTTCCACATTCGCGGACTCTGAGGGACGCGGTTTAAAAATGTTCGAGAATCTTCTGGCGCTTGTGTTGATATTCGTCGTCGGTGATCAAGCCCTGTTCACGCCAGATCTTCAAGCGGCGTAGTTGGTCTTCGATCGTCGCCGCTGGAAGCTCCGATTCTGTCTTGGGGGGAGAAACCGGGCTAGGTTCAGTGAGCCATGCTTTATAGTCAAGAGAAAGAGTTTGGACAGAGCTCTTGACGCGAGTCGTTGAGAGATCGTTCCCGGCCAAGGTTGTCTGGTGAGGTCCTGGCACGAAATGAAACTCCATTTCTCCGATCGGCTGAAGAGGAGCGTCTTTGGAGGTTTCAAGCTTTCGTGACGTAGTGATCGGTCTGCGGGCATTCGCGAGTAAGACCATGAGTTGATCGCCGTGAATGAGCACACCGCCTGTCGTGACGAGGGGAATGCCATCCTCACGGGTTCGCCGCAGAACAAAGACCGCCGTTTCATCGGGTCGGGCTTTGGCCAATGCGGCCAGAAGATGAGGGGCAAGGAGTTGAGCATCGTCATTGGGAAAAGCCGGTTCCGGTTGCGGCACTCTTCTCAGGACCCAGTAGCCGACAAAGCTGGTTTCCCGCTGGATCTTGATGGATCGTAGGAGGCTCGTAAGATCCGTGGAGGTCAACTCGGCAACATGCAGATCGGATCCTCCAGAAACCTCCCTCAGAGGCGGAGGACTGTCCAATCGCACAAGGAGGATCGGGTCTTCGTACACGGTCCGGGAAACGATGGGTGTATTCACACAGCCAGTGAAGAGGAAGATGGCGGCAACGCCAGAGGCGCCACACGCCCTCCATGTAAAGGAGCTAAGCCAGGTTGTCATGACAGGTGATTATAGGTAAGGGAGTGCGACAGGACAAGATTGTGCGCCCGTCAGTTTCCAGTTCCGGTGCAGGATCGTATAGGTCCCTGTCTCCGTACAAAGGTCGGTAATATGGGAATGGAAGGACACGAGGTATGGTTGATCACGCTCCCAATTTGGAGATGCTGAGCACTTCCACGAACGAGTGGGGTCGGCTTACCCCTCATGAGGCGACATGAAATCCAACGGCTGGCACGCGCTCACAGTCGGATCACTGGAACGTGAACTAGGTTCCAACGGCAATAACGGATTGACTGAACGTGAGGCGGAGCATCGTCTCACGACGGTGGGGCCGAATGAATTGCCCGAAGCTCCCCCCCCCTCTCCGATCAAAATCCTTCTCGCGCAATTCTCGAGTCTGATCGTCTGGGTCTTGATCGGAGCAGCGGTCGTGTCCGGCTTGCTGCAAGAATGGATCGACGCGGCCGCGATCGTGGCGATTGTGATCTTGAATGCCATCTTAGGATTCGTCCAGGAGTTCCGCGCCGAACGCTCCTTGGCGGCACTCCGCAAACTGTCGGTCGCAACGGCGCGGGTGATTCGCGAGGGAGTCGTCCGGTCGATCCCGGCCCGCCAACTGGTCCCCGGCGACCTGATTCAAGTGGAAGCCGGAGATCGGATCCCGGCAGACAGCCGGTTGATCTATGCGACGAGCCTCCAGACACAGGAGGCCTCTCTGACCGGGGAGTCCACACCGGTCAGCAAGTCCGCCGAGCCGATTCCTCAGGCCGAAGTGCCCTTGGGCGACCGCCGCAACATGCTGTTTATGAGCACCATCGCCGTTTCTGGGAAAGGCCGCGCGTTGGTGACGGCCACCGGGCCTAAGACGGAGCTGGGAAAGATCGCGGCCATGATTCACCGCGAGGCGCAGGCGGAGCAAGAGGAGACGCCGCTCCAGCGCCGGCTCGAACAGCTCGGGCATACCTTACTGTGGCTCTCGCTGGTGATCGTGGCGGTGGTGTTCCTCCTGGGCATGCTCCGCGGCGTACCACTGATCATGATGTTTCTCACTTCGGTGAGTTTAGCCGTTGCGGCCATTCCAGAGGGTTTGCCCGCGGTGGTCACCATCACGCTGGCGCTCGGTGTGACTCGCATGGTGCAGCGCCATGCCTTGATCCGGCGGCTGCCGGCGGTAGAGACGTTGGGGTCAACCACCGTGATCTGCTCCGACAAGACGGGCACACTCACCAAGAATGAGATGACCGTCACACATCTGTACCTCGACGGTGAGGTGTTGACTGTCTCGGGCGAAGGTTATACGCCGCTTGGTGAGATCCGTACGGAGAAAGGACCGACCAGCGCAAAGCCGTATCCTGGGCTCACTGCCCTCCTGCGGGCCGGCGTGTTGTGTAACGGAGCCGAACTGCGTCTAGAGTCCTTCGCCTGGCAGGTGGTGGGCGACCCGACAGAGGGTGCCCT
>JAEURV010000198.1 GCA_016788465.1 Nitrospira sp. | reverse complement strand
CCTCCTCCATTCCAAATGCTACTCGTCCCTCAGCCCCTCAACGACCGGTTGCCGCGCAGCCCATCGGGCCGGAAAGTAACCAGCAACCAGTGTTGCCAGCACCGCAAGCGCCACGGCTTGAAGGAGCGAGCCGATCGGAATAATCATTTGAATGGTCCATCCGAACGACTGCTTATTGATCACCTTGATGAGCAACAGCGACAATAGACCTCCTCCAATGAGTCCCAGCACAATTCCGATCGCACCAAGGTAGATGGCCTCCCAGAGTACGAGCTGCTGGATTTGCCCGGAACTCCCGCCAATGGCCCGGAGGGTCGCGAACTCTCGACGTCGTTCGAGCACGGAGGTGATGAGGGTGTTCACAATTCCCAGCATGGCAATGATAACCGCAATGGCCTCTAAGACATATGTCAGGAGAAACGTCCGATCGAAAATCTCGAGGATTTCCTTTTGTAACTCCGTATTACTGATGACTAACGGTGGAAGTCCTCCCTTGGTCTCGACGCTCAATCGTTCAGTGATCTGCGCTCGTACACGATCCAGACTGGCTCGTTCACGCAGATACACCGGGAAGACAGTCACCAACTCGTCGTGCCAGAGCGACTGATACAGCGCCCGATCCATCAGGAGCTTGCCCCCGTCCGTTGAATAGTCATAAAACACCGCCACGATGGGAAACTGCCTCACACCACTGGGTGTCATGATTTCAAGGAGAGATCCTTCCTGCACACCTAAACGATCGGCCAACACTTCGGAAACGAGAAGGCCCCCGGTCTCAGCTGCGCGAATGAGCTGTTCCGACGAATCACCGCTTCGAACCAGGTATTGGCTCCACTGGGCATGTAAGCGCAAATCCCTTGAGACGACCGCCACGCGTTGGCCGTTCACCGTGATCCGTACATCCCGATAAGTATCGACTGCCGCCACCTCAGGAATTGAGGCCAACATGGTCGTCCAGGACTGCGGCAGGCTCCGTCCCACAGACCCGATCTCCGTACCCCGCAACCAGAGTGACGGCGCCACGACGACATCGGCCAGAACCGTATCGGCCACCCAGACTTCGACGGTATGCCGAAAGCTGCGAACCATGACCAACACGCCGATCATGATCGCCAATCCCACCATAAAGGCAGAGACCGTGACGCCGTTTCGGCCTGGATTTCTGGATGCATGCTCCACTGCGATCGTTCTCATCACCCCAGGCAGTCCGCTTGTTGGGCTGATCGAGCGGCGATGACCTCCGACTCTCGTGACGCACAACGGTGCGATGCAAGCCAGCCCGGCTAAGAGACAGAGCGTGGCCATGTACCCCAAAACCGGAACTCCTTGAATCGCCCCAGGCAAACTCAGGAGTCCTGCCACACCAAGCAGTACACATCCCATGACAGCAAGACGACCCACCCGCAACTGCTGACTGACTTCGTAATCTCCGGGAGCGAGGGCACGAACCGTTGCCGTCCGACTGGCATCCACACTGGGTCCGATGGCGCCGATCATGGACACCACACAGCCGATGGAGACGCCTTCCAACCCCATCCTGAACCAGGGCCCGGTCCATAACGATCCCGCTCCACCTGCACTTACCGGAACGTAGAGATCCGATATGGTTCGACTCAGCAGTGCGATCAGCTGTTGCGCCAACACCATTCCCGCAATACTTCCGACAAAACCTCCCACGATACCGAACAGCCCAGCCTCAATGAGAAACAAAAGAGCCACCCGTCCTTGAGTCATCCCAACGGCTCGATAGATGCCGATTTCTCGTCGCCTCTGGGCAACAGCGAAGGCCATAGTGTTGTAGATCAAGAACATCCCGACCAATAAACCGACCCAACTGAGCACCGTGAGATTCAGACGAAAAGCGCGGATCATCTGCTCAACCTGACTCGTCCGGCTCGTAGGCCGCTCCACCGTCACATGCAGAGGCAGGACCGCCCGCACCTTGTCCGCCACCTCCTCAACAGGCACGCTGGGAGCCGTCACGAGATCAATGCGATCGACCAGCCCGACCATACCGAAGGTCACCTGAGCGGCAGCGATATCCATGACCGCCAGACGTTCCCAGGACGAATTGCGATCTGATTCACCGTGCAGAATGCCTGCGACTCGGCAGCGACAGCTACCGGTCCCGATGAGCAGCTGCACCTCATCCCCTACCGACACATTCCAATCGATCGCCAGCTTGTCCCCCACAAATACCGACCGGGGATGGATCATGTCGATCATCTGGCGTTCCGTAGTCGGCTGAGTCACACGAAATCCCCGAACAGTCAATTCAGCCAACAGATCCAGACCAAGCACTTGTATTGCCTGACCAGGTTGATCTCCCCTCATATGAACGGCTGTTTGAAGGATGACCGGAGATACTGAGGTCACACCGGGTACTGTCCGCAGACGCGTCATGAGTCGCTCATCCAGTCCCGACTCACCTCCTGCCACTTCCAAGGTGGTCGGACCGGCCACGGTCAGTACCGCTTGCTCAAATGAACTCAGCACATCCACATTGGCCGTACGCACGGCCACGGAGGCCGAGACGCCAAGAGCCACACCGCCAATCGTCAGGACAGTCCGCAAAGGCCATTGTCGCAAGTGCGAGACCAAGATCAGAAGAATGACGTTAATGAAGGACGGCATGGAGGTAGAAGAAGAACAGTAGGGGATAGGCACTGGAAGCCGACCGACCGAAGCCGGCAGCCTCAAGCTCTCTCTGCAAATTTCGTGAGTTTCGTTTACATGATACAGACCGTTTGTTAGACTGACGCGTACTTATACAGAAGGAGTACCAATGGCAAGACATTCTACTAGGGCAAAAAAAGCGACCAGACATCTCACGCCGACCACCCGCCACCCCAAGTCCTCGGTGTCCATCACACCCAGGCAACGTGAAATCTTGCGACTCGTCGCGCTTGGCCATACCAACCGCGAAATCGCCGGATCATTGGGAATCAGCGTGAGGACGGTTGAGGTTCATCGATTCAACTTGATGCGTCGGCTGAATGTTCGGAACGTGGCCCAGCTGTTACGCCAAGCGTTGCAGCAAAATCTCTTGCCGCGCAATTTCGGTACCAAATGAACCTAGAGTTCCTTGAGGCGTCCGCGGCAGTCTTGAATCGATCGGTATCCTTGTCGAGCTAACACCGCCCCGAGTTCAGCCTCTAAGCGAGGGAAGACCTCCAACCCCTCCTCCACAAGCACCGTCCCAACCTGGACAGCCGATGCACCACAGAGAATGTGTTCGAAGGCATCACCGCCATCAATGATCCCACCCGTGCCAATGATGGGCATCTTTTCTCCAAAGAACTTATAGAAGGCCCGGACATTTGCCAAGGCCACGGGCTTGATCAGTCGTCCGCCTAATCCACCAAATCCACCTTTCGGCTTGATCACGACCGTTTCCCGCTCCGGATCAACCACCAGTCCGTTACCGACCGAATTGATCAGGTTCAGAAAGTCAACTCCACATCGCCCTAGCATTGTTCCCATCGCATGATGATGTGCTGGGTCAAAGTACGGTGGCAACTTGACTCCCATAGGAACCGTGATCTTCGGACGCACCTTCTTCAGTACCCGCTCCGAGGCATCCGGATCATACCCAATCTGAGGCTTCCCCGGAATATTCGGGCAAGACAAATTCACCTCGATCAGATCCGGCTGTGCCGCATTGATCATGTCGGCAATTGTCGGGAAATCATCCTCGGTCAGGCCGGCGACACTGGCAATGATGGGCTTGCCGAATCGCTTGAGCTGCGGAATCAGTTCAGCATAGACCCGATAGCCAAGATTGGGCAGCCCCATGGAATTAATGGAGCCTCCGGGAAACCCATAATATCGAGGCTCCGGATTCCCCTGACGTGCTTCAATCGTCATCGACTTGGTCACGATCGCCCCTGCAGCAGACCGTCCTAGGGCCTCCAGTTCTTCTCGTGTGACACAAAGCGCACCGGCCGCGTTCATAAAACAGCTGGGAAATGTCACTCCCGCGATCGTCGTAGAGAGATTCATGATGAACGCACCGACTGAGTCAGAGAAGTAGTACGCGAAACCAGCCTGCCGTCACGCATCGCCCATGTGTAATCAGCTGCCGACGCAGCCTGTTCGCTATGGGTCACCAACAGCACTGTCTGTCCTCCCGATCGGGCAAGCCCCTGAATCAGCGCCATAATTTCTGCACCTTGATGTGAGTCCACATTCCCAGTCGGTTCATCAGCCAACAGGAGCCGTGGGCGGTGGGCCAATGCGCGCGCGATTGCCACTCGCTGTTGTTCTCCACCCGAGAGTTCACCCGGACGATGTCGGCGACGATGACTCATGCCGACCCGTTGCAACAGATCGTCCACGCGTGCTGCAATATCACGTCCCTGTTCTCCCCGCAACATCAACGGCAGTGCGATATTCTCTTCCGCCGTCAACCCATGAACAAGATGGAAGGCCTGAAACACGATCCCGATTGTTTCACGCCGCATCGTCGTCCAGTCCTGACTATTCAATGTGCTCGTGGACCGTCCATCGATTACGATGTCCCCCGAAGTCGGGTGATCCAGCCCGGCAACAAGATTAAGGAGGGTGCTTTTCCCACACCCACTGGGCCCGACAAAGGCACAGAATTCGCCTTGCCGAACCTCAAGATCCACTCCGTGCAAGGCCGTCACCATCGCCTCACCGCGTGAGTATGTTTTTGAAAGCTGTCTGATCGTGACCACCGACTCCGCATGCTCCTGAAAGCCCGGTACGGGATCCTCTAAAACACGTAATGCTATAGCACAACCCTCCGAAGCAGGACAACCTTGACAGAGGCCGCCGCTTCGCCATAATGAAACTAGCCCAAGGATACATCGTTGTTTGCCATGGCTGCTTTCCCTCTGGTTCCAGCGCTCTTACGCCATGCCACACGGTTTTTCTTCCCGGTTGACTGTGTGGTGTGTGGCTTGCCATTGACCGATGACCTCACTCCTCACTTTTGTACCGGCTGTTGGAACAGGCTTCGGTCGATGCCCCCTGCTCGCTGTGCACGTTGTGACCGACCGTTTGCTTCTTCGGTCGCCACCGCCTTCAGTCCTCAGCATCGATGTTCTGCCTGCGTTGAGCGCCCACCTTCCTATACACGAGCCTGGACGTTGTATCCCTACACCCCTCCGCTCCAAGACGCGATCCGCCTATTGAAATACCAGGGCACGGTTTCCCTCGTGAGGCCTCTTGCCGATCTGATGCTCACCGCACTTCCGCAGCTGGATGCCATTGATCTGATCGTACCAGTCCCGTTGCACCACGCGCGGCTCTGCCAGCGCGGATTCAACCAGGCACTGCTGTTGGCAGACCAGATCGGGCGGCATCTGAATATTTCCCTTTGCTACACCAATCTGGTCCGTATCACTGCCGCGCCACCCCAAACGACCCTTTCTCGCAAGAGCCGACTCAAGAATTTGCGTCATGCCTTTGCAGTACGGCACCCTGCGCAGCTCATGAACAAACGTATCTTATTGATTGACGATGTCTTCACTACCGGCACAACCGCAAACGAATGTGCCAAGACCATGCGTCGATCCGGTTCAGCCGATGTCTTTGTGCTCACCTTGGCACGAACCATCGATCAGCATTTGTTTCCTGATCGCATGCAATCTCCGGCCCCCTATCCATTTTCACGTCATTGAGAGGTAACCGTCATGCCCATCTATGAATACCTGTGCGAAGATTGCAAAAAACGCAATGCAATCCTCACATTGAACCCGCATCGACTCGAACCGGTTGAGTGCCGGCACTGTGGAAGTTCGAAGATGAACCGGCTCCTCTCACGATTTGCCGCTCCCAAGTCAGAGGAAGCTCGCCTCGAGTCACTTGCCGATCCAGCCACCCTTGGCGGACTCGATGAATCGGATCCCCAAAGCGTCGCCCGACTCATGAAGAAAATGGGGCAAGAGTTGGGCGAAGACGTCAGTGACGTCGAAGCCATGCTGGATGATCCGGATGGAGGCGACGCAACAGGCGACCAGTCCGATGACATGTGACAGATTCCGTCACATGTTTTCACTTGACTTTCATGCACCGCCATCTAGAATGCCTCTATAGTGAGGGGGAGTATGCAGTATGTCAGCTCTAGGAGGAGGTGGCGTAGTGGGCAAGACTCCCAAGAGCCAGCTGATGACCACCAGGGAAACCTGCCGCTTTCTCAAGGTTCAACAGCATACACTCTATCGGTATCTTCGGGGACGGCAGATCCCTGCATTCAAGCTCGGCAGCGAGTGGCGATTCGTTCGTTCGGATCTCGAACAGTGGATTCGAGAAGGTCAAACCAGACTTCCCATCAATTCCTGAACTAGGGGCTCGCGATGTTCGCCGGCGAATATCTTTGCAAAGTC
The DNA here is from genome assembly GCA_016788465.1 of Nitrospira sp. GTDB lineage: Bacteria > Nitrospirota > Nitrospiria > Nitrospirales > Nitrospiraceae > Nitrospira_D. Next base: position 1,281 of record JAEURV010000198.1, on the reverse strand, counting down.
GATGAGAAAGGACGATTCATCGTCCCTTCTCCGATCCGCGAGCAGATCGAAGCCCAGGGCCAGGCTGTCATGTTCTTGAAAGGTCCGGAACAGTCTCTGTTGCTCTATTCCATGAAGGAATGGGAAAAGGTCCTGGACCGAACAAAGTCGTCGTTGGATGAAGACCAAAGTCGGCTGTTCATGCACTTTGTCGTTTCGGAAGCCGGTTCATCGGACGTCGATAAGACCGGGCGGATTTTGATCCCTGGCCGTTTACGAAAACTGGTCCCCGTCGATGAGGAGCAGGAGATCATACTCGTTGGTCTCTATCACCGCATGGAACTCTGGAACCCAAGTGATTGGCGTCGGTATATTGCCCGTACGGAAGACCGATACGAACAGAACATGGCGAAGATTACAAACCTTCTCTAGTTGCCCCTTATGCCATCACGCCAGCGACGGGGCATCGTATTTTTTCCCAAGACCCTCCTCTCAACAGTACGTCGACCTCGAGGGGCGCAATCCCGACCACAGTTCATTGCATCCGTTTCCGCCAAAACTTCTGCCGGTTCCCTGAAGTCCGTCCGATCAAACACCCACGCCGTCGGTCACACCCCATCCCACCCAGGGATGGTCACCGCAGACAGCCTGACAATGACGTTGCCGGTTCCTCCCAGCATCAATCATCAATATGCCACGGTGAACGGCCGCCGACTGCTCTCCTCCACAGGCCGTGCGTATAAAGCACAAGTCGGTCAGCAGGTGTGGGTGGTCTTGGCTCAGTCACCCTCTGCACCGGCCTTTCGAGATCGCCTCCGATCCGGCCCACTCGCCCTCTCGATCCGATTCTTCTTTGCGACAGCTTTGCGGCGCGATCTAGACGGAGGGCTCAAGATCGCCCAGGACGCAGTCTGCGAAGGGCTCGGCGTCAACGACAATCGCATTACCGAGACCCATCTCTATAAGCACGTCGACAAGACCAATCCGCGGATTGAAGTCTCGCTGTGCTGCCTCCTACCCTCACCGCCGGATTGCTGACATTCGACGTTCTTGTTCGCGCGGTTACAGTTCCGTTCACCTCCTACCGATACAGTAAGAAGCCATCAACATCCCGGTATTCTCGAAGCTTTTTTCTATGCCAACTACCCGCATTCCCATCAGTGAACTGCAGATCGGAATGTACGTCGCAGGCCTAGACCTCCCCTGGTACCGTTCCCCCTTCCTTCGTCATTCCTTCAAAGTGGAAGGCCACGCACACATTGAGAAGTTGCTCCGCGCCGGGGTGAAGACGGTCGAGATCGA
>JAEURV010000083.1 GCA_016788465.1 Nitrospira sp. | reverse complement strand
GTCCGTACTCCAAAGCGAGGAGTGGTCGGCTACAGCAGGAAGAGTGCACTGCTGGAAGAGGCGATCACCCAAATGAACGCTGGGAAGTATGGACGGTCGTCTGCCGCTCTCAAAGAACTCCTGGCTCTCGATCCTGTCAATATGGAGGCGCGACGGCTGTTTGCCACCCTCCATCTCCGACTGGGGAGTCTCATTCCGGCACGAGAGGCCTTCGATGCGCTTATCGCTGAAGCCCTTCAGCGCCAGGACTATTGGCTCACCGAGTCCTTGCTCCGTGAATATCTCGCAGCGGGTCCGCGCTGTGTGCCTTACCTCGAAAAACTTGGAATGATTTATCAGGAGAAGGGAAACGCACTTGAGGCTGTCGAAGAGTATGGAAAAGCCGTCGATATCTTGATCGAAGATCCGGACCCCGAGCGCCCGGGTCATGCCGGTCAACTCTATGCGAAAATACGAGAACTGGCTCCGGCTAGCCCGGTCGCGTTCCGTTTGTCTTCTTCCTTTGATCCGGAAACCGGCGAATTATTGCAACGTCAATCGAGTGCTGCCGAGTCAACTGCCACAGTGCCACAAGACGTTCTTGGGGAGAATTCAAGCGAACAGATTTCCTCTAGAGCGGACAGCGCAATGCCATGGGAGATTCAATCCCAGTCCGACGGATTGGAGCCTTCCCTTGAGATATCTCATCCACTTGAAATTGCACAACCAACCCTGCAGCCGGAGAATAGTGCTGTTGTCCTGCCCTCGGCACCGTTCCCTGATCAAGCGCTGGTTGCGTCCGGAGAAGGTGTAGGTGATCGGACACACGCTATCGGCAGTGAAGCCCAAACTGATGGTCTGAGGGCAGTCTCCACCCACGACATCGGAGAGGACTTGGTTGGTGGGGAGATCAAGCAGTTCGGAAAGCAGGAGCCGGTCAAAGATTCTCCTCCTTCCACAAACTCTGTCGACTCCACGGCAGAAATTTCGTTGCTTCCGTTGGACGCGAGCCCAGGCGTGGCGGTTGCGGACTCTCCCATCGCATTCCAAGAATCGGATCAGGGATCGCCTGAAGCTCAGGTTACACCATCAATACTTGAGGATTGTGCCGTACCCGTGGCGATGGGGTTGAATACGGAACAGACGGCAGAAGCTTCGATCACTCTTACGGAGGAGTTCCCGAAGCCTAGTCTCCCCACTCCGCTGCAGTTTGAAGAAGAGCCATCTCCTCTTTCTCTAAAGACCGAACCACCATCTTCGGAATCGCTACCAGCCCCAACGCAAGAAGATGTCTCTTTTAATACCGACGAAGTCGAAAATATACGAACAGAAGAGAGCGTAGCCCCTACCGATTCACCCATAGTTCCAGCGCAAATCTCAGCTGATGACATCGCTCAGCCCTGGAAACAGCCAGGGTTCTCCTGGAAATCCCTCTTTGATACGGCCTGGAAGCTCGGTGAGCCGTCTTCTGGAAAGGAGACACCGACATCCCCAGTACCGACTCCAGAGAGCGAGATAGTGGCAGAGACATCCCCGGCGCAACATTCTCAAGTCCGGCTGGGTGAAGGTACCGACAGGGGCACTCTGAAACGGGAAGGAGAAAGCCAGCACGGGAATGAAGAGACGGTGAAGTCGCCGATTGAGCCGATGCCATGGGACCAGGTACAGGAATCGGTGCTTCCGATCCCTCCCATTGAAACGAACGCGTCGAGCGTAGAGGTTATTGTACCATTGGTGGATCAGCCACAGGATCGGGACAGTACTGCGCGAGATGGTGACAGCCGACAGCCGTCTTCACGATCGATCAATGGTTCTGATCCAGAGCCAGCCCCATTTTCCTTCGTTCAAGATGCTCCGACAGTGCCGTTAGAGGAGCGGCACAATTCTGTCGTGGAGATGATCGCACCATCTCCGACGGCAGACAGCACGGACCAGGTAACGGAGTCGGAACCCGCATTTTCTTTCGTGAGATCATCGCAGGTCGACGAAACGATAGCTCCGGTATCACAGACCTTGGCGGTTCAGGCGAGTATCCATGACGCAGGCCTCGACGCTCTTGCGGATCAGAAAGAGGATCGTCCTGAACCTGATGAAGTCGCCACAGACCGTGAGCAGGTCCGTGGAGATGCCGCTCCTGAGGAGAATGACAAGAGTCCCCAGCCTGAATTCCAGGCGCATCCCTCCCTACCGGTTGCTGAAGTCCCACGCGAGAAGATCGAGCGTATTCATTTTCTTCAATCGGCACCAATCGAACGAAGCGAGACTGAGTACCTCGTCGAGAAAAATTGGGTTTCGTCCGAGAATCGGCGAGACGCATCGGCGTTGCCTCATGACGAGGTGTCGCCGGAGGTGGCGCATGTTCAAGCACGATCTCCAGTTTCTGAACCCGTGCCTCCTCAACACACGCGGATGGAGATCGATGTCTCAACGCGAGTAAGCGGAGCCCCTACCGCCGCCTCCGGTATATCAGCACTTCCGGAAAGCCCTGAACAGGAGGAAGTCAGCCGACCCTTGCCGGAAGTGTCCGTTGGCAGTGAGGCGCTCGTTGACTCTCCAGGAATCCGTCGAGCTCCAGAGACAAGAATCCGGGTGGAAGAGGCGAAGCAGACTCAGAAATCTACTGGAATGCTGAAGGGGGTCGGAGCGGCAGTCACCGGTCTGCTTCGTACCGGCTTTTCCACGACACACGCTATCGTGACGACCGTTATCGGAGTCGGAGCGCTCGTGGGGATATGTATTGTGCTCGGTATCGGGGGGCTTGCATTGACATGGATGATCATGGAGGAACCGCCGTCACCGACATTTCAAAGTTTCACGACGACGCCACAACAGACCCTCTCCGGATCGCAGAAGAATGGGTACACGCTGTTGGTCGGGATGGACGCGCCCGTGGGGCAGGACCCTTTTCGCACTGGAGTTGAGCGGCAATCTGCAATCGGCGACAGTACGACTGCATTGGATTGCTTTGGAACTCCCGGGACGGAAGCGGGTGGCCGGTCCAGTGCGTCCACCGGTGCGATGCGTGGATGGGTTCGCGGATCCGATCCGATCGGCCAATTCAAATCACAGCAGCAGACCATCCAGGGATGGAGCAGTCAACAGCAGGTGGTGCTCGAACGATATCGCCAGTGGCAAAAACTTCCGTTCGAGGATTGGGGTTACGGTCGGCCTGTCAGCCTCCCCTGCGGAGCGATGGTGTTTGCCCACCAACTGCATGTGGCGGACGGGTTTGTGCAAGGAGCGGACATGGGCGTGGAGCGATTGGAAACCGACATGGAAATGTGGCGAGTCGTGCTGAGCCAAGCGCGGACACTGCCCGTGAAGATGTTGGCATTGCAAGCCATCAACGACGACATCGCCCTCGCATCGGGCCTGCTCATTCGATCGGACTTTGAGACAAAACATCTGGGGCGCATCGCCAAGTTTGTGCGACCCCTCGATCAAGGGGAGCTGTCGTTACGGTGGCCCATGCAGAGTGAACTGGTTTCGGCTGAGAAGACCTATGAGAGCCGGCTACAAGCTGCGAGAGCCGAGGGGCAGGCGATATCCGCGATGGTCGCATCGGCCTTGCCCTTACCGAAACAGCGTCGCCTTAATGACTATGCCAAATATTATGAAGTGTCGTACCAAGCGACCGGTGAAAAGCAGTATGGCTCCCTCCCCAAGTGGAAAGACCATGTGCGTTTTCCGGCCGCCGGCGTGATGGATTATCTCATCAACCCTATTGAGAATGTGGTCGGAGTCGACCCGCTGCCGCAATGGGATGTGTATAACGGACTGATCATCGATACGGACGCCCATCTCAGACTCGCGAGCTTGCAAGCATGGCTGCGACGTGGCTCCTCGGAGGGTGATCTTCTCAATAAGATCGCCAAGGCGGGACAGAATTTCTACGATCCGTATACAGGCCTTCCGATGTTGGTGAATCAGAAGAAGGGGCTGCTCTACAGTGTCGGTCACGATGGGAAAGATCAAGATGCCGATCCGCAAGCGGATGTAGTCGTCGAGATCCCCTTCGCGTCTATTTCCGCCAACCAGGACAAATCCTCCGCCTCTTCATCGAAATCGAGATAAGTCTTGCCCGAGTGCATTGCGTACAGTGTTCGCAAGCGCATCCCCCGTCACCCCCGCAGGCCGCTGCAGCACTATGCGTTGCTTGTGAAGCGTGAAACGTGAAGCGTATCTCGTTTCGGAATTCGGATGCTTCACTCTTCACGTACGACGCTTCACGGATTTTCGGTGTTTCATCCTTCACGCGAGAAATCTGATCACACCGACGCATGCTTGACAGTGTGCGGAGTATTTCACACAATCACCGCTTGACCCAGCGTGAAGGGACAGTCATGGAGCACGTACCAATCGTTGTCCGGGCGGTCGCATCATGAGGAAGGGCTTGACTTGCCCAACGAGAATTCCGACGCAGATCGTCTCGAATGAGGAGTTCCGCCCCATTCTCCAGACGAGGCGGCAGAACCATGTCGAGCAGGTGGCCGCAAGTCTGATGGAACGGGCGGTGACGCGCAGTGGAGTGACCAGGCGAGAGTTCTTGAACTCAATGGGTGGGATGACGGCGGCGTTGCTGGCCATGAACACCGTGTTTGGTAAGTTTTTCAATATCGGAGCCGTCGAGCTCTTCGAGTCCGCAGCGTTCGCGGAGCAACAGGGCGCACCGTATTTTATCTTCGACGTGCAAACCCGCTATGTCGGATCCGGCTATGATCCCACCGATGCCGAAGCTCATCGCAAAGGCGCGGTGTCCAAGCACGCGTTGCTGGCCTTGAGAAAGTCCATTCGTGAATCCGGGCTCAACCCAAGATTGACCGGTGATCGGGGTACCATTGACGATTTGTCCTGGAGGAATTTCGTCAAGGAAGTCTTCTTTGACAGTGAAACCGCGATCGGTTTGATCAGTACGCCGCCTGGTCCCTACCCACAAGAGGCCGTGGTCCCGCCGAAAGAGATGGCCCATATCCGAGACGAGATCAATCGCCTAGCCGGCTCACAACGGATGTTGGCCCATGGTCTGGTGACGCCGCAGTTGGGTGCGGCCGATTTGGACTTCATGGCCATGCAGGCTGAAACGCTCAAGGTCGACGCCTGGAAGTGCTATACCGGATCCTGCCCGAAGGGGTTCGACCGCGGCTGGCGAATGGATGATGAACGGATTGCCTATCCCATGCTGGAGCAAGCGAGAAAGCTCCGGGTCAAGCGGATCTGTGTTCACAAGGGGCTTCCATTGGGCCCCGTACCGGACTACAACCATCCGAGAGATTTGATCATGGCGGCCAAGGACTTTCCTGATCTCGATTTTCTCGTGTATCACTCAGGATTCCGAGGAGTGGCGTCAATTGATCAGGTCTTTTCGAAAACAGGTGAAATCCCATGGACCACCGAATTTTGTCTCATGAAGGAGAAGGAGCCCGGCATCTCCAACATCTATATGGAGCTGGGGTCGACGTTTGCGCAATTGGTGACCACGTATCCGTTGATCTGTGCGCATTTGCTGTGACGGCTCATTCACGCGTTCGGCGTCGACCATGTCTTGTGGGGGACGGATTCGATCTGGTATGGAACACCACAATGGCAAATCGAAGCCTTTCGACGATTCCAGATTCCCGAAGCATTGATCCACGAACACCGCTATCAACCGTTGACCAGGCAGGTCAAAGAGCGCATCTTTGGTCTCAATGCGGCGAAGCTGTTTGGGATTGATGTGGAGACAACGCGACACGAGGTGCCGCGTGACGCCCTGGGCCGGCTCCGCATAAGCTACCTGGAGGAAGGACCAGAGCCAAGCCGAAGGGTGTATGGATGGGTGACGGCGTGAGGATGGACAGAGCAGGTCGTGTCTTCTGCTCGCACACCGCGCACGCCGGAATTATTTGGATCGCTGAGCAGCGGGAGGTGCTCCGTGCATGCGCGCAACGAGACATCGACCTGCTCTGCCCAAGGATTAAAGGAAGAATAAAGGGAGGAGAGATAGAATGAAGAGCGAGATTTTGTATCCCGGTGCGTTTCCGATGGTGCGGATTGAGTTGGCCGAAGGAGAAAAGATCAAGGCGGAATCAGGCGCGATGGTGGCCTGTTCTCCGACTATTGATATCGAAAGCAAAATGGAAGGCGGATTTCTGGGTGCGCTGTCACGGAAGTTTCTGACGGGCGAGAAGTTTTTCTTTCAGACCCTCCGTGCGAGTCGGGGCGCCGGCGAAGTGTTGCTGGCTTCGACGGTGCCCGGCGAGGTGGTGATTCTTGAACTCGACGGCGTGAACGAATATATGGTGCAGAAAGATGGATTCCTTGCCGGTGCCGATGGAGTCAGCATCGACAGTCAGATGCAGAGTATGACTCGCGGGTTATTGGGCGGGGAGGGGTTCTTTCTCCTCAAGATAAGCGGGAAGGGCATGTTGGTGCTGAACAGCTTCGGCGCCATTCACAAGATCGAATTGAAGCCCGGGCAGGAATATATTGTCGACAATAGTCATCTGGTGGCCTGGTCATCCACCACTTCGTACAACATCGAAAAGGCCACGTCTGGATGGGTGGCCAGCTTTACATCGGGAGAGGGCTTTGTCTGTCGATTCCGCGGGCCTGGGGTTGTGTTTATTCAAAGCCGGAATCCCGGCGGCTTCGGTGCATGGGTACGACAGTTCATCCCTGTTTCCGAATAGCGGATGCTGAAACTAACCACCAACTTCGTTTTCGGTTCGAAGCAGTCCTCAGCGTGCCTCAGGCGAGGAAGGGGCTGTCTTGGCGGCTCGGGGTGGGAGGGTGGAAACCATCACGCCTCCGGTTGTTTCTTGCCTGCGGCCTTGTCGGCCGCGCAGTTTAAGCATCCGCGCGAGAATATTCCGTCGTTGGTGAATCAATCCAGAACCTTGCCATGACCGACTTTCATCCCAATGCACTCTATTTCGGCGATGAGTTTCCTGCGAGTGGAATTCCCTGCCTTGTTCATATGGAAGGGCATGGGCTGACGATTACCTTTCCTCCAGATCATGAC